>CAZRGL010000522.1:0-7916 GCA_964599485.1 uncultured Polyangiaceae bacterium
ATTTGCTCGAGCACCAGGCAATTGCTGCCGATCTGACCGAGGCCGCCGAGCGCGGCTAGCCGCAGCGCGTCATCAGCGAGGGGCGGCAAGCTCCCCGTGGGCTCGGCTGCATCCTTGTTGCTTGGGGGCAAAACCACCGAAAAGCCAGCATAGCGGTCGCGCTCTAGCTACGCACCAGCTGGTTTGTCCGAGCGGTAGATCCCAGAGCCATGAGGCGCCGCGGCGGGGGCTCCTTTTTGGACTGTAACTTCGCTGAGCGGTGGACAAGCTATTGAGAAACTGTTGGAAATCTGAGCATTTGTACCGGGTAAGTTGTGTTCAGTCGTCACGTGTTCAGGGTGTAGGTGTAGGGGCACTAAAAAGATCCGCGAGGTTTCAATTACTTGGCCCTCGCAGCCAATATTTCGTTTGCTAGAGACCTAAACATTGGGGTAGTAATCGAAACCCCTTCGGGCCCGCCAATTGGGCGGTGTCAAAGAACATGGATCGCCATCAAATTCTTCGTACGGACATCTCGACTGAACAGGTGTCCAGGCTCACAGCTGGCGATGAGCCCTCGAAGCTAAATGGCGATTACGCTCGACTTCTGGCAGCTCGAGCAACACGACAACAAATGCAACCACGCAGGCTCACAACCGTAGAGCTAGCGACACTGTAGGTTGGACGGGAACCCGAACGCACATCTCGGTACCTCCGGGGGGCCGGAACTGAGTTGACAAGGGGGGTGCATCGTCTCGGCGATGTTTTTTTTTGTGGGGGCTTGCCTTTCGTGAACAGCGAGTCAGGCCAATTTGAGGGAAACCTGGGGAAAGCGACCAATGGCGCAAGCAAACATCGTGGATGAGCGGGACAACGGTATGAACGCAGGCGATGCCAACGACAAGACCGGGACAAAGCAAGACGCGAGCGAGGCAGCCAGCACACGGCCGCACAGCAGCAAGCGCCGTGGGCCGCGCTCCCGCGGTCTGCGTTTCGAGCGCTTGGTGACCACGATCGATCACGACCCACTCGACCAGGTGTGCATCGAGAAGCGCACCAGCGTCATCACCAACCCGGATGGCTCGGTCGTGTTCAAGATGGAGGGTGCCGAGATCCCGGCCGACTGGTCGCAACTGGCAACTGACATTGTCGTCTCCAAGTACTTCCGCAAAGCAGGCCTGTATGGCGACAAGAGCCAAACCGAGAGCAGTGTTCGGCAGGTGGTCTACCGAATCGCCCACACCATTCGTGATGCCGGCGAACGTTTCGGTGGCTACTTCGCCAGTACCGAGGACGCCGACAGCTTCGAAGCCGAGCTGAGCTTCTTCTTGATCAACCAGTACGGCGCGTTCAACTCGCCGGTTTGGTTCAACTGCGGCCTCTGGCACGAGTACGAGATCGAGGGGGCCGGCGGCAACTACGCCTGGAACCCGACGGCCGCACCCGGCAGCGACAACGAGATCTACGAGATCACCAATGCCTACGAGCGCCCCCAGTGCTCGGCCTGTTTCATTCAAGCGGTCGATGACGATTTGATGTCAATCTACGACCTGATCAAGTCCGAAGCGCGCCTCTTCAAGTACGGGTCAGGCACCGGCACCAATTTCAGCGCCATTCGTGGCAAGCAAGAGAAGCTCTCCGGCGGAGGCACTTCGAGCGGACTGATGAGCTTTCTCGAGGTGTTCGATCGCGCTGCTGGCGCGACCAAGAGCGGCGGCACCACCCGGCGCGCAGCCAAGATGGTCTGTCTGGACATGGACCACCCCGAGATAGCCGACTTCATCCAGTGGAAGGTGCTCGAGGAGCAAAAAGCACGTGCCCTCATCGACGCTGGCTATTCCTCCGACTTCAACGGAGAGGCCTACCACACGGTCAGCGGACAGAACTCCAACAACTCGCTGCGTATCACCGACGCGTTCATGCGCGCTGCCACCCTCTCGAGCGGGGGCGCTACGCCGCCCTCACCGAGCAGCCAAGGAGCGGGCCCGAGCAACGTATGGCATACGCGTTCACGCACGACCGGTGAGATCATCGACGCCTACGACGCTTCCGAGCTGTGGCAGACCGTCGCCGAAGCCGCCTGGGCTTGCGCCGATCCTGGCGTCCAATACGACACCACCATCAACAACTGGCACACCTGCCCGAACACCGATCGCATTCGCGCGAGCAATCCTTGCTCGGAGTACATGTTCCTCGACAACAGCGCCTGCAACCTGGCCAGCCTCAACCTGACCAAGTACCTGCGCGAGGACAACAGCTTCGACATCGATCTATACCGCCACGCTTCGAAGGTGTTCTTCACCGCCCAAGAGATCTTGGTGGATCTGTCGAGCTACCCGACCAAAGACATCGCCAAGAACTCCCATGATTACCGTCCGCTGGGGCTAGGCTACGCCAACCTGGGCACCTTGTTGATGCGACTCGGCCTGCCCTACGACTCTGATTCAGGCCGAGCGGTAGCCAGCGCCTTGACCGCCATCCTCTGCGGCAGCGCCTACAAGACCTCCGCACAGATGGCCGCCAGCAAGGGAACCTTCGCCGGCTTCGCCAAGAACCAGGAGCCCATGCTGCGGGTGATGGGCATGCACCGCGACGCGGCCTACGCCATCGATCGAGACGCTTGCCCGAGCGACTTGTGGCGCGCAGCTGTCGAGGATTGGGACGAGGCCCTCGCACTCGGCGAGCGCCATGGCTACCGCAACGCCCAGACCACGGTGCTGGCCCCCACCGGCACCATCGGCCTGCTGATGGACTGCGACACCACCGGCGTCGAGCCAGACTTCGCGCTGGTCAAGTTCAAGAAGCTCGCGGGCGGCGGTTGTTTCAAGATCGTCAACCAATCGGTCCCCGCCGCTCTCGAGACGCTCGGCTACTCGGAGCTCGAGGTGCAGGAGATAGTGGCCCACGTATCGGGCACCAACACTCTACTCGCTGCTCCTCATGTCAGCCGCGCGAAGCTGCTGCAGCTCGGCTTGACAGCCGAGGAGCTCGACAAAGTCGAGCAAGCCTTGCCCAGCGTGTTCGATCTCGGCCAGGCCTTTGCCCCGTGGGTCATCGGCAACGAGGCCTTCGAGCGGCTGAGCGTTCCAGGCAGCGACTCGCCCTCCGCCGGCGCCAACCTGCTTCGCCACCTCGGCTTCAGCAGTGACCAAATTCAAGAAGCTGGCCACGTCATCGTCGGCCACATGACCATCGAGGGGGCACCCCACCTCGATCCCGCACACCTGCCGGTGTTCGACTGCGCCAACCGTTGCGGCCGGCTCGGCGAGCGTTTTCTCAAGCCCCTCGCTCATCTCAAGATGATGGGCGCGGTGCAGCCCTTCTTGTCCGGCGCCATCTCCAAGACGGTCAACATGCCCAACGAGGCAACCGTCGACGAGGTACAGCAGATGTACGAAGAGGGCTGGCGGCTCGGGCTCAAGGCCATCGCTCTGTACCGCGATGGCTGCAAAGCCTCGCAGCCTCTTTCCACGCAGACCGAAGAAGAAGAAGAAGCGTCGGCAGAGACCGCCAGCGTAGCGCCCGTCACCCCGGCGCTGCCACCGCATGATGTTCACGTCGAAGAAAAGCCCACAGGCGTACGGGTACGGCTGCCACGCAAACGCACCGGCTTCACACAAGAGGCTCGGGTAGGCGGGCACAAGATCTTCCTACGCACTGGCGAATACGTGGACGGCACGCTCGGTGAGATCTTCATCGACATGCACAAGGAAGGAGCCGCCTTCCGGTCACTCATGAACTGCTTCGCCATGGCAGTGAGCGTCGGTCTGCAATACGGCGTGCCCCTCGGCACCTACGTCGACCAGTTCACGTTCACGCGCTTCGAGCCCCAGGGCGCAGTCCAAGGGCATGACAACATCAAGTTCGCGACGTCGATTGTCGACTACTTGTTCCGCGTGCTCGGCGTCGAGTACTTGCAGCGATACGAGCTCGCTCACGTTCCACCCGCGCCGATTCAGGATCCGAGTGAGTCACACGCTGACCCGGTCGATCAAGCCACGACGATAGCTGCTCCAGCCAGCGATCCACCTCCCCCAGCGGAGGCCGCTACAGGCAGCAGCCTCGACGCTCAGCTCGAGGAGATGATGGGCGACGCCCCAGTGTGTGACTCCTGCGGTCACATCACGGTGCGCAACGGCGCTTGCTACAAGTGCCTCAATTGCGGCAACAGCCTCGGTTGCTCCTGACTCGACTTGAGGCCACCCGCTTGCGGGCGTAAGGCCAACAGAGGCGACCAGCAAGACGAGGGGGGGGCAGCGCCATGGGGATGATGTTCGGCGAGGACGAGAACATCGACTGCATCGTCGATGTTCAACTCAAGGGCGCCAAAGACGAAGCGCTGTGTCTTGCCCATAAGCACACCAAGATCTTCGTGGTTGCAGGAGTGTGGGTGAACGACGACGGCTACGTGCTCGGCGTCAAGAGCGACTCGAAGAAGTACTACGACATGCCCGCCGGCGAGACGCTCGCCACCATGCAGCAAAACGGACTGCTTCCCAAACCTTTGCCGCCCTACTCGCTGTCCTTCTTCGATTATCTGTTCGGCTACTCGCTATGGATCATCGTCGGCGTCATGGTGCTCTGGGCCGCCGGTAAGGCGCTGTTGCGCCGCGGCGGCCCTGCCCCGCTACAGGCAACCGGCAGCATCGACGGCGACGGGCCACCCATGGGCGCACCGACACCGCAGGACCAATCGGCCGTCCAGCCAGAGGCCCAGTCCGAAGCCCAACCTCAGGAGTCTGAGGCCCAACCAGAGCCGGAGGCCCAACCAGTGCCAGCTCCGTCAGTGGAGCACGCCCCCGACCCGCTGGCTGATGCGCTCGCCCCTGCGGACAAACCTGAGCCGCTGGAAGACTGACCGCCTCGTAGGCTGTCAGGGCTGCCGATAGAAGCGGGGCACGCGCCGCGAGATACTGGTCAGTGACTCCCAGCTGACGGTGCCGGCCTTGGCAGCGAGCTCGTCGGCACTGATGACGTCACTGCCGAGGCGGCCCTGCTGTTGCCCGAGCACCACGACCTCGTCGCGTACGGCCACGCCCTCGTGCTCGGTCACGTCGATCATGATCAGATCCATCGACACGGCGCCTACGATTGGTGCACGCCGGCCACAGACGAGCACTTCCCCGCCATCGGCCATGGCGCGCCCCACACCGTCGGCATAGCCAATCGGCACGGTGGCGATGCGGCTGGCCCGCTCGGCGCGCCAGCAGTGGCCGTAGCCAATGGACTCGCCTACGGGCAAATCACGAAGTGCGACCACTTCACTGAGCACGCGCATGACCGGCTTGAGCTTCGGAGGGCGAAGGGCCTCACTGCTCCGCGTCGGGCAAGGGTGCACACCGAAGATGGCGACTCCCGGCCGGACCATGTCCAAGCGCGCGCCCGGCCAACGAAGCATGGCGGCACTGTTGGCAGCATGGCGCAAGCTCGGCTTCATACCGGCGCGCTGCAGATCCTCTTCAGCTCGCGCAAAACAGGCTAGCTGCGCGTCGTTGATGGTGGCGTCCACGCCGTCAGCACACGCCAAATGAGTCATCAATCCGTCGAGTCGTAACTCGCGCCGCGAACGCAGCGCAGCGACGACCGCGCCAAGCTCAGTGGGGCGCACGCCTAGCCGCCCCATGCCCGTATCGACTTTTAGGTGCACGCTCAGCGGCAAGCGGGTCTCATTTTGCGAAGCCATGAAGCGCGCCGTGGTAGCCAGCGCCTCAATCTGTTCTTCGTTGTAGACCACCGGCGTCAAGTCGTGCTCAATCAGCGCCTCGAGACCATCGCGAAAACGGCCGTAGTAGCCTCCCATCACCAAGATGGGACAGCGCACACCGGCCTCTCGCAACTCCAGCCCTTCTTCGAGCAAGGCCACACAGATTCCGTCTACCCCCGCGCGTTGCAAGGTGGTCGCTACTGCCGTAGCGCCGTGCCCATAGCCATCAGCCTTGAGCACCGCCCATATCTGGGCCGGGGGGCCCGAACCGAGTTCTGCATCGGCTGCAAGACACGCCTCGAGCTCGCGCAGATTATGACGCACGTACGCCAGGTTGATTTCCGCGCGGGTGACCCGGGCCGCTTCTGAGGGAGCTGCCCGACGTGGGCGCACCACCCGCAGCTCCGGCCGTTGCTTGGCCGAGCGCTTGGGGGCATTGGCTGATCCTGCGGACATGAAGCTGCTCGAGAAGGGTTTGGCGCCGCCGTGCGGCACGGGTGCTCGTCTTTGGTATCCGAACGGCACAGCCTTGGCAAAGATTCCAAGGGCAGAGCAACAACAAAAAGCCGGACCTCAGTCAGCTACAACGCTGCAAACAGCTGCCATAACTCGTGCTGCAACGCTTGCGGCAAGCAGGTTGGTCGCCGCATTGGCGCCAGCAATCGCTCTGCACCGCGGCACACTGTCCAGCGCAGCGCTTGCCGTGGTCGGCCGCCACCTGGCCCTCAGGGGGGGCGGGCTGACCAGCAGCCTCGCTGAGGCCCAGCTGTTGGATACGCCGCTGCGCATGCAGAACCCGATCGCGGGTCTGCCCGTAGGTGTAGAACGCAACCCACTCGATCCAGCATCGCCTGCGATAGACGCTCTCACGCCAGTCCAAGGCCATACAATGCTCGAAGCGGACGTCCCCTTCGTAGACCGCTTGCATGTTGGTTCCGCAGCTCGCTGATCCCAGCAGCAACGCAGCACCGAGCAGCGCAAAGACCAAAAGCGCCGCGCGTCCATCAGCAACGCGATGGTGCTGCGCGATGCGGGGCTGTTTCGGGCAACACATACGGCGCATTCATGCTAGACCCAACGGCTATTCCTATATAGCACCTTCTTTTAGCCGATGACCCGCCGCGCCCAGAGCACCAGCGAGCGCCCAGCTCGCTCCAAGAAGCGCTCCACCAAGCGTGACCCGCTTGCGATCGCGCATGAGGAACAAGAGCTCTGCGACGAGATCGTCAGCCATCTCAAGAGCCGCAGACCGACCGGGCCGCCCCCTCCCACCGCGGATGACCAAGCGCTGATCAGCTTGCGCGACCAGGTCGCCACCTCTCGCCTCGAAGACGTCGCTGCCCTGGTGACGCAGATGGAGCAAATCGCCGCAGTAGCGAGCCGCCGCGGCCTTGGCAACGCCGAGCCAGTCAACCCGCTCAGCCCCTATTTCGGCCACCTGCGTTTGGACGAGAAAGAGCGCGGCAGCCGCGACGTGCTGATCGGTAGGACGACCTACATCGAGCCCCGCGAAGGGATCCGAATCGTCGACTGGCGCCACGCCCCGGTCAGCCAGCTCTACTACCGTTACGAAGAAGGCTCGCCCTACGAAGAGCAGTTCGGCGACCGCGAGGTCGAGGGGGTCGTCAAAGCGCGCCGCACCCTGACCATCATCGACGGCGAGCTGCAGCGGGTGACCGCTCCGCAAGGCCTGTTCGTGCGCTCCGGCGACTCATGGACCAAGCTCGATGCGACCACCATGGAGCTCGCTGGCGGCGAGGGCTCAGCCGTCAGAGCCGAGCATCTACGCGGCAGGCTCGGCGCCGCAGGTGGGGCTGAGCAACGGCTCGACCGGCATCTGCCCGAAATCGCCGCCTTGCTCGACTCAAAGCAATTCGAGGTGATCTCCTCTCCCGACTCCGGCCTGGTCGTAGTGCAGGGCGGCGCCGGCAGCGGCAAGACCACCATCGGCGTGCACCGCATGGCCTATTTGGCCTACCAATCGCGAGCCCGCTTCAGCTCCGACCGCATGCTGGTCGTCGTGGGCACGCCGGCTCTGCGGGACTACATCGGCCAACTGCTCTCGGCCCTGGGACTAGGCGCAGTGCTGGTGGTCACCTTCGAGTCGTGGGCCCGCAAGATGCGCCAACGGGCCTACCATTGGCTCAAGCTGCCCGTCGAAGACAACACGCCCGTGGAGGTCGCACGGCTCAAGACGGCCCCCGCTCTGATGAAGCTCATGGCAGAGCGGGCC
>CAZRGL010000523.1:0-7906 GCA_964599485.1 uncultured Polyangiaceae bacterium
ACGCGGACCCGGACGCGGACTAGTTCCGCACCCTCCTACGGACAGGCAACCACCTCGACGTCGTACTCGATGGGCTTCGAAGCTCCCGTCACTGACACATGATAGGTGTGGCCTGCTTGCGCGCTCCACCCCTGTGGCACGAACCGCACCGCATGAGACGAGCCATAGTTGGCTGCGAGGGTGTTCTGGGTGACGGGCTTGGCCATGCCAGCGTCGGTCACGCTGACCTGCGCGCCGGACAAGTTGATGCTATCGCTTTGCACGGTCCAGCCGGTCTGATCGAGACTCTTCCACGACGCCTTGAACAAGCCAAGGGGCACCAGCCCGGCGGGGGGGAACGGAGTGTACTGGTTGTTTCCGTTGCCGCTTCCGCCGATGACCATCATGCAGCTGTACTTGCTGGTCGTGCCGAGTCCGATGGGGCCCAGGGAATTGCTCAGAATCCAGCGACGGTGGCCCATCGTGGTGGAGTTGCCGGGATCGGCCATGTACAAGTCGACGCCTTTCACGCCCGGCGTCGTGGCGATGTTGCTCTTGCCGGCGGCGCTCGCCCCTGCCGAGCTGTAGCAAGCCCAGTTGTTCGGTGGATTGTGTGACAGCGCATTGTTGGCGTCCATCATCAGCGCACAGGCTTGCGCCGACTGATTGCGCGAGGGCTCGTCACTGACAGCCGGCAGGCCCGACAGCCAGCGATAGAGGTTTACGAGCTTGAGCGCGTTGGCCCGTCCTGCAGCCGACACGTCACCAGCGTTGCACTGCGCAACCGAGCCAGACCAATTGCCTTCGCTCAGATCGACGCGCTCGTCCTTCCAGCGTGTGCACACGTCGTCGCTCGGGGTCGTGGTCGTCGAGGTGCTCGTTGTGTTGTTCGTGGTGCTCGTCGTCGTCGCCCCGCCGCTGCCTCCGCCGGCGCTGGTGGTGGTTGTCGAAGTCGTCGCACCACCACCGGATGGGTCGATGCCTTCGTTGTGGTTATCGTCATTGTCACCGCCAACCATTCCGACGCACCCGGCAGCGCCGAGCGCCACAATTGAGAAAGCTAGAGCTCGCGACACGCGCGCATTCTACAAGGCTAGCGCTTGAAGCGGTATCGCCCCCGCTTGTCGACGCTCACACGCGGCAGTTGCTTGGTGCGCTCGAACAGATCGTGGCCCTGTTTGAGGTTGCGCCAAAACGCGTGATGACGGCGATGCTTCTTGTCCTTCAACAAAGCGTCCAGACGCCGCGAGGGAAAGATGTGCACGTAGGTTGGCCGCCCCGTGCTGCGCGCCATCACCCACAGCTCTTCGATGCGCTCGTCGCTCATGGCCAGGCAGCCAATCGACACGCAATCGCCATGAATCATGATCAAACCGCCCAGGTTGCCGCCGCGCCCGAGCTTACGGTCGCTGGCGTTGGGGTAGCTGACCTTCATGGACAGGTGGTAGGAGCTGGCAGAGTTGAACAACGTCAGCTCGTAGAAGCCTTCCGGAACTTGCTCGTCGCCTTGACGTCGCTTGGGGCCGAGCACGCCCGAGCCCATGCAGATTTCGTAGGTGGCGACGCGTTGCAACGGTCCTTTCGACTTGCCCGCTGCCCACACCTCGAGCTGCTCTTGCGCCTTGTAAGCGCGAAACATCATCTGTCGCGGCGGCCAGCGCACGCCAGCTTTGCGAAATAGGGCGCGAACCGTCGCCTTGCGGCGTTTCTTGGCGCCACGATCGCGACTCTTCGGACCGCCGGATGGCGCATCCCATTCGGTAGGCTTGCGAACAGGCCTTGCTGTAGGACCTCTCGTCGAAGCACTGATGGTCCGAGCCTTG
Source organism: uncultured Polyangiaceae bacterium (assembly GCA_964599485.1). GTDB lineage: Bacteria > Myxococcota_A > Polyangia > Polyangiales > Polyangiaceae > JAPYTK01. The sequence goes on from CAZRGL010000523.1 coordinate 1,803, forward strand.
CTCACTGGAGCCCTGCGCGCCGGCGTCTTGCCAGCCGCTTTCTTGCTGGCGGCAGGTCTTGCAGAGCCATTGGCGTCCGCAACCGATCCCCACACCGAAATCGCCAGCGCCAGCGAGACAGCTGCCACGCAACACACGCTCCCAAGGATCACTCGAGACATCGTCATCGAGGTTCTACGCCGTGGGCGCCGAAGCTATTCCCACCGAGGGCAGTCTTTTCCACATCTCCTGCCAGCTACTTGATGCCCAGCGTGACATAGGGATCGATAATCTCGGAGACGCCTTTGTCGTAGAAGGTGTCGATGAAGTGCAGCGATTGCTCGAGGGCGACGGGGTTGCCGGCAACATTGCCGTGCGTGGCCTTCTCGGTTGCTGGCCCCGCGCCGTCGTAGACGATGTCGAACTGAAAGACGCCGCCGCTGTGGCTCGCATCGACGTTGCCGCTAATCGGCAGTGTCGGCTCGCTGGGGATGACGCCCAGCGGCAACAATTCGGGGCCCACGTGCGGCAAACCCAAACCCCGGGCGAAGAAGGCATTGGTCGAGTTGGGCACGGTGTCGTCCTCGAGCACCATCTGCATCAACAGCTGCGGTCGCTGCGCATCGAAACCCTTCAGTCGCTCGGCAACCACGTGGCGGAGATAGGCGCCGGAATCGCCACGGTCGACGATGGTCTGCAGCAGCGGGAAAAAGCGCGCGACCTGGCCATCGGTGGCCATTCCCTTGAGCAGGTTGATGACGATCTGGAACTGCTCGCCGTCCTTGATGATGCCGACCACGCGAGCGCCCGGCACGATCGGTAGCGCGACGTCCACCTCGGGTGCGAACGCAAGCAACTCAGGCGCCATGATGCCGCCGAGGCTGACGCCCAAGTACATGAAGCGATCGAGATCGACGTCGGGGCTGTTGTCGCCATCGACGTCGACACCGGGACGCAGCATCTCGATCAGCTGCAGCTTGTCGTAGGTCGACTGTCGCCAATTGTCGCGCAGCGCCACACCGTCCACCCCAGTCAGGCTCATGCCGAAGAAGGCGAGGATCTCGGCAGCGGGCAGAATGCTGTCAGGTTGATCGGGGTGGTCGCCGTGCTTGACCGCGTCGATGGCGACAACGGCGAACCCCTGAGGGGCGGCGACTTTGGCGAGGCCTTCGGCTTGGGTTCGGTCGCCGCCGAGGCCGTGGCCGAACAGGATCGTGGGAAACGGAGCCGAGCCCGTCTTCGGCAGGTAGGTGATGACTTTGAGCGTGTAGCTCGCTTGCGGCGTCAGCGCGGATTCGTCGATGTGGTGAGCGTCTACGCGATAATCGTTGGCCACCAGCTCGCCGTGGCAGCTGACATAGTCGGCTCCGTCTTGGCAGGCACCGGCAGACTTGTAGTCGTAGCTGCTCTTGCGAATGGCCGCGGCGATGGTCGCGCTATCCTCGACGGTGTGCTGCGTCGTGAACACCAGCGCAGCGACTGACTTGGCCAGCTCGACCTCGGAGCCCAGCGCGCTCAAAGCGCTGGCGAGCTGCTCGTAGCGACCCTCGAGGCGCGTAAGTGCAGCGTCGGTCGCGGTTGCAGTGAGCAGCTGCTTCATCGCCTCGCTTGGAGCGATGCAACCGTCTTGCGCGCGCACTGCCTTGCTCAACACCAAGGCATGACGCGTCTTGGGGGCAAGCGGAACCAACGGAGCGATGATCAGACTGGTGCGCGGATCGCCTTCGGCCTCGGCGACCAACTCGTGCTCGAAAGGCACCAGGCTTGGCGAATCGCCTTCGGGCATGGCCACGAGCAGGATGGAGGCGGAGCTGTCGGCGCTTGCGCTCGCGCTCGGAATGGTGACAGCGTCGAGCGGTCCGGTGAACTGGACCGCAATCGCGGCCGTCGTGCCGAAGCCGTCGAGGGTGGACAAGTCGGCGAACACTTGCTTGAACGAGCTGGCCTCAGGCGGCAGGACGATGTTGTCGTCAACCACCGTGTGCACCCGCAAGCCGGTAACCGAGGCGGCGTCATCGACGGTGAAGTAGTCGTCCGGAAAAGCGTCGAGCGCGCCAGCCGCCGGATCATATATCAGCTCCACCGTACAGCTGGGCGCTTGCCCCCCCGCCCCGCCGCTGCCACCCGAATCGGTCGTCGCCGAGCTCGTGGTCGGCGCGACGTCGACGTCATCGCTGCAATGTAGGGCGCCCAGTGAGACGGCCACCAGAGCGAGCACGGACAGCTTGGCTCTCATGATGGATCACGCAGGCGGGCCGACGAGGGTCTCGCAGCCAAACTTCACGGTGATTTTACCCTCAGGCGAGGCCTCAGCTTTAGTGCAGCTAGCTGGACACAGGATGATCTGCGTCGGCGCCATGGGGTCGTCGTAGTACCAACCGCCGTTAGGTCCGCAAGCCGCTTGTCCACCTTCGACGTAGTAGATCGGCTCGGCGGGCGCGGTGGGCTTGGGCTAGCAGTCGCCGTTGCCCTTGTCGTAGTCCATCGCTCCGGCCTCGCCCATTGGGACGGGGATGTCGTATACGCACGACACCTTCGAGCTCGTGATCACCGCTGTGGCCATGTCCTGGAACACGGGCGCGAAGTTCTGAAGGCAGAGGTCGCCGTAGACGCCTCCGGTTTGGGCGACGAGCTCGATGTACTCTTCGCCCTTGTCGGCTGACAAGAACAAGCACGGATTGAAGTACGGCGGGGCCGAGGCGACGATGGCGTCGAATTTGAAACCGTTGAAGGTCGAGTCGAGCGCGAGCAGCTGACTGACGAAGGTGTTCTTGTCCATGCTCGAGTCGTCGTCGGAAATCACGGCAACCGTTTTGGTTGCATTGGCGCGCAGCGAATCCTTCCACTGCGGGTAGGTCTGCAGGATCTTCTCGAAGGCGTTGGTGCTGCCCACCCCTTGCTGAATGTGGCGATAGTTGGGGAGCTTCTCGTCGGCAGGACATTGGCCGCTGCCGAGCGGCCCCGGCACGCAAATGTCCGTGCTGGAGATCATGACCACGTGCGCATCGATGCCGCTGCCGGTGATCGCTTGCACAAACACATTCATGTTGTCCTGCGTCCACTGGGCCTCAGCGTCCATGCTGCCTGAGGTGTCCACTGCAATGATGATGTCAGCGGGAGCCAGTCCCTCTTCGGCAATCGACTCGGTTTCGGCGCACTCCATTTCGCCGCCAGTACCCGAGCTAGAGCTGGAGCCGGTGAATCCGCCTCCCGTGTCCGAGCTCGTGGTGACGACCCCGCCGCCGCTGCCACTGCTGGTGGCGGTGTTGTTTCCCGCCCCGTCCGGATCGGACTCGCCCGACTTTGCCGCATTGCACGCTTGCCCGGCGCACAACGCGAGTGCCAATAGCCCGATGATGATCGCCAGGGTACCGCTCGCCCGATTCATGTCATCCCCCTACAGCAATGTAAGTAAGGTCTTGGCGAATAGTTTCATGCCAGCCAGCCTCAACGCAAGGACGACGAGGGCAAAGCGGACCATTGAAAGAGCGATTGTGGCGCTTGCTGGACAGTCCGTGGGTCCCTATCTTGCCTCGCAATGGGCGTACGCAAACGAGCAGTCGGAGCAGCAGTCGCAGCCTATTTGGGGCCAGGGATGGGGTCGCTGCGGCGCGCGGCGCACCGTCTCACCCGGCGAGGGCGGCGGCGTATCGAGCTGGTACATCAGGTCGACGATCCCCACAGTCACCTGCTCGTGCAAGTGCTCGGACCGCTACTGCAAGCCGCGGACGCCGAGCTCGAAACGGTGGTGGTGCCAGCCGGCAATCCCGACTTCATATCGGAACCACAACGACGTCGAGCGTGGTCGCTGTCAGACGCTTTGCAGATCGCCACGCGCTACGAACTGACGCTGCCCGCTTCAGAGCAATGGCCTTCGGAGGAGCACATCGCACTGGCCAACACCATCATGCTCGTACAGCGACCGGCCTGCTTACAACTCGATGTGGCCCAGGCGACAGGCGCTGCACTCTGGGCCAACGACGGCCCCGCCTTGCGTTCACTCGCTGGACAGCACAAAGCGGTTTCGAGCGAGCGTGTGGCGCCTTTGCTATCCGCCAACGCCAAACTGCTGGCGCGGCGCGGGCATTACCACGGCGGCATGCTTCGATATGAGGGCGAGTGGTATTGGGGCGTCGACCGCATCCACTATCTCGAGGAACGCTTGCGGCGCGAAGGCCTAACCGTAGCCCCTTGTCTCATCGAGCGAGCAGACCACCAGCCAAAGAGCGCCGAGGTCGGCGGCGAGCCGGTGCTGGATTACTATCACTCATTCCGCAGCCCTTATAGCTACCTGGCGGTCGACCGCGCCGTGCGCATGGCACGCGAGCACGACGTCCGCTTGCGTTTCAAGCCGGTGCTGCCCATGGTGATGCGCGGCTATCAGGTTCCTCTCGCCAAGCGTCTCTACATCGTTCGAGACGCCGCCCGCGAGGCCCGCCGGCTGGCCGTGCCATTCGGCCGTATCTGCGACCCGGTGGGCGTGGGTGTAGAGCGCTGCATGGCGCTGTTCCACCATGCGAGTGCGCGGGGCAAGCAAGTCGAGCTGATTCGCTCGGCAGGCCGCGGCATCTGGTCAGAGGCCCTGGATGCAACCGATGACGACGACCTGTCCCACATCGCCCAGCGCGCCGGACTCGACTGGGCCGAGGCCAAGCCACAGCTGGACAGTGAGCTCTGGCGTGAGAGCGCCGAGCAAAACCGCCAGCAACTACTCTCACTCGGACTCTGGGGCGTGCCCTCATTCCGCGTCGGCAATCGCTGCGCTTGGGGTCAGGACCGACTCGATCGGGTAGAGCGGTGGCTACGGCAACACTGCCGCCAGCTTGACGCCGGCGGGTGCGGATAAGAGCACGCCGACGTCTTTGCGGTTGGTCATTTGTCTTGTCCGTACATGGGCAAGCGTCGCCGCTCGCCATCAGCAGGTGGAGCTGCTGCTTGATCGCAAGCCAGACCGTCCGGCTCGGGCGCTGCGCAGCTGGCCGCCTCGACACACCCGCCGCAGGGGCCGCCGCCCGTGCGCAGCGAACGCTTGAGCCACAGCACCACGACCACGATGGCCACGAGCACGATGGCTACCACGATGATTGTTTCGACCATCATTCTGCCCCCGCCGCGCTCAACCCAATCCGAGCAGACTGCCCACTTGGAAAACGATGAGCGCGACCAAATAGGCCACCACCGTCAAGCCGCCGAACTGCAACGCCGCCCACTTCCAGCTACCCGACTCGCGTCTCGTCAGCGCAATGGTCGCGATACAGGGCGCCGAGATGAGCAGGAACATCATCAACGAGAAGCCAGCCAACGGCGAATAGTCGCGACGCAGGACGCTGCGCAGCTCTGGGGATTCCTCGCTGGCCTCGCCGATCGAGTAGACAATACCCATCTGCGCCACGAAAACTTCCTTGGCCACCAGCGCGCCGACCAAGCCGACTCCGATTTTCCAGTCGTAGCCTAGGGGAGTGATCACCGGGACCATCACCTGGCCAATGCGACCAGCAATAGAATGGCGCAAGTCCTCGGAGGCGCGACGGCCGTCCGCTTGGCCCTCGGTGATCACTTCGACGCCGGCCGGGGCTTTCGCCCGCGCCGCGGCCAGCGCTGCGCCTTCGAGCTTGGCGCGCTGGGCAGCGTCGGTCTTGTCGGGCAGCTCGATCTTCAGCACCTGCACCGTGCCGGCTTTCGCTTGCTCGTCGATGGTGTGCTTGTCGCGCTTCGGATAGGACGTGGCGGCCCACATCAGGATCGACAAGGCGAGAATGATGGTGCCGGCCTTACGCAAGTAGAGCCAGCCTCGCTCGAGCATCTTGGTCACGAGCCCCCGAAACGTGGGCACGCGGTAGGGCGGTAGCTCCATCACGAATGGGGCTTCGTCGCCTTTGAGGATGGTGCGGCGCAGCAGCAGTGCAAGCAGCAACGCCAACATGATCCCCACGGCATAAATGAGCCAGAGCGCTGGGGCGCGCCAGGCTGCCGGGAAGAAAGCGGGCACGAGCAAGAGCCAGATCGGCAAACGGGCGCCGCAGCTCATCAGCGGCAGCACCAACATGGTCGTCAAACGGTCGCGGTCGTTTTCGAGCGTGCCCGTCGCCCTGATTCCGGGGATGGAGGAACCCAACCCCCTCAAA
>CAZRGL010000524.1:0-7873 GCA_964599485.1 uncultured Polyangiaceae bacterium
CGTACTTGGCCTTGAGCTTGTGGATGGTGGGCTCGACGCGCGAGCAGTACGGGCACTCGTAGTCGCTGTACATGACCACGGTGACTGGTGCGTCAGCATTTCCCCATGAGGGGTCGGCCTTGGTGACCGGTACCTTCGCAGCGCTGTGATCCAAGCCGCCAATTGCGGCGCCTGATTCTTTGGTCGCGTCCACGGTGGAGTGGCTGCCGTACTTGTCGACGCTCCACATCAACGCCATGCCGGCGAAAAAGCACAGCAAGAAGCCTACGATTGCAGATCCTTTGCTCATTGGTTTCCTCTCTGGCGTGCACGCGCCGTCACTGTGGGTCGCTGCACGCTGCGGCGTTCGTCGAAGGACGAACGCAAAAATCACGATTGTCGAGACCTTGCCCCATGCAACGTCTCGGAGCGGGCTCCCGCGGTGGGGAGCTCAGCTGCGTGGCGGGCGGTACACCCCGACGCGCACTCCGGCGTGCGGACCACGAGGGTGGGCGAGCCGGTCGAGAACCGCGGGCGCTGCCGGCGGTGGAAGCAGGGCGGCCAGAGCGAGCGTTGCTTCTGCCAGCGCGCTCGGCGGTCTGTTCGGCGTATCGTCTGGTGAGCTCGTCGTCAGCTGTTGCAGCGAATGGTGGCTGCTGCAGCTGGTCGTTGCCTCGATGCGTCCTTTGCTCCCTGCCATCAAAGGCAGAGGCGCCACGCCCGAAGTCGCCTCGTTGGTGCAGATCGGTACATCACGGTCCTTACCGGTCAGCGTTTCGGTATCTGCTTCCGGAAGTTTGCAGAGCTGGACCAAAGTCGCGGAATCGACGCTTGCAATGGGGCACAACGCGCCCACCCCGGCCGCCTGCGCAGACGCGGCGGTCATCAGCAGGGTCGTAGCCACGGCGACGGCAACAGCGAGCCGCCAGCCGAGCGCCCAAACAGGACGCGGCCGAGCGCACAGTCGCGACTCGGAGCTACCAAGCATCGATATCGACGATCTAGCCTCGCAGTCTCAGCTCAGCAAGCCCTGTACGCGTGGGTCTCATTGTCCAGTTCGTAGGGCGCGGTTGCGACTGACTTGGAAGGAGCTGACATTTAAGGCTTTTTTCTCCAGATAGGGAAGTTGGCCCACCTTTGCCTACATTGGCACCATGCCGTCAAATGGACCACGCTCCCAAGGACAAGGCGGCCACCAAGGCGAACGATTCGAGTATCTCGCAAGGCCCGATGCCCCGCCGATTTGGTCGCTACCACTTGCTTCGTCTGCTGGCGCGCGGCGGAATGGGGCAGGTTTTCTTGGCTTCGACCATGGGGGTGGAAGGCGCCGAGCGCCCCGTTGTGGTCAAGGTGATTCGCCGAGAATACGCCAAGGATCCGAACTTTCTGGCCAGGTTTTTGGACGAGGCGCGGGTGCAGGCGCAGTTGCAGCACTCCGGCGTGGCCCAGATTCTGGAGGCCGCGGCGCACGAGCCCTCCGGCGACCCATACGTCGTCATCGAATACATCGAAGGCCGGAGCCTGGGTAACGTTCGGCGTCGTATCGCCGATGTCGGATTGCGCTTGCGCTGGGAAGATGCGGTCGCCGTCAGCACGATGATCTGCGAAGCGCTGGCTCATGTTCACGAGCGCTCCGACGCCAGTGGTCGCCCGCTGGCGATCGTCCACCGCGATCTATCGCCCCACAACGTCATGCTCGGCTATGGCGGCGACATCAAGATCATCGATTTCGGTACGGCTCGGGGCCAAAACCGTCGCTGTCACACGGTAGCCGGGGTTGTTTTCGCCAAGCCGGGCTATGTGGCGCCCGAGGTGGCTAACGGTGACTCGGGAGACTTTCGCGTCGACATGTATGCCGCGGGCGTCATGCTGTGGGAGCTGTGTGCGGGGCGCCGCTTCTTGCAGGGCGAGGCCCAAGAGCACATGGCTGCGGTGGCCGTCGGAGACCGTGACTTGCCCCCCATCGCGAGCATGGTCGGAGCGCCGCGAGAGCTCGATTTGGTCATTGCCAAGATGACCGCAACCGACCGTGATGCGCGCTATGACAGCACCCGTCAGGCTGCCGCGCAGCTGGCCGGCCTCCTGCAGGAGGCGGCTCCACTGCCAAATGGTGAGCGCGGCGTCAGGGCGCGTGCGGCCCAGCTGATGTACAACTTGTATCCCTCCCAACCGGGGCGCTCCCGCCGTGAATTTGCCCGTCTGGTGTGCAAAGCGCGTGAGCTGACTGTCGAAGAGTGGTCGCCGTCGGTGGAGATCGCGACACCCCAACAGGTCGATCCGCCGGACCTGCTGCCGGGAACCCGCTATCGGTTGCGAAGTGAGATCGGACGGGGCGCGAGCGGGGTGGTTTTCGAGGCCGAACAGATCGAGCTCAACCGACCCGTGGCGGTCAAGGTGCTCGACCCGGAGCACACCTGCTCACGGGACTTTTCGGCTCGCTTTCGGCGTGAGGCCCGTACGCTGTCACGCTTGCAACACCCGTCGCTGGTCCGCGTCTATGACTTTGGTCAATCGAGCGATGGTCGGCTGTTTTGTGCGATGGAGCTGCTCGAGGGTGAAACCTTGCGTACGCTACTGGACCGCGGCGAGCAGATCAGCGTCAAACGCGCCCTACGCATCGGCATGCAGGTTTGTACTGCGCTGCACGTTGCCCATGCCCACGACTTGGTGCATCGAGACATCAAGCCAGAGAACTTGTTCGTCACCCGTAGCGGTCACATCAAGTTGATCGATTTTGGTCTGGCGATGAGCGCTGACGAGATCGGGGATGTCGCAGCAGACAGCGCAGCGGGTGGTAGCCAACTGGGTGCGATGACGCTGTTTGGCACGCCCGAGTACATGGCGCCCGAGCAGGTTGCTGGTGGTCGCGTCGACGCGCGCGCTGATATCTACGCACTCGGTTGCGTGCTCTACGAGCTGTTGACGGGGCGTATGCCCTTCGTCGCCCAGAGCGCGGTCGGCGTGCTGGATGCCAAGCTCAAAGGCAGCCCGGAAAGTCTGCGCGAGCGGGCTGGCAACCGGGAAATTCCGCGGGTGGTCGATCGGCTGGTGATGAAGGCTTTGGCGCGTCATCCGCGCCGTCGCCATGAGGATGCTGCTGCCATGTTGGTGGCCCTCGCTGAAGCGATCGACGCTCCTTCCAAGCGTCGTACGCGGCGGCGGGCCGTGGCCAGCTCGGTCCTGGCCGCGACCATGGCTTTTGGTGTGGTGCTGGTGGTCGGTCAAGCCAAAGGCTTGCTAGAGCAGATGCCTAGCAAGCTCCCTTGGTTGAAGCAGCCGGCGCCGACGTCGGTTGATGACCTGAAGCCCGCAACGCCAAGGCCGAAAACAGGCGCAGAGCAACCGGCGCGTCGTCCGGTCAACCGAGTCGGCAAACGTGACGTCAGCAGTCACATTCAGCTTGCGCCCATGGTTATCGCTGGCAAAGACGCCGAATAGGGCGTCGCCGTGGCGCTGTGCGGCGGCGTGAAAGTCTGCTAGTCCACCGCGGCTGTGGGGCACCATTCAAGCGCCAACGTGGTTACTTCGGGGCCCGCTCATCGGGCGGTGCTTCGTCTCGCCATACCGACCGTGGCGGCGATGCTGGCGCAGAGCATCGTCAACGAGATCGATATTGTCTTCTTTGCGCACCTGCCGTGCCCTGAGTCGTCGAACGCGCAAGCCGCGCTGTTGCCATCACTGCTGATCCTCTGGGCTTTCGGGGGCTCGCTCAGTGCGCTGTCGGTTGGTACCCAAGCGTTTACCGGGCGGCGTTTTGCGGAGGATGACCACGCCGCAGCAGGCTCAGTACTGCTCAACGCGCTCACCTTTGCCGGCGTAGCGGGCGTGGCGTTCACGGTCTTGGCCTATTTGTGCATGGATCCCATCATCGCCTTGGTAGCGCCTTCCGAGGCGGTGCGTGAGGCGGCACATCGATACCTGCGCTGGCGGCTGCTCGGCATCACCTCGATGGCGGCAACCTTCGCGCTCAAGGCGTTCTTCGACGGCATTGGAAAGACACACATTCACTTGGTGGCGTCGATCATCATGAACGTCGTCAACGTCGTCTTCTGCGTGCTGTTGATCTTCGGCAACAGCACCTTCGGCACGCCGAAGATGGGCATCGAGGGCGCCGGTATCGCCGCCTTCATCTCGACCTGGGTTGGGCTGGGCGTGATGATTGCGTACGCGCTCTGGCCCCAATACCGCCACAAGTTCAAGCCGTTCAGCCTCAAGAAGCTCGACAAGAGGCTCACCTGGGACATCGTCAAGCTGTCGATTCCGGGCGGGGCAGCAACCCTGGTCATCATGACGGGCGTGATGCTCTTTGTCGGAATCGCGTTCAAGCTCGACGACATCGCGCCGCTCGGCACCGTTTCGCCCATGTGTCCTGGTGGAAAAGCCGAGCCGGTCAACGGAGCCGCCACTACGGTCATCATCGGCGTGCTCAAGCTCACCTTCACCGCCTGCTTGGCCTTCGGTACGTCCACCGCCACGCTGGTCAGCCAGAGCTTGGGGGAGGGGGATCCAGACAAGGCTGAGCGCTTCGGCTGGACCTCGGTCAAGCTGGGGGTCCTGATTTTTGGCTCTATCGGTGTGCTCGAGCTGATTTTCGCCGAGCAGATACTCGCGTTCGTGACTCACAGCCCGTTGGTGCAGCAGACCGCTTTGGTGCCGATGCGCATCATGGGCATATGTACACCCGTCATCGGCATCGGAATGATCGTCGTCGAGGCGCTTTTCGGGGCCGGCAACACGCGCTTCGTCATGATTGCCCAGACCTGCTTGCATTTCGGCTTGCTCGTGCCTCTGGCATGGCTTTTCGGCATCACCTTTGGCTACGGCCTGACCGGTATCTGGGCGGGCGCAGTGGCCTACGCGATCGGTTTGGCCGGCATCATGTGTTGGAAATTCCGAAGCGGGGACTGGAAGAGCATCAAGTTGTGACCGCACCGGCAGGATTGTGGCTCTTGTCTGACGCAAGCGCTCCAACCACGCCGCGCGCATGGTAGTGTCCGCCCCGTATGGGCAAGCGCAAGAGAGGCACTCCCAAGACCAAGAAACGCCGCGAGGCGATGACGCGCCGTGACCCCACGGAAAAGCGCAAACGTCGTGCTCAACGGGCGTCCGATCGTCCTGAGGACGAGGACGACGAAGAAATCGGCGACGAGGAAGAGCTGGATGCCGACGAAGAAGGCAGCGAGGCCGATGAAGTAGCGGGAGATGAGGATGACTCATCGGACGCCGTGGAGGCTGACAGCGACTCATCGCCGGCTGACGACGATGTCGATGAAGATGACGAGCCAATCGGGCTCCCCGATGGTGCGCCGTGGGCGCTGCCACTGGCGAAATTCGAGCGCAAATGGACTTGGCTGGAGACGCGCCTGCTCTTCGGGGCTCTTTGCGCGCTGACCGTCCTGCTTTGCTACTGGTTCATGGTTCGCGGCATGAAGGAGCCGCCGACGGCCAAAGAGAGCGCAGGGACCTTCTTCCGCATGTTGCTGGGTGCGGGCGTGCTCGGTGGTGTGGCTCGGTTCGTCACCCGCAAGCTGGAGCTCGAAGAAAAGCAGCGGAACCTGTACACCATCGTCGCGATGGTTGCCGGCGTTTTGGCGGCCTTCATACCCGCCTGGCGTGCTTTTGGCGTCGGCTACTTCACGCACGTGCTCGATTGGCTGCAAGAGGGCTCGACGCTGACCTTGTTTGGCGGACTGAGCGGGCTCAGTACGCGTTTGACCATGATGGTGGCCTTGTTGGGAGCCTCCTTGGCGGCCGCGACCGGTACGCACATCGCCATCGATGTGGTCGTACGCTTCATTCCCGCCTCGCTGCGCAAACCGGTACATATCGTTGGTGCCTTGGCTACGGCCCTGGTCTGCATCGTGGCATCTTGGGGTTTTTTCGACTTTATCTCCGTCACCAGTTTCGGTGCGAAACCGGGCGAGACGCCGGGCGCCAAAGCTGCGCACGTTTCCAGCGAGCTCGGCGAGCACTTTTTCCTCTGGCGCAAGCAACTCGGCTTGGATTTCGGCGCCTTGCCCAACGTGCTGCGCGGCAAGCGTTGGGACGCGCCCGGGCGAATGAACGGCCGGGAGTGGAACGAGTTCCTCGACACTGGTGGTTTCGTCGAGCGCTATGGTGCCAAGAAGGTGGCTGCCATCAAGGCGCGCAAGTCGGATCTGGAATCCCCTCGCGTGCCCTTCGTCGTGGTGCCTGATGGCAATGCACGCGGCATGCTCGTGCATGGGATGGACCTGATTTTCCCCCTCGGCTTCTTGATGATCGGTCTGAGGATGCTCTTGCGGGCCTTGTTGGTGTTTGCTGGCCATCAAGAGCTGGCCGAGCATGAAAGTGACGAAGAAGACGAGGGCGGGCGTCCGGACGCTGAGACCGCAGAGGAGGCCGCCTGATGTTCAAGCTATTCGGGGTCTTGTTGGCCGGCTTGGCAGTCGTTGGCATGCCACTGTTTGCGGTGCTGGGTGGCATCTCGTTCTTGAGCTGGCTCAGCAGCGACAACGAGCGGCACCGTTTCCTGCGTTACGTGGCCGCCAACGTGCTCGACGACAAGTTCGCCAACTCGATCATCTTGGTGACGATTCCGTTGTTCGTCTTCGTCGGCTACTTGATGGCCGAATCCAAGACGCCGCAGCGCATCGTGCGGGCTGCTTCGGCATTGCTCGGCTGGCTGCCGGGTGGACTGGCCATCGTCTGCATCGTGGCCAGCGCCGTGTTCACCATGCTCACGGGCGGCAGTGGTGTGACGATCGTGGCCATTGGTGGCTTGTTGCTGCCGGTCTTGATCAAGCAAGGCTACCCCAAGAAGTTTGCCTTGGGTTTGGTGACCACTGCAGGAGCGGTCGGCTTGCTGCTTCCGCCCAGCCCCTTGGTGCTCATCTATTGCTACGTCACCGGTGTTCACGTCGGTAAGGCCTACGCCGCCACCCTGTGGCCGGGCTTGGTCTTGGTGGCGATGCTGAGCTTCTACGCCGTCTACGTCGGCGTTCGCGAAAAAGTACCCACCCAGCGGTTCGAGCTTCGCAAGCTCGCTGTCGAGACGTGGAACGTCAAATGGGAGCTATTTGCGCCCGTTTTGGTGCTGGCAGGCTTGGGTACGGGCTTGATGCAGCTGCACGAGAGCGCTGCAGCCGCTGCGGGCTACACCCTGCTGATCGAGGTCTACGTCTACAAGGACCTGACCTGGAAGAAGGTTCTCAAGGTGGCCAAGGAGGCCATGTCACTGGCTGGCGCCATCATCGTCATCTTGGCGATGGCCACGGCGCTTACCAACTACATCATCCACGCCGGCGTTCCACAGAGCATCCTCGAGTGGTTCGTCGCCAAGGGCATGAGCGAGACGTGGCACTTCATCATCGTGCTGAACATCTTCTTGTTCATCATGGGCATGCTCATGGATGCCTTCAGCGTTTTGCTGGTGGCGTTGCCGCTGCTCGTGCCGTTGGCGGCCAATTTCGGCATGAACCCGTTCTATTTGGCGGTGATGTTCTTGCTGAACCTGGAGATCGCCTACGTGACGCCGCCGGTGGGCTTGAACCTGTACATCGCCAGCTTCCGCTTCAAGCGCCCAGTGGTGGAGATCTACCGTGTGGTGCTGCCATTCGTGGGTCTGCTCATCGCAGGGCTGTTGCTCATCATTCTCTTTCCACGCTTGTCGAGCTTCACTGTCGAGAAAGAAGCTGCGGCGCACCGTGCCGACGCTGCCAAGACCAAGAGCCCACCCACACAGGCATGGGTGCTCGAGTGCATCCAAGAGGACCGCAACAACGTCATCCCTTGTTCGGAAGAGGACATTGCCAAGTGGGGTAAAGACGGCAAGGGCAAGTCGACTGCCGGGTCCGATCTGTCGGACCTCGATGACGATGACGACGATGACGACAATCTCGAGAGCGCCTTCGAT
>CAZRGL010000525.1:0-5857 GCA_964599485.1 uncultured Polyangiaceae bacterium
CCGCTGACCGCTTCTCCACGTTCACTTTTCCTATCCGCCCCCTCCCCACGCAAGATGGTGTGCCCACTATTACGTCTGGCGTAACTTGAGTCCCCCGTGTAAGAGCGCGACCAGCATTTGCCGGCCGCGCTTGGGATTCGGTCGACCGTGCGCTACTCGATTTCGGTGGGCAGCTCTCCGGCTTCGGGCAGGTTGCAGGTCTTTTTCCGCCAGCGACCGATGAAGTGGCCGCCCACTTCGGGGCCAGCCCTGCTCTCGAAATAGGCGCCACCGAGCACACCTTTGTCACCGTTCTTGTGCTTCCACTTGCCCTTGAACTTGCCCGCACCATAGTGGCCTCGGAAGATGCCTTTGAACTTGCCCTTCAGGTTGATGTACTTGCCGAAGAAGACTTTCTTGCCATTGCTGCGCCGGCCATAGACGCCACGCATGTGGCCGATGGGATCATCGTGCGCGTTCAGCACCAGGCCGATGAAGCGGCCCCGACCTTCGGCCAACTTGTGCCAGCGGCCGTACATCGTTCCATGAGCACAATGATCGAGCGGCCGGGCTCTAGCTACGGCGACCATGCGGTTGTCGGCGTCATCAACCGTCACCGTCTTTGGCCCATCCAATAGTTTGGAAACCTTCACGCTGAGCTCCAAGCCGCCGTCCTCGGCTTGGTAGGTCAACACGAAGGGCTTGTCGGCTTCGGGATTGGGATCGATCAGCTCGACGCGCAGCCCGTCGTGATGGGGACGCGTCTTGGAGCGGAACTTGACCACCCGCGGATCGAATCGCGGCAGGACTTCGTCGGTCTTGGGCTCGAAGCGGATGAGGCGGCGAACGATGATGGCGCCGCGGTTTACACTTATCGCTCCGCTCCAGTCGCGAGCTTTCTCATTGTCGCGGTTGGCAGGGATCTGCCCCCACAACAGTTTCGCGCGTACCGCCACCATGTTGGGCGCATTTTTAATCTTCTCCACGTCAACATTCGTGGCGAGCTCGTCGTCGTGAACAGCTTCAGCCGCGGGCAGTCCAGCGTCCGCGAAGGCATCTGCGTTACCGAACTTGGGCAGCTCGTCGTCCATCGTCAGCCCGCCGTCGTCCTCGTCGAGAGCGACCGCGATGTCCGCAACATCATCCACAGAGTCTTGCTCGTCCAGGCCGTCGTTACAGCCGACGGTGCTAGCGCTCGCTAGACAAGCGATGATGGCCGCGCGGCAAATCCGCGCACTGATGATCTTGTGTGGCATCTATCCTCCTATCGCGCCGCGAGCTCCGCCCCGCGGCAGTTGGGTATGCAGCTGTAGCGTGCAAGTCGCCGGCCGCTGCCAGCGCTAGGGCTGCGAACCCAAAACCGATCGCAGCGCCAAATCAGCCGCCTGCACGCGAAGCCATCGAAATAACTACATGTCTCGCGTGGGCCGCCGTACATGCAAGATCATCCGGGCTTGGCAAACCCAGCGGCGACTCAGCATCGATTGCGCAACGATCGTCCGGTTTGTTCACCGTAATGGACGAATGATGCGCAACGCGCCAGACCGCATTCGCCCCATGGAGCATTGGCCCAGCCAAAGCGCTGCAGTTGGCATGTCGTTTTCGTGCAACCAGGGCTTGCGGGGGACGACCGCCCCGGTGTGCGCCTGCCTCACGCTGCTCAGGCTGCCGTTCGCCGCCCACTGAGACACCGCTGCTCGGCCCGCGCACTCGGCCGTGTTCGTCAACGGACCACGAGCACGGGACGCACCGCTCCATCCCAAGCCACCATCGCCAACCTTCCCTACAGGTTCTGGCACTCTGATGCTGCGCTCCGGTCCTGTGCGGGAACGGCTCGCCACCTGTCACCGCCCCCCCCAACTCCGCCTGCTACTCGCCAGCTGACCGCTTCTCCACGTTCACTTTTCCTATCCGCTCTAGCCAATCGTGTGCACGCCGGAGACGTTCGCGCCCTGCACGATGTAGAGGCGGTAGTCGGGGGTGCCGCGCGTGAGGATGACGTTTGGCTGCCGTGGGTCGCACAGCTCGATCAGCTCGTAGAGCATCTCGGCGGTGCGCGGCGCTGCGCTCGTGGTCGCGGCAACCCGCACCTGAGAGTAGACGTGCACCACAAAGGGGTCTCCAAGCCGCGCGTGGAGTCGAGCCAGCGAGCTCGAGCTGGCCAGCTGATCAATCGCCCCCTTGCCTCGAAAACCAACCACCGGCTGCCCGCTAACCGAGCCCATGTCAATCACTGGCAGCTCACCTATCTGGCCAACCATGTTGTCGAGCGACGCCTCCAACGACAAGCCGAGCGCGGACAGCGCGTCCGCATCCAATGGTGTCTCGGAACCGTTGTCGTCGCGCACACCGATGAACAAATGCAAATCTTCGACGAACGCGCGGCGCGGTGCCGTCTGCCCATTGGTGACATGCTCGAGATCACCCTCGCGCAGCAGCATTGCGCGCACGTTCTCGATCGGCGGAACGTAGGGACGCTCCTCGCCAGCAAAGAGATCGCCGACCGAGAACACATTGCCAACGACAAACGCCGAGCCGAGCTGAGCAGGGCAGACAGCGTCCGCGCCGGCCGCGGCCCATTGTTGCTGAGCTGCTTCCAGCTCGGCACCGAGATACGGACTCGGCTCACCGTCCCGAGTCTCGAGCGCGACTGCACGCAACTGACCACGCCCGGGCACGAAGAAGGCCACCCCCCCACCGAAGCTCTTGGGGGCCAGCTTGTCGGTCGCCTTCTTCAAGAAGTCCGCATCCAGAATGCACTCTGCCGCATACGCGCCGGTGCAGGAAAGAACCGCCGGCTTCTTGAAGAGACCCAGCAGCCCGCCGCTAGCTTGCTCGACAGCCCAGGAATGCGACTGCGACTGCAGGTTCGCTACCGCCCGCTCGTACAGCGCCGCGGATGAGACACCGCTGTTGGCGACCTCAACGCGGCTGAGCAAACGGCCGGCGCTACAAAACGCAACCCACGGAGTTGCGGCCACCCGAGTGGCAGGTACCTCGGCATGGTAGGTTTCGCCGTCGGCGCGAGCATGTTCGGGTGTTCGCAGCACAGGAAGCACATCAGCCAAGGCAGAGCTCATGGGGCACATTTCTACCATTACTCTGCATCCATTGGTGGCATTCGTGACCGACACGGACAGTCCTTCGACAACGCCGCACCAGGGGACTGGCCCAATCGTTCACTTGCGGGCATTTGTTGGTCGTAGGGGCAAATCTCGCGGTTGATCTGTATGAATCGACATGCAGCGGTTGGGGGGCACTCGCGAGGAGCTCAGCCGTCCGTCCGCCCGTCCGCGTGTGGAAGTAGCGCGCGCTCGATGGCGTCCGGCTCGAGACGGGGGCCGTTCAGCTACCCTCGGCGTCGAGGAAATAGTTGAAGTCCTCGGCGTCCTCGGCATGCAGCAGCTGATAGACGTGAGCGGGTGACTTGGCGGTAAACAGCTGGGTGCCGAGATTCTGGTGGGACGTGCTGACGGCCCGCGCCAGCGCGGCGAGCACCTCCAGGTGGCGGTCACACAGCGACTCGGTGGTCCCGAGTAGAACCATGCAGTGCACGGGCATCTCGTCCGGCGTATCGAAGTCCAGCCCCTCGCGGCTGATCCCGATGGCGCCAACGATTCGGTCGGGGCCGTCGAGCGTGAAGTGCGGGACGGCCAGCCCGCTGCCTACGCAGGTGGACGCCTCCATCTCGCGCTTCAACGCACGCTCGGCCAGCTCTTCGGCGTCGTGTTTCAAGCGGTTCGAGCGTACCAGCAGCTTCGACAGGTGGAGGATGGCCTCCTCCTTGGTCTTGGCCTTCAAATCGACCTCGATGTTCTCCTCCTGGATGAAGTCGATGACGCGGGCGCGATCCTTGCCGGCGTCGCCGGATTTGACCAGGGCCTGGCGCGTCAGGACGGGGCCGACCAGCTCGTTGACCATCACCGTGGACAGACCGATGGCCAGCAATGTGTCATGCAGAGGCGCGAACGCGGGATCGCCGGTGATCACCAGGATCAGACCCACGGCCACCCCGGCCTGAGGGATCAGCCCCATCCCCAAGAATCGCCGGACCCGCTCGGGGGCGTCCGCCAGCCGCATGGCGAAGTTGGCGGCCACGAGCTTCCCGGCGAAGCGCCCCACCAGCGCGGCCAACACCAACCCGATGGCAGGCAATAGGAAGGCGAAGTCCAGGTGCATGCCGGCCAGCGTGAAGAAGACCGCGAAGATCGCCGGCTCGAGCCCTGGAAAAGCCGCTGCACCGAGGTTGTCACGGTTGGGCGCCAGGTTGACCAGGGTCGCGCCGAGCGCCAAACATCCAAGCATTGAGGAGACGTTCAGCGCGGTGCAAAGTCCGGCCACGCCCATCAGGGCGGCCAACGACTTCGCGCCGGTTCGTTTCCGCTGGCTCAGGCGCGCCGTCGCCGCGAACAGGGCGAATCCGCCCGCCGCGCCGATTGCCACCGCCACCAGCAGTGCCAGGAAGGGATTCATGACGCTCGCCTGCGCGCTCGCATGCGCGCCCGCGGGGCGCAGAAATGAGCGCACGACCTCGAAGAGCACGATGCAGGCCACATTGTTGAACGCCACCGCGGCGATGAGCGTTTTGACGAATACGCCCTTCGATCGCGTCTCGAGTGCGAGGGCCAGGATGGTCGCAGGGGCGGTCGACACGGCCATGGCGGCCAGGAGCAACCCGAGATCCCAGGGTGCCCCGCCCACATAGACCACCGCCAGCAAAGTGATCGCAGGGGTCAACGTGGCCTCGGTAACCAGCAGGAAGAAGAGGCGTTTGCCAGCGTTGCGCAGGCGCAACACGCACAGGTGCGCCCCGACCGCGGCGGCGATGAAGGCGAGGGCGAAGTCGGTGACGATGCCGATGTCGTGTAGCACGTTGCCAGCAAACAGCTCGAGCCCCGAGTGGCCGATGAGCACGCCTGCAAGGATCTGCCCGGTAACGCCAGGCAGGCTGATGAGGCGAGCCAAGCGACCCCCGACGATTCCCACGACGAGGACGATGGCGAGTGCGAGCAGAGGGCCAATGGTGGTGATCACGGTGCTAGCGCGCCCAGGCTAGCATGGAGCGCGCGCTGCCCCCCCTTGCGAACTCGCGAGACCCTCAGCCCCGAAACACGATCGCTCACGGGCAAGGCCACGGCGCTGTCCAGATCTCGAGCTGTGATGTGCAGCTGGGCATGCGGCGCCATTTTCAACGTCGTGGTGTCCTCGCTTAGCCGGTCTGCGCGGTGAGGAGCTCTTCGAGTGCCAGCTGACGATGTGGCTCAGGGACGATGTGGCTCAGGGTAGGGAAGTGATAGAGCAGCGTTGGTCGCTTGAAGAGGAGCGCCGCAACACCGGTTGCGCGTAGTTGGCCCATCGACTACCTTCGGGCCGGAGCGCGCCCTTTGCGCGTCCATCACCAAACGGAGATCGCTTTGAAACTGCACCTTTTCCGTCGCCTGTTCGGCTTGCTGATCGTGGCTCTGATGTTTGTCGGTTGCGGCATGAACCTCGGCAAGAAGACCGAACGCAACGGCTGCGAGCTGCATCGCAAGAAGCCGGTGAAGAAGAGCCAAGCCAAGAAGCTGCTGAAGTACCTCGACGAGCAGCAGTTCTGCGACGGCAACCGGAAGACGATGCAGATTCGCAAGAAGGGCAGCACCTACGAGTTTCGGATGGTCGTCAAGAAGGGGATGGAAAAGGACGAGGCCTACCTCAAGACGGCCAAGTTGTTCGCCAAGCAGCTTTCCGCCAACGTCTTCAAGAACGCCACGGTCGACCTCCACATGTGCGACGAAAAGCTCAAGACCCTTCGCGTAGTGGTGGCCGCGCCTTAGCGTCTGGCCCGAAAAGGGGCGCTACGGACTCGCGCGCCCCTGAGGGGGCGAAGGCGCGCGAG
>CAZRGL010000525.1:5957-7859 GCA_964599485.1 uncultured Polyangiaceae bacterium
TCGCTTCGCGGAAGACAGGCATTTCTGAGCGGGCACTACCCTAGTGCCTGGCCCCGAAAAGGGGCGCTACGGACTCGCGCGCCCCTGAGGGGGCGAAGGCGCGCGAGTCCTTCGCTAGCGCCTGCTATTGGCCAACTTGTTTTTTTTCTCGGGGGCTTTGAAAAGCCCCCGCCCCATCGCCTGCGGCGACAGGGCCCCACCCCAAAATCGCTTCGCGGAAGACAGGCATTTCTGAGCGGGCACTACCCTAGTGCCTGGCCCCAAAAAGGGGCGCTACGGACTCGCGCGCCCCTGAGGGGGCGAAGGCGCGCGAGTCCTTCGCTAGCGCCTGCTATTGGCCAACTTGTTTTTTTTCTCGGGGGCTTTGAAAAGCCCCCGCCCCATCGCCTGCGGCGACAGGGCCCCACCCCAAAATCGCTTCGCGGAAGACAGGCATTTCTGAGCGGGCACTACCCTAGTGCCTGGCCCCAAAAAGGGGCGCTACGGACTCGCGCGCCCTTCGATTCGTCGGTTTTGGGTTGTCTCGCGAATTTTTTGGGCCGATTTTGGACCCGAACGGCACTGAGTAGGTGAAGGTCGCACGCCGCCGCTGACCACCCTACACACATCTCGATTCGCTCCACCGGGCGTCTGGACGTCGCAACATGCGACGTTCGCCAGCGACGTCGCGGGGAGAGATTTACGATTGTAGGCGTATTACCTACATGGGCACACACGAGCCGTGCCCGCCCGCTGTCGAGAGGAGTTGCCCTTGCTACGTCGCATCTATCCCTTTTTAGCCATCATCCTGCTGCTGTCAGGCTGCGCATTCCGCAACGCGCTCAACCGCGGCAACGACTTTGCCCAACAGGGCAAGTGGCGCAAAGCGTTGGTCGAATACCAAAGTGCTCAGAAGATGGATCCGGACGACGAGGAAGCCAAAAAACTCGTCGCGCACGCCAAGACCCGGGCCATTCAGCTTTCTTTGACCGACGGCTCAGCCGCTCTCGCCCAAGGGGGATTCGAGGATGCGATGAAGCATGTTCGCTACGTCCAGGAGCTCGACCGCAAACACGCCCGCGCGCGTCAGCTCGCTGCTGACACCGAGGCCAAGATGACCAAGCGGATGGGCGCACTGATGGATGGCGACACGCTTGTCGCCTACGACTTCGCGGTTCGCAGTCGCAAGTTGTTTCCGTCGATGAAGAACCTGACCGCCAACTTCGAGCAGCTACGCAAGCACTACTACGACTCGAGTGACAAGCGCCTCGCCGCCAAGGAGTTCGAGCTGGCGCTGTCGTCGCTCGAGGTCGTCGGCAAGCGGGAACCCGGACAGAAGAGCGAGGTGCTACGCCGCAGCAAGCTGGTCCGCGACGCGTGGGCGGACACCGTGGTGGTGACCGCGAAGCAACGGGTTGCCAAAGGCCACAAAGGAGCCGCCGCTGCGCTATACGGCCGCGCCTTCGAAATCGCTCAGCGCTCCAGCGATCGCGGCAAGATGCGTGACTTGTCACGCCAACTCCGCGGCGGCGCGCCAGCTGCCCACCAACCGCCGCCATCTCAGCCGCCGCCATCTCAGCCGCTGCCATCTCAGCCGCCGCCGCAACCACAGCCACCACCACCGACACCAAAGGAGCGCGCCAGGAAGCTGCTGAAGGAAGGTGTGCGCCTCATCGGAGAAGCTGATTACGCTGCCGCCCTCGAGCGCTTCAAGCGAGCCCAACAGCTCTATCCGAGCCCCAAGCTGCTCATCAACATCGGTACCACCCTTCGGTATTTGGGCAACAACGCTGAGGCGGCTCGCGCTTACGAAGCCTATCTGGTCCATCCCAAAGCCCAGCCCAAGCGAAAAGCCGAGCTGAAGCGCATCCTCGGTGAGATCGACTTGGTGGTGGGCAAGCTGACCATCCGCTTGTTCGAGTC
>CAZRGL010000526.1:0-7842 GCA_964599485.1 uncultured Polyangiaceae bacterium
CAAGAACGGCAGGACGTTTACGATGAGGTCAAACGCGTGCTGGAGTACCCCTGCTGGTAGTGCGCGTGTTGCGTGAAGGGCCTAGGCGCCCACAAAAAGGAACGCTTTGTCGGCATCCACGATACCCCAGTACACAAAGGCCGAAGAGCTAGCCAACAGCATGACCCATGGGTTTGGTCTGCTTTTGAGCATCGCCGCCACGGTCGTGCTCGTTACATTGGCGGCCGGCAGCGGAGAGCCGCTGCGGGTGGTGGCGTTCGCCGTGTACGGGATGAGCCTGGTGATGCTCTATTGCGCGTCCACCTGCTACCACGCGTTCAGCTCGGACAAACTCAAGCGCCGGCTTCGGGTGCTCGATCATGCGGCGATTTTCGTGCTGATCGCCGGTAGCTATACGCCCGTTGCCTTGGTCACGCTGAGCGGCGGCTGGGGCTGGAGTCTCTTCGGAATTGTCTGGGGGTTGGCGCTCGTTGGCGTCGTCTCGAAGCTGTTCTTCGTGGGGAGCAACAAGGTGCTCATTGCGGTGCTCTACGTCGCCATGGGATGGGTCGGCGTGGTTGCTGCCAAGCCGCTCTACGCCGCCCTGCCAGGGGAGGCCATCGCTTGGGTGCTGGCCGGTGGGCTTGCGTACACCGGCGGCACCATCTTCTACGCGTGGAAGCGCTTGGCCTTCAACCATGCAATCTGGCATCTCTTCGTCTTGGCCGGCAGCATCTGCCACTTCTGTTGCATGCTGCTGTATGTGCTCCCAGCCCGCTGAGCGAATCGCTCGAGGTGACAATTGGCTGTAGAGAGCCCCGACCGAACAGCATCGACAGCTCAGAACATGTTGTTGAGCCTCGAGACGAGATAGACGACGGCGCCAGGGTTCACGCCGAGCAGCATTTGCATGTCGTGCTGCAGCGGCCCTTGGTGGTGCAGGAAACGGTGACTGACCTCGAGACTGAACATGTCGGCCATGGCGCGCATCACCAGCCCGTTGCGCATGCCGACAGCGAACTCATCGCCCTGTCTGCCGATGATCAAGCGGGGTTGGATCGTAACGCCTACCCCGACGTTGCCGTAGCCCATGCCCGCAGTCAGGTTGAAGGCGTGCAAGTCGTCGCCGCGACTGTCGAAGGAATAGCCGAGCTCGCCGTTGAAAACAGCGCCCCCCAACAAGCCCGTCAGAATCGATGCGCCGCCGGTGGCGTCGAGGGTAAAAGCGGTGAGCGTGGCGGCTTCAGGAGCGACCTGGAAACTGGGTCCCATCGCGATGCGCATGACCGGTACGGAGCGCACCTCGTCATCGTCTGCCCTGCTCGACGAGGCGCACAACGTCGTGGTGACGACCAGGAGCGCGACTGCTACCCGTTGCAAGTTCATCTTCACGGGCAGCTTAGAGCAGAGTCTAACGGGTCGCTACTGCAGCCTGCTACCGTGCGGCTACGGATCGAGGAGCTTTGCCGAGTTGCAATTCGCTCGTCCCTGGCGGTCGAGTCCAAGGCACGAGCCCGTGGGGCGCAACCCCTTGGGATCGTTGGTGGGTCCACTCGGACTCGAACCGAGGACCTACGGGTTAAAAGCCCGCAGCTCTACCAACTGAGCTATAGACCCAGGCGGAGCCTAGCAGAAGTCGGGTGGTTTTTGGCAAGGGGTTCGTTGCGGCGTAGCGGGGCCTGGGTTTGGGCTTTTGGAGCAGCACGTCAGAGCGATTATCGAGGCTGCTGAAATGCGGGGCGAGCAGCTGGTCAACTACATCCGGCTGGCAATCCTGGCGCACGACCCGGAGGGCTAGAGCCTGTCCGGCATGTCGGACAGCGGCGCTTTTCAACATGTCCAGGATTGTGGCCACCCCCAGCGGGCTCGTTGTCTCGCATCCGAGCGTCACAGTCCCAGTCGTGTAATTTTAGCTAGTTAGGTCGCAGGCGCGCTGCTGCCGCCGGGGCTGGGTGTTGGCACATGGGTTGCGATAGTCGTTGGGCGTCAACAACGACGATGACAAGCGGAGGAAACCATGACCCGAATCAAGACCAACATCAGCCCCGCCCGTCTCCCCCTCACCCGCACTGCGCCGGGCATGCTGCGCCGCCTTGGCCGAGCCCTGGCTTGTGCACTTGCGCTGAGCGTCGTGCTGCTCAGCTCAGTGGCCGGCGCCTCCAAGACAGAAGCAGTCGACGTCAGCTCGCTAGAGATCGACGGCCAGATTGCATACGTGTTGGTGGCGCCCGCCGAGCTACCGGACGCGCTCTACGACGAGCTGACCGCAGACGAGGTCGATCTGCCCTTCGTGGCCATGGTCGATCCGGCTCAGCTTCCAGCCGACGTCAGCAAGCTCGATCCGGGTTTCAAGGCTGGTGACTCGGTTGCGCTCATCGACATCGAGCTGCTCGATCCAAACCTGGCGAAGATGGTCGATACCGCCGCCATCAAGCATGTCCCCTGCGTGCTCGTTGATGGCGGACTGTTCTTCACGCTGGATGGCAAGGGTGCTGATCTGAACGCATCCGTGCTCTTTTCGCTCGACGGCAAGAGCGCAGTCATCGATGGCAAGGTCGAGCTTGGCGGCTCCTTTTTCACGCTGGATGGCAAGGGGAGCGACTCCCCATACAGCTTTGGCAAGGTCATCCATGGCAAGGAGAAGCTAGCTTCGCCGTCTCAGGCAGCATGGCCGAGCAAGTGGAAGGGCTTTGATCCTGCGGAGGGCGGTTTTGCCCTGGTGACGAGCAAGGTCCTGAACAGCAACTTCATCGTGGCCGAGAACGGCGGCTGAGGGCCGCCCGCTATCGGCGCAATGCTGCTCGAGTAGGAATAGCGCTGTGAGTGGTGGCGTTCGCTGCTACCAGAGTCCATGCCTAGCGAGCGCCAAGTGTCTACCGCGGCGGCTGCAGCCGCGCTCCTGCTGCTCGGAGCCGCTTGCTCGGTCGCGCCCGCGGCGCCAACGTCGATCCCAAACCCGACCGCGTCCCAGCAGGCTCCAAACCCGACGTTGCCTCCGGCTCCGACGCTGACGCCGACTCCGACGCCGACGTCGACTCCGAAACCGCTGCCACCAAAGCCGCCGAGCCAGCGCCTGCGGCCCCGGACGAGCTCCAAGCCCCAGCCCTCATCGGTTCTGCGCCCCTATCTCCTGCATGAGCCCAACGCCAGCGGCGCCTCGCCCAAGCTGCTCCCGTTGGTGGTCATCCTGCACGGCTACGGCGCTTCCGCCAAGAAGGCATCGAGCTTGCTGCAGCTACCAGCCCTAGCGCGGGCACGCGGCTTGGTGTTTGCCGTCCCCGACGGCACTCGTGATCGCCGCGGCGCACGGGGCTGGAACGCTACTGATGCTTGCTGCGACTTCGACGGTCGCGAGGTGGACGATGTCGAGGCTCTTTCGGCGGTGATTGACGACGTGGCTCGGCGCACCGCCATCGATGCTTCGCGCCTCTACGTGGTCGGCTACTCCAACGGTGCTTTCATGGCCCACCGGCTCGCTTGTGCTCGCGCCGACTTGCTTGCTGGAATCGCAGCTGTTGCGGGGGTGGGCTATCTCGACGACGCGCGCCGCTGCAAGCCGGCTGACGGGCACGCGGTAGCGCTGCTGCAAGTGCACGGCGACGCTGATACGGTGGTGGCGTACGAAGGCGGCCACGTGCTGGGCCGAAAGAACCTGCCGCGCCATCCGGGCGCCGCCAGTAGCGTGCGCAGCTGGGCGCGACACAACCACTGCCAGGCGAGCCAGCCGGCGGTCGTCGAGCGCCTGAAGCTGGGGAAACACCGCGTGCGTGCAGTGCAACATCGAGGCTGCCGGGCGCCAGTGCAGCTGTGGACCGTTCAAGGCGGTGGTCACGTCATCGGCATCAACCGTGCCGATTTCGGGTTGGTGCTCGATACGCTGCTCGCCCGGCCCAAAGCCGCGCCGCTCGGTGCGCGCGCGTCGGTGACGATTTCCACCGTTCCTTGAGAGAAACCATCGAGCGTATGGAGCACGAAATGAGTGACCCTTTCAAACTCGTCCTAGTGGTAGCGGCGTGTGGGCTCTTGCTTGGTTGCGGCGGTTTGGCTCTTCCGTCGGAAGCGCCGGCGGTGCCGCAACTGACGCCCACAGATCAGACCAAGTGCTCGGTTCGCAAGAGTCAGCTGCGGCCACTCATCGTCGAGTGGCCTGCAGCCGATCGGGCGGCGCTCGAAGCGCGCATGCGCCATGGTCCGGTGGTGGTGCGCTACAACGGTTGCGAGCTCGAGCTGCTGCGTCGCTGCCGGGCTCCGGGGGTCTACAAGTACGCGTCGCTCACGCCCAAGCGCGAGACTGTCACCATCCTCGATGAAGACGATTTGTATGCCAACATTCCCATCTACGCCGCCAAGTTCGAGGGCGTGTTGGCGCAGCACAAGAAGCTCGAGATCGACATGACCATCGTGGGCATGTACGAGGCGGACCGCTCGCCTGCCAAGCCTGCTGAGCTGCAGGGCAGTTGTGCGGGCGCCACCCACCAAATCGACACCTTCACCGTGGGCTCGTTCGCCTTCTTCGCGGGCGGGGGCAACAAGGCCGGTGCGTCGCTGAGCGTAGCGGGCGCCGGGGCAGGGGTGCGTCACCGAGCTGAACGCACTTCCTTGCGACAGGAGGGCAGCCGGGAAGCCTGCGGCCATGCGGCGGCGGCGGACGTGCAGCCCCCGAGCGGCTGTGGGGGACTGCTGCGCCTCGAGGTGGTGGCACTTGGCAAGGCTACTGATCCGCCAGCCCGAGCCGCTGGCGCGCCGCTGTCCACTGCTGCGCCCCCCGCCGAAAGAGACTCTCCACCTGTCGACGACGAGGCCCCAGCAATAAGCGCCCAGGCTGTCGCGTCGCCAGCAGCCAGCAAAGCTCGTAGTCGGCTCGCGCCAGCAGATCAGGGTTACGTCGATGCGAAGAAGGGAGCGGGGTGGGGCAACCGCTGCTTTGCGCACATCAAGGCGGGCGATCTCGATTTTGCTCGGGCCGCTTGTCAGCGGGGGCTCGCCCTAGGCCCCGGTCCCTACGTGCACGGCGCCATTCTCTACAGCCTCGCCGTGGCCGAGCAGAAGGCCGGCAACGACGAGGCAGCCTGCGCTCACCTGCGCGCCTCACTGCGGGTGCGGCCCGGCAGCGCTCCGGTTCGAAAGAAGCTCAACGCGCTTGGCTGCAAGCAGTAGCCAGCGCCCTAGCGGCAGAACGGCAGCCCATAGTCGCGCGGTGGGATGAGCATGTTGGCTGGGTTGACGGACTGTTTGGTGCCCGGATCGGTCACCGAGCTGATGCGCTGCTTGCGCAAGGTGGCAACGATGGCGAAGGAGTCGACGAAGGGGCCGTGGGTGCGGTCGACTCGGTAGCTGCGCGTGGTGCCGTCAGGCTCTGGTAACACCAAGGTGCCATTCTTGGGCTGGTAACTGGTTAGCAGCCAGCGATCGATCGGATCGGGGCCGCTGGTGGTGCTCATCTGATTGACATGTAGCAACATGCGCGAGCTGGGGAAGACCACCCGAGGGGTGATCCCTTCAGCCTTCATGATGGCCATCTCGGCGGCTAAGTTGAAGCTGAAGCGATCGTTGGTCGCTAGGTGCATGCGAATGTGCCGGCCGAACAGGCTGCCCTCCACCGTTTCGCGGGGGCGGTTGGTGGGATGGTATTTGCGGCTCACCTGCCGCATGTACTGGCTGAGATCCTCGATGGCGTGCTCGCGCGTTTGCCAGGGCCCCTTGTTGACGCGGGTCTTGACCAGCGGGCCATTGTTGCCAGCCCAGAGCTCGTCGGCGGCCTGTTGTTGAGTTTGTAGCTCCCAGGTGGTGCCGACATGCAGCCAACCAGGCGGCGTAGTCCAAGCCACCCATTTGCCTTGTCCGGCAGGCCAGCGGTTGCGCCGTTGGCGGCAAGCGCCCGCCGGGGGGCCGGGTGGAGGCAGGCGCGGTCGCAAGCATGGTAGCGGCGGCGGTGCGCGGAAGAAGGTCGGCGGCAGCTGCGCCTCGATGTGGTAGGCGGGCAGCTCCCAGAGCGGCTGCAGATTCAGGACGTAGCCCTGTCGCTGGAAGCGGATTTGATGCACATGCATCAGCTCGTGCAGCATGGTGCGCGCGAGCTGGTAGGCGTCTTTGCCAGCAAAGGCCGAAAAGCGGATCAGCCTGGCGTTGATGGTCTGGGCGGCCACGACTGACTTGCCCTTCAGGTGCACTCTGGGAACCAGCGGCGGCGAGAACTCGAAGCGCAGACCTGGATCCTCGAGAATGTTGGCGATTTCGTGACGGTAACGTCGCGGGGTGGCGCCGCGGCCCGTGCGCCACATGCGGTCCTGGGTGAGGGTGTGTTTGAGGATGGCCAAGGCACGCGGCGCAAAAGGATATTGCTTGAGCAATCCGGGAGTCAGCGCGGTGCGGGGACAGCGCATTTGCTGTGCGGGAACATTGACTGGCGTCGGCCTATCGCTGCCGCGGCGGCTGAACAAACAACCCGCCACGAACAACACCGTCAGCATGCCGCAAAAGCGCGCGCCAAAAAGCAGTCGTGATCGTGACATGGTCCTGCCTCCCTCTGTTGCTTGCTCGTCACACCCCCGTCGAGCCGTAGCCGCCGCTGCCTCGCTCCGTCTCATCGAGATCCTCGACGAGCTGCAGGCTGACGCGGGCGTGCCGGGCGATGACCATCTGGGCAATCCGCATGGCCGGCTCGACTACGAAAGGCTCCTGACCATGGTTGATCAACACGATCGCGACCTCGCCGCGGTAGTCCGCATCGACAGTTCCAGGACTGTTGACGATGGTGATGCCATGACGAAGCGCCAGGCCACTGCGTGGTCGGATTTGACCTTCGTGGCCCGGGGGTAGGGCAAAAGCGTAGCCGCTTGGGATCAGGCGCCGCTGGCCAGGCGCGATAATCCGCGGCTCGGCTAGCGCGGCGTGCAAATCGAAGCCCGCCGATCCTGCAGTTTGGTAACAGGGTAGGGGCACTTCAATCGAGCCCACCCTTTTGACGGAAACAGTGGTCGCATCGATCGGGTCGCTCATGCGCTCGCTCCGTTGGCTGGCTTGGGCAAAACCGAGTCGAGCTCATCGGCGGCATCAGAGCTGGCCCGCAGGATGGTCAACGCATCGTCGGCCCAGGCGCGCGCTGCGTCGGAAAAGCCGGCCGCTACCGCCCGGCGCAGCAGTGCCAAAGAGCCTGCGCTGTCGCCGTCGAGGGCTCGGCCACAAGCCGCGATGTAGGCGTCGTCGGGATCGCCGTTGCGCTCGAACAGCGCTTCACTCAATCGCGAGGCCCACGAGTGGCAATCATGCTCTCGAGCGATGCTCGCCATCTGGCGGGTGTCCTCGTCGGACAAGGTCTCCACGATGTCCAGCGCGCATGCTGCAGCGCGCGCCACCTCGCCCTGTTTGATGAGGATCTGGATGAGCGGTCCCACCACCTCTTTTCGGTCGTCGCCTCCAGCTCGAGCGACCTCGAAGACTTGCCGCGCGGGTGCGAAGTCTTCCTTGGCGAACAGTACCGAGCCGATGAGGGCGAGATCGGCTTCGCCGTGCTTCTCAATCGACCGAACAGCGCGTGCCGCGGCGTCGCTGTCGCCTTCGAGCAGTCGCGCCCAGGCGATGATCTCGAGGGCGGCTACCTTGCCAGCCGCCGGCGGATCTTCATTCAGGAGCAGCTGGGCCAGGGCCACGGCCTGAGCGAGCTCATCGTCGTCGAGGGCTTCGCGTGCTGCCTCCAACTGGGCAGTGACTTCAGGCGGCAGCGGCTCTTTGGGGGGCGCGCGCGGCGCTTGCGGCGTGGCCGCGACGGCCGCGTCCGGGGGGTTTTCGTCTCGAATGCGCATGTAGCTGTGCCCCGCGCACATCGCGAAGGGCATCCCGGTGTAGCCCGGATGGACGCCCACC
>CAZRGL010000527.1:0-5827 GCA_964599485.1 uncultured Polyangiaceae bacterium
CAAGCCCAAAGCCAACACCACTCGAATCACTCCGGTAAGCACTGATGAGCGCCCCGCCCGAGGACAACGACAGCTGCTGCTGGCTCGACAGCAAAGCCGTCGAGCTGCTGCTGCCGCATCGGCCCCCGATGTTGATGGTGGACTGTGTGCACCTATTCGCGAGCGGCGGCGTCCCGAGACTGGAGGCGGGCCGCTCCTTCGAAGCCGCTGAGCCCTTCTTTGCCGGACATTTTCCGGGGCTCCCCATGGTGCCTGGAGTCCTCATTGTGGAGGGCTTGGCCCAAAGTGCGGGCTTGCTGAGAGGCCTTCTAGCGCTCGAGCAGCACCTCGAGAAGCGCAACTTGGCTGCGACTTCGCTACGCGACCACATCGCTGAGATCTGCGGTAACGAGACGCTCGGCTGCAAGCCGACCAGCAGTATCTTGCACGAGGCAATCGACGCTCGGCGCCGCAGCGGCATCGGGGTGCTGGCGTCGAGCCGCATCAGATTCCGTCACCCGGTTTTCCCCAGCGAAACGTTACGCTACGCGGTCGCTTTGCGCCGCCAACTCGAGCAGCTCACACATTTCGAAGTGCGCGCCAGCCTCGCCGATCGCCTGGTGGCCGATGGTTCGCTGGTGTTGGGATGGCGGCCACATACAGCCCAAGCGCCGGCGGAGCATTGAGCATGATGTCAGCGTCCAGCCAAGAGCAGACGCTTGCCAGCCTACTGCCCGCATTGCCCGGCAGCTGGCAGTTGCTACGCGCCTGCCAGGACCCCGAGCGGCAGGCGCGCTCGGCACTGCGAAGCTTGCTTGGCCCCAATGCCCAATGCGCGTTTTGCAGAGAACATCGCATCGACGCAAGCAGCTCGCTGGAGGACTACCGGCAGCGCGTTCCAATTCGTGACCACCAAGCGCTCGGTCCTTGGCTCGAACGCAGCTGCGCTGGGCAACCTGGTGTGCTCACCACCGATCCGGTGCTGCGAACCACGCGCACCAGCGGAACGACCGCCACGGCCAAGACGCTACCGCTGACGCGGGGTCTCGAGCGCGCTTTTGCATCCGCCCAGCAGCTCTGGATCGACGCTGTCATGAGACAGACCCCAACGACGACCACCGGCACCTTCTACGTGCTGGCTACGACGGGCCCGCCAGCGCATCCCCCATCAGGGCCCGAAACGCTCGGCAGTGTGGGCACCCTGGCGGCGGGGTCGAGCACAGCACTGGGCCTGGTGCGCTCGGGGAGCTTGCAGGGCCGCTTGCAGATCCCGCCACCGACGTTGTCACAGATGGACGACTACGAGCTGCGTATGTACCTCACCTTGCTGGACGCCTTGGGGAGAGATCTGAGCGCGCTGGTGGCGGTGAGCCCTTCGACGCTCGTGCTGCTCTTCGAGCGTCTCGACCGCTGGGCCGAGGCGCTCGCCTACGATCTTCGACGCGGCAGCATCACTTGGCAGGGCGCCGCGCTGCCGGCTGCCGCGTTGCCGGCGCATTCGGCCCAACCCGAGCGGTCAGCACAGCTTGCCGAACAGCTTCGAAGGCATGGAGTTTTGAGGCCACGGGGGGCGTGGCCTGCGCTGGCGCTGCTCTGTTGCTGGACTGCAGGTCCTTCGGCCCGCTACCGACCCTATTTGGACGAGCTGAGCGGTAATCTGCCCGTGCACGACCCTGGCTATGCCGCTTCAGAGGGGTGGTTCGCGCCCGCTCTGGTGTGTGGGTCGCCAGCTGCCCTACCGCTTGCTTCGCACTACCTGTTCGAATGGTTGGAGCCTGATGCGACGAGTTGCGACCCCACCGTTGCATGGGCCGATCTCGAGATCGGGCGCCGTTATCGGCTCGTGGTGACCACTCCGGCTGGGCTGTTTCGCTACGACACCGAAGATCTGGTCGAAGTCACAGGCAAGCTGGGAGCGCTGCCGCTGATCAGCTTCTGTCGACGGGCCGGCGCGGTGGTCTCGGTGGTCGGGGAGAAATTGACCGAGACGCAGCTCGTCGAAGCCGTGCGTCGAGCTGAAAAGCGCCTCGACCTCGTCGTCCGTGACTTCGTCGCCGAAGCCGTGTTTGCGACTCAGCCGCCGGCCTACTATCGACTCCGTGTGGCGCTCGTGCAGCCCGCGGGCGCGCCTCGGCAGCCGCGTGCCGAGGCCCTCGCTGCAGCCATCGACGAGGCTCTGAGCGAGGTGAACATCGAGTACCAGCACAAGCGCAACACCGGCCGTCTCGGAGCGGCGCGGATCGAGCTGCTGGGGATCGAGGCTTTTGTCGCTGAGCGCGGCGATCGCGCCGCCGCTGGCGCGCCTGACGCCCAGCTCAAAACGCTGCATTTGCGACTCGAGGTCGCCATCGAGTGACCCAACACCGTTGTTTCCGGGGCTGGGCAAAGGGATTCAGGCTGGAGAATGCTTGCGTTTGGAATCATGATGCTGACGGTGGCTCATCTGCTTTCTCGCCCCGGGCGCCTCTCAGCCCTTCTGCTCCTAGCAGCCGCATCGACTGGTTGCGCCACCGCCGCTGAGTTGTTTCGCAACGACGCGCCGACCCAAACGGGCTCGCTCACACCTCTCGGTGGAGGCGGCAAGCGCAGCTACAAACAGCGACTTCGGGACTGCTGGGACATGCCATCGGCGCAAGCTTGCTACGAAATCGGTTTGAGCTAC
The DNA here is from genome assembly GCA_964599485.1 of uncultured Polyangiaceae bacterium. Taxonomy (GTDB): domain Bacteria; phylum Myxococcota_A; class Polyangia; order Polyangiales; family Polyangiaceae; genus JAPYTK01. The sequence goes on from CAZRGL010000527.1 coordinate 2,642, forward strand.
GAGCTCGGCATCACGGTGCGGGCCGACAAGGCCGAAGCGCTGCGTTATTACGACAAGTCGTGCGGCCTCGAGCGCCAGCCCGAGCATTGCGAGGCGGCGACTCGCTTGCGTGAGAGCCGCTGAGCTGGCGGCGGGCGCGGGCCGTGTTAGGCTGCATCAGACACCCTGGTAGCAGCCATGAGCATCTCGACCGTCTTGTTGATCGACGACGAGCCAGACATTCGCACTATCGCCGAGATGGCCCTAGCGAACATCGGCGGCTGGCGGGTGCTCACGGCGGCGGCGGGCCCTGAGGGTATCGGCCTGGCGATTGCAGAGCAGCCGGACGTGATTCTGCTCGATGTGATGATGCCAGAAATGGACGGCCCCACCACGCTGAGCAACCTCAAGAAGAAGCCCGAAACGGCCGCGATCCCGGTGCTGTTCTTGACCGCCAAAGCGCAAGCGCACGAGGTAGCTACCTACCGAGAGCTCGGCGCCTATGGGGTCATCGTCAAGCCTTTCGATCCGCTGACACTGGCCGACCAAGTCACCGCTGCGCTCGCCCAGACGGATCAGCCCAGCTGAGGGCTGAGCGCCGAGACGGTCAGCCGCTCGCCTCGGCTTTTTCGGAGTAGGTTGCCGAGGTGGATTAGCGTGGCAGGCCCCGGAGGGAGCGCAAACGAAAACACCGCTAGCCGAAGTCTTGCGCTCGTCTGAGCTCAGTGTGTGCTAGCAGCAGGCATGGGCCAGCGGTTGGTGGTAGCAGCGATCTTGGTCGCACTGTCGGCGCTCGGTTGTGAAACGCCGGCTCCGGCTTGTCCGCCGGGTATGGCCGACAATCGCCCGCGCACGGCGAGGCTCTTGGCACTGTTGAAGAGCACCGCCGATGGGCACAAGCTGCTGCGCGAGCCGCCTCGCCGCTACCGCGTTTGCTACGGCCAAGGCCAGCGCGAAGCCGGCGTAACCGCCTTGAGACAACTGCTTCTGCCAACGGCAACGAGCGACCCCGTGGCTGCCGCGAAGATCGCCCATCTCTTGACTCATCTGCAGCTCGGCCAACCCTTCGATCCACGTTCGAGCGCGCCGTGCGGGCCGCGTCTCGCACGCGCCAGGCAACTAGAACAACACGCCCATGCGCTCGAAAACCGCATCCGCGCAGCCCTCGGTGCTCCGCCGCTGCCCCCTAGCTCAGTCGACAGCTTGATGCACCAATATGCTGCCCGATGCGCCGATGGCCCCAGTCGGTAGGTCTTGGTCTTTTTCGGTGCGCGTGCAAACGACGCCTATTACGGTCCAAGATGATCAGCAACGCACCTCGAGTATTTCACCATGGCCCGTCTGAGGATCCCAGAGCTACCCCAATGCACCGCTGAAGAGCTCGCCGCAGCGGTGCGGCGTACCATCCAATACCAGGCTGATCAGATCCCGCCGACGAGCAACACCGGACCTCAAATCCGGCTGCCCTGTCCAAAGCAATTGGGTGAAGCTGCGGCTGGGCTGTCGGGACAACAAGCCGACGCGGCCGAAGCAGCAACCAGGATCACTGCACTGATCGAGGCGGCGTACTTGGTGGCCTCTGCCGACGGCCTAGACGAGCAAGAACACGCCGCTCTTGCAGCGCTGGTGTGCCATGCGGTGGGGCCAGCGCTCGACAGCGCAGCAGTCCAGGTCCTTTTTGACGACTTCGCCCGAAAACGAGAGCAGCAAGGCGAGGTTGCCCGTCTCGATGCTGTCAGCACCCATTTTCGCCACCGCCTCGAGCGCCAGGAGGTGATGAGCTTCGCGGTGCTGGTCGCAATGTCCGATCGCGTGCTCACTTCGGCCGAACAGGACACCCTCGTTGCCTTGGGTGAACGCTTCGCCTTCAAGCAGGGCGTCACCCTGTTGATCGCCCATCAGGTCGCGGGCGCCCTCGAGCGCGCGTTGGCGGAAGATTGACCAGCTCGAATTGATCAATTCGAGCTGGAGACGATCTTGCGCCCATCGACGCTCAGAACGAGCCCAAGCTCGATATTTGCCGGCTGGGTGAAGAGCAGCACGCCGCCACTCAGATGGCTGTAGGGATAGTAATGGCCGCTGACTGTGATGGTACCGCTCACGGTCTTCAGCTCGACCTGTTGGGCATCGGCCAACGGCGGTCGGCTCAACGTGATCGGCGACAGCCAGCTGGCTTGTTCTGAGTCGCCAGACAGATCAACCCGAGCATACTGCTTCGGAATCTCGGCGCCGGGGTACTGAAAGTCGGCACCGTTGACGAGTTTCATGCGAGAAAAGAGCTTGCCGAAGTTGTAGTCGCTGACCCAAGTGGGATTGCAGTAGCTCATGAAGTCTTTGTGGTTGCTGGGGCTGACGAGACTGCCCGTGAGCAAGTCGTATCCCCAAGCGCTGATCCCACCGTTGCTGTAGGGAAAGCTCGGATCGATGCCCTGGTTGGCGCCGCATGGCGCGTGGCCCCGGCCATGCTGATGGCCAACCTCGTGAACAGCGGTTTCCACCGATCCAGCCCCGCTGAAACCTACTCCAATACCTACCCGACCCATGGGATCGTTGGCCCCAGCCAGCAGGCTCAGACCCGCCACGCAGCCGCCGCCACAAAACGCTGACATGCTCGAAGCCGGCGCAAAGATGCCATAGTAATACTCGTCGGCAGCCGCGCCGCTCTGTTGCCGATAGCTGATCATGGCGTTGAGCAGCTCGTTCCAGCCTTGTCCATAGGGCGAGATGGTCGATCCCCATTTGTAAGCAGGGTGCACGCTGACGACCACCTTCGGCGTGGGGTACGTCTTGAAGAACAGCTCCTGGTAGCGCTTGACTTGGGTGGCCGAGGTATCGGGCAGTCGATTGGAGCCATCAGCAGAGTAGGAAATCGGCACCAGCACGATGCGTAGCTGTGAGCCAGAGCTCTGCACTTGTAGCGACTCCTGTCCTTGTGCCGGATAGACGGCCGCGAGGTTGTTTCCGCTCGAGCTGGATTGCGGCTGCAACAGCTCCACCCGGTAGCTCGTCGAGCCTGCTAGCGCTTCGGCGGCGATGGCCACATTGACTGTACTGCCGAGGTTTCCGTCGGTCGAGCTGCCCCCCAGCACCCCAGTCGCCTCGAGCGGAGTCTGATCGCGCAGGGTGAGCCGCGCGGTGACTGGCTGGCCGTCTTAGGCGCCATCGACAGCGTAGAACACGCGCATCATCGCCGGCCGGTTTGCCACG
>CAZRGL010000527.1:5837-7410 GCA_964599485.1 uncultured Polyangiaceae bacterium
ATGGGCACCGTCGAGCTGGTTGCTGCGCCGCCTTGCATCAAGGGCCGCTTGACCCCTTGGTACAGCGCAATACTGGTGATTTGAACGCCGTCTGCTGGCGCGAGCGGCCCATTTTCGATCGGACCTCCAGAGCTGCTCGATCCTGTCTGCTGGCCACCGCTACTGCTCGATGACTCACCGCTGCTTGCGCTCGAGCCCTCGGTTTCATCGATGCCTTCGTTGCGGTTGTCGTCAACGTCCGCAATCTCGTAATCAGAAGCGCCCGTGAACGCGTTGCAGCCCCAAGCGCCCACCACGCAAACCAACGCCCACAGCATCAGCGCCCACCCCGACCCGAGCTTCCCAGCACCCATGCCGCCTACGATATCGAGCCCGAATGGCTCGCACAGCCATCATTTCGAGCCATTAGTCGCAATAATACGCACTGTTAGCGGATCATTTCCCCCTCACAGCATATAACTTTTCAACAGCAGGTCAGGGGGCACCGAAAGTGCCAACAATCCGTCTTCGGCCTTGACGACGTTACCCGCGGAGGTTGTGCTGGGGCGTGATGAAGCGATCTCAGCCGGTCGCCTGGCCCGTCCGTGTAGCGTCGGTGGGGCGCTGCACTGTCGGCAGCGCACTGTGGCGAATCGCTGGGGGGCAACTTCATGCGACGGTCATCGTCAAGGGCTGCTTCCAATTCGTCCACGACGAGGCGATGACCACCACCGATCCAACCCAACTGCGGCGGCGCGACGAGCACGTGGATGGCAATCCCTTGTGCAGCCTTTTGGGTGCAGCCGAAACCTGTCCCCGCATCCCTGCGGTGGGTGTGCATTTGGTTGGGCACGCATACTCACCTGGCGGCGGCACGCGAGGCATCGTGCGCTTGGTGATGCGCCGCGACGACAGACCGCTCATCGACAAGTCCATTCTGGCCTACGGTCCGCGCGATTCCGCCGGCCAGCTCCAGCCATTTCATCGTCTCCCGCTGTCCTACGAATATGCACTCGGTGGGGTGGGCTTCCCCGAGAACCCCATCGGCGTAGGCGCGGGTGAAAGCACCGACTCCAAACCGCAACTGGTCAATCCAAACAGCTCGCGGAAGGTCGCTGCGTTTGGACCCATACCTTCCAATTTCCCGGCGCGGCGCAACTTGCGTGGGCAGCTGCGTCCAAAGCGCATCGAGAAAGGAATCGCCGACTATCCGGGCGATTTCTTGTGGGAGTACTTCCAGGCTGCCCCTGCTGATCAGCGGCTCTCTTCCTTGCGAGGCGACGAGTGGATTGAGCTCCACGGCATGCATCCAGAGCATGAGCTCATCCGCAGTCGTTTGCCTTCGCCCAGGGCTGCTTGCTTGTTGCTTGGCCACGCCGAGGTCGATGCCCCCGAGTCGGTGCCGCTCGTGGCTGACATGGTGCACATCGAGCCCGATCGATTGCGTTGCTCGGTCGTGTGGCGTGGCTGTTTCCCCCTGGCCAGCGAGCTGGCCGCGCCGCGCTTGCTGATAGCTGGCGGCGGCGCGGTACCTGGGCCGCCCATCCGCTGGCCGCGCACCAACGCCGAGGTGGGCGCCCACGCATCGGGCCTG
>CAZRGL010000527.1:7420-7801 GCA_964599485.1 uncultured Polyangiaceae bacterium
CCCGGTTGTTGGGGGTGGCGGGGGGGGGGGGGGGGGGGGCCCCCCCGGGCCCCGCGCGCCCCCCGCGACGCGCTTGCTGATCGCTGGCGGCGTCGAGCTACCTGGCACGCCCATCCGCTGGCCGACCACCACCGCGGAGGTGGCCGCACTCGCTTCGGCAGTGGTCGATCCCGAAACACTGGCCGGCGCGCACGCCGATGATCTGCAAATGACGGCGCGCCGCAGCGATCCCTTTGCGGCGGGTAGTGCGGCGGTCGTCATTCACCCCGAGATGCCGACTTCGTTCCCGCAGACACCTCCCCCAGCTCCGGCACGCGCACGCGTTCAGCCGCCGCCACCTCCTCGACGCACGACGGCTACTCCACGGACGATGTCGCCACT
>CAZRGL010000528.1:0-7791 GCA_964599485.1 uncultured Polyangiaceae bacterium
TGAGCTCGCTCAGGCTCAATGAGCCCGGGGGCGCCGCACCCGAAACTGCCCCGCGCTCCCAAAGACCGACCGCACGCGACAGGGCGATGAGCAACGCGGCCGCTTCCGCTTGCCGACCGAACCGCTGCGCCATACGCGCCACCAGAGAGCGCGGGGTGCCGAGACCTGGCTTCAGCTCGGCGTTTCCCTCTCGAAGCGCGATGGCCATGGCAATCGCCAACGGGGTCGGGTCGCATGAAAACCGGGCACGCCGTGGAAGATGATCCTCCTCGATGACGTGACTACGAATCTCCTCACGCCGCTGCTGGCGCTGCTTGCTTCGCTCGGCACCGATGATGGCCGCAACTTCGGTTGGGATGACGTATCGATTGGGATGAAGGGGAAACAGCAATCCGCGCTTCTCCAGCGAAAACGCAGCGCCCCTCCGTCCGGCAGCAACACCGTACGCACCACGAACCCGCATGGGCTCACGCTCGAGATCCATGAGCTCCTGGGTGTCCACCTCGCCGCCAACTTTTTCGAGCTGATCGAGCAAGCGGCGTTCTTGATGCGACACCCGGGCCACTTCGGCGCGCAGTCCTTCGGGATCGCCGAGCACTTCCCAAGCTGGTTCCAGCGACAGGGCGATCGGCGGTGTGCTCGGACGGCCGAGGAAGTGACTCGCTACCGCACTAGCAGTCTCGAAAGGCGCCTCGGCGAGCAACGCTCGCAGCGCGCGCGGGTCCTCTCCTTCCCAGCTCTTGAGCTGAACCAGAAACGCCGTGGGCATCATGAGCTCGACACGGTCGCCGCACCTGCGCGCGTAGACCAAGCCGCGACGCACCAGCACTTCGACGCCCGCAGGCAGCGTCGTTACCAGCAGACCACCCCGTGCTTCGGCGATGCGGCGCAAGAGCTCGCTGCTGACAGGTGGCAAGCGCGATGGCTCGCGTACATCGGGTAGCCGCACCAGCACACGTGCGACCTGGGCCGGAACGTCGATGCGTTTCTTTTCGTCGACCCGAATACCCATGCGCTCGATGAGCGCGGCGAGCTCGGGCTCGGGCAAAGCGCGGAGAATCGTATCCAAGCGGCGATCAACGACGCTCGAGGGAACGACCGCCTCGGACTTGGCTTTGCTGGGCCGGCGCGCCTTCGCCTTCGTCACGCTCTTCTTCGCCCTGCTCTTGGCCTTGGTGGCGCGCGCAGCGGAGCTCGACTTCTTGGTGGCGCGCGATTTCATGCTTCCTGTTGGTCTGGGCCTAGCCACCGATCACGGGTGCACAAGAGGCCCAAGGTAGAATAATGCGAGGCATATGATAGCCTTTCGCCTGCTGCCGCGCATCCACAAATGCCCGCACCTTCGTCAGCTGCTGCCGTTGCGGCGCAGCCACCAGCTCCTGTAGGCTCACCGGCGTGTTGCTACGCGACCCTGTCCATGGGCTGATCACCTTCGAGCACGATGAGAGCTCCATCATCGCTGACTTGATGGCGACCGCTGAGGTCCAGCGCCTACGCCGAATCCGCCAGCTTGGCCTCACCTGCCTCGCTTTTCCGGGCGCGGTTCACACCCGATTTGCCCATGCGCTGGGAGCTGCCCACGTCATGCAGCTGCTCATCGCCCGGCTTCGCAAGATTCACGGTGACTTGCCGTTTTGGCAACGTTTGACCAGCGAGCGGGCCCGTGATGCCATCGCCGCTGCGTTCCTGCATGATCTGGGACACGGACCGCTGTCGCACCTCTTCGAGGATGCCCTGACCCATGCCGGAGTGGGTGACGCGACCAACACCCACCGTCACGAGAAGTGGACCGAGCGAATCTTGCTCGACGAGGCCACTGCCGTCCATCAGGTGCTCGCCCAACGCGATCCGGAGCTTCCACGGCGTGTGGCGAAACTCGTGCGCGGTGAAAACCAGTTGCCCTATTTGGCCAGAGCGGTGAGCGGCACCTTCGATGTCGACCGTTGCGATTACTTGCTTCGTGACGCCCATGCCACAGGGGTTCGGTATGGCGAGTACGACCTGCCGTGGTTGTTGCGGAGCTTGCGTTTCGCAGAGTCTTAGAACGGCCAGCCGCCCGGGCTTGCGATCGATGGCACCAAGGGGCTGAGCGCGATCGAGTCCTTCGTGCTCGCACGGTTGTTCATGTTCCAACAGGTGTACTTTCACAAGTCCACGCGCGCCGCGGAGTGGTTGATCCGAATGATCCTGCGTCGCGCGCTACAACTACTGCGTGATGGCGCCCGACTCGAGCCAACGCCGAACGCCTTGCACGCTTTTGCAGCTGGCGAGACACCTGCTCTTGCTGATTACCTTCAGCTCGACGACCAGCTGCTCCTCGAAACCATCAACTCCTGGCGCGATCACAGCGATCCCATCCTGTCGGATCTGTGCAGCCGGCTACGCAGCCGCGACTTGTTCAAGACCGTCGAGCTGCATGCTGAAGGTGCAACCCCGACCCAGCGTCAACAAGCTTATGAAACGGTTCGGCAGATCGCGGCGGATGCTGGTCTGGACCCAGACTTCTACACCGGCCTCGATCTGGCCGTAGACACGCCCTACTCCGACGACAGCTCGCTCACGGTCGTGTTCGGGCAAGGGCGTCCGCGGCGCCCGGCTGAAGTCTCTTTTGTGCTCGATCGTCTGCGCGATGAAACGCTCACCCGGGTTCGCATGGTTTTTGCGGGCGAGCTGCGCGACACTGTTCGCGCCGCCCTGCTCGCCTAGGAGGGTGGTGTTTTATTCTCCCGTCGCCGGCACCTCTTGCCCGAGCACCATGCCAACGTGTGCACCCCACCGTCTCGAAGACCCCCACCGTCTTGAAGACCCCGACGCCGGCGGCCACCGCAGGCATCGACGCCGTCTGTACGCCTGGCTCCCAGCGGCTTTGGTGCTCTGCCTCGCCACTCCGTGTCGTGCGAGCGATGGAGCGTATGGGCGACTAGACGGAGATCTGACTGTCGCTGTCCACGCTGGAGCCACCATCGCCTCGGTCGGGGCCTCAGTTTGCGGCCGGTTGGCCACCACCTACCTACAAAGCGGTGGCCTGTACTTGCAGTACAACGAGGGGCTGGGTTTCGAGGGCCAGAGCTTGGCCCGAAGCATGGCGGGCGGTTTCGAGATTCGCCCTTTTTTCCTGGGCCGTCTCGTCAACGATCTGCAGCAAGGGCCTGCCATCCTCGATCTGTTCGTGGACTCTCTCGCGATCGGCATGGGCATACACCGCAGCTGGCACAATCCCCGCTTCTGTGTGAGCGGTGACGGCGCTTGCGCGACGATCGGCATGGAAGTGTCGCTCGGAGCTCAGCTTTCGTTGCTACCGCAGGCCAACAGCATGTTCATCGCGCTGTATGCCGCTTACCGCTGGTCGCAGCCAAGTGATAGCAGCGCTGCACCGTCGCCTCCGCAAGCCCTGTTGACCCTCACCTTGGGATACCAGCACTTGCTCGGTCTCGGCCTCGTCGATGCTGCTGACGGCTTCGATTGACACGACGGTTTTGTGCCTCTGTGTTGAAACAAATTGCGGCGCGAGCCGCGCGCGCGGTTTCATTACACAGAGACGCACAGAGAGACACGAAGAGGGACACAGAGGGTCTTTTCATCATCCTGCTAGTGGCAGGTTGCAGTCGCATGTGGCTAAGATGGCAGGGTGAGCTTTTTATCCCCACCGCGCCTGGGCGCCTGCCTCGTGGCGGCTGCGTCGCTTTCAAGTATCTTCCTGGGCTCGAAAACGGTCCTGGCTGACGACCTCAAGGTGCAAAAGGACCAGTTGTTCTCGCTGTCCGGAGAGCAGCTCTTCGAGACGGTCGAAATCGCTGGCACGGTCAAGGTCAACAGCTACTCGGCCTCCGATGCCAGCAGCGGATGGCTGCACATAAAAGCGCACACGATCACGATTTCTACCACAGGTGTGATCGACGCCAGCGGGGCCGGTTATCGCGGCGAAAAGACAGGGGGACAAGGACCTGGGGCTGGCGGCACAGTGGTACCCGGCGACCTCAAGGACCCCACTCCAGGGGGCGGCGGTGCCCACAGCGGCAACGGCGGCGATGGCACCATGGACCCCTCCAACAGCTGCACGCTGCTGATGGGCGCCGAGGGCGGCACCGCCTACGACACCGACCCGATGATGCCGCTCGGAACGCTCGGCTTGGGCAGTGCCGGCGGTGCCAGCTACGCCGGCGCCCCCAACGAGAACCAGATCGGTCCCGGCGGCAATGGCGGCGGCGTCGTGATTCTCGAGGCCGCTACCATCAAGCTCGACGGAACCATCCTTGCCGACGGAAACGCCGCCACCAACTTCTTCGGCACGGGTCCGGGCGGCGGAGCGGGCGGCAGCGTCATCATCACCGCAAACTCGTTCACCTTTGGCGACGACACCGCGCTGTCGGCCAAGGGAGGTAGCGGCGGGCTCAGCGGCAACGACGCCATCGTGGGCGGTGGCGGCAGCGGCGGCCTGATCGTGCTGACGGTCCCAGGCGACATCAGCGGCATGCAAACACGCATCTTGGTGACCGGCGGGGCGAGCCCTCATGCAGCGTGCACGGTGGCACCAAGCGGCGAGACAGGCATCAAGTCACAACTGACGCCATCTGGATGCGTCGACGCCGACGGCGATACGCACGGCAACGAAGACTGCATGGGCGCGGACGATTGCAACGACGGTGACCCGACCATCTCGCCGAGCGCTCCGGAGAAATGCAACGGCATCGATGACAACTGCAACGACGAGGTCGACGAGCAGCTCGAAGGGAGCCCGTCGCTGTGTCCCCAGGGCAGCAACACGGCTTGTGTGGACGGCAAGTGCGTAGAGGTCGTCGATGACGGAGGCGTACCCGATGCTGGCACGGCTGGCGCTCCCCAAATCGAGCTACGCGGCGGCCTCTGTCGCGTCGGTACGCCCGGCGCTCAAAGCCAACTCGGCCGAACAGCGACCGTTTTGTTCTCGTTGCTGGGCGCCGCGCTCGTAGCGCTGGGATTGCGTCGGCGAGAACACTGAGAACGTGCTTCTCAATCGACCACACCTGCGGCGTTCGAGCGGTGCCGGCCTGCGCGACGTGAGCACCATGTCCCGCTTGTTCATCTTCTCGTCAGCCCTCGCGCTGACCATCGCGTCGACCAGCCAAGTCGCGGCCATGCGCAGCCGCAGCGCCATGCGGACCGGCCAGGCCAGCGAAGGCTTGTTGACGCTCCGCACAGCTGGCACCAAGCGGGTCCACATTCGTGGTGGCAAATTCCGCATGGGCTCCACCGTCGTCCAAGTCGAAATGGCCCAACTGATGTGCCGCCGAGAACCGGCTACGAGCGTGTGCCGCAGCCTACTTTTCGCTGACGAGCTTGCAGCGCACGACGTGACCCTCGACGACTACTGGATCGACCGAACCGAGGTGAGCAATGCCGCATACCGCCGCTGCGTCGAGGCGGGGGCTTGCCGACAATCGACGAGCGCCGCGGCCGCGCGCCGCAGAGCAATCGACGACCATCCCGTGAGCATGGTCACTTGGTTCGACGCCAGAAGCTACTGCACTTGGGCTGGTGGCCGACTGCCCACAGAAGCAGAATGGGAGCGCGCCGCCCGAGGCTGGAGCAGCCGCCTCTTTCCATGGGGCCACAACTACAACCCCTTCATCGTCAACCACGGCAGAGTGGCCCCGGTACCGTTCGACGATGATGACGGTTTTGCCGAGCTCGCCCCGATTGGGTCGTTTCCGCAGGGCCGTACCTTGGAGGGCTTGGACGACATGGCTGGTAACGTCGAAGAATGGGTGGCTGATTGGTATTCGAATCGCTATCCCGACTCAGCCCAGCACAATCCCAAAGGCCCAACACTCGGCGACCACAGGGTCGTACGAGGCGGCAGCTACGTAGACGGCGCCGCCTGGTTGCGCGCCGCTGCACGCACCAAGGCTTTTCCCTCTTTGGCACAACCTTGGCGCGGCTTCCGCTGCGCCTATGACCAGCGTTGGGTGTCTCCTTGAGAATCGCTCACATCAGCGACCTTCACCTTCTTGCCCTCGACGGCGCCGTACCGTGGCGTCTGTTCAACAAGCGTTTCACCGGCTGGGTGAACATCAAGCTCAAACGGGGCAGTGTGCACAAGCTCTACGCCGCCAGGGCGGTGGCTCATGCAATCCGCGACCGCGGAGACATCGACCACCTCGTACTGACCGGCGACGTCACCAATTTGTCCTTGGAGAGCGAGTTCGAGGTGGTTCGGCTCTATTTGCGCAACGAGCTCGGCTTGAGCGCCGAGCAAATCAGTGTCGTACCGGGAAACCACGACACGTACACGCTCAACGCTTACCGCACGCGACGCTTCGAACGTTATTTGGGCGGCCATTTGTCCAGCGACTTGCCGCAGTCCGCCAACGTGTCGAACATCGGGCGCTTCCCTTTCGTTCGTTTGCGCGGGCCCGTCGCCATCATCGGGTTGAGCACCGCTGTTCCTCGACCGCCGTTGGTCGCCTCCGGTCAGCTGGGAAAGCTACAGCGCATGGCCCTACACAGCTTGCTCGCCCACCGAGAGGTTCAGGCCCGATTGGCGATCATCATCCAGCACCATCCTTGGCATTTGCCAGGCCGCCGCATCAAGGTTGCCTTCGAAGGGTTGACCGACGCACCTGAGCAGCTCCAAGCGCTCGACCAACTCGAACGCGGGCTGCTGCTGCATGGCCATTTGCACCGACGAATCCGACGGACCATCCCAACCTCATGTGGCTCGATCGAATCCATCGGAAGCACCAGCGCCTCGTTGATTCACGACGACCCTGATCGCATGAGCGGCTTCAACATCTACGAGATCGCCGACGACGACGGCTCGCTGCTCGGGGTCGAAGCCTTTCGACTCGACGTTGCCCAGCGTCGCTTCGTGCCGACCGCTGTGCCCGAGGGCTAATGTGGTGAATTCAGAATCACCACACGAAGCGCCTGCCCCTGAAGACCCGTGACGGCCAAGTGCCGGCCGGCAGCAGGTTCTCTTTGCGCGGCGGCGCGACGCTGTACTAGCGTGCCAGCCATGCGCGCACTTGCTCCCCTGATCCTCGCAGCAGCTGTCTCATTGCTCGTAGCCGGCTGCCCCAAGAACATGTGCTTCTTCCAGGTTTGCACCAACGGCGATTGCAAATGCCATGTGTCGTCATGCATGGAAGGTGCTGACTTCAACGTTTCCGCAAATCAATGCGTATGCGTGGCTGGCCGGATCGCGCTCGAGGGGCAGTGCCTGACCGCTGCGGCCGCAGATGCATATTGCGGCAAAGGCTCTCGCTACGAACAGGACGGCTGCAAGCGCATCGAATGTGCCGAGAAGGAAGAGCTGGACGAAGAGTCCGGCCAGTGCGTGGCGCTCGATCAAATCGCCAGCAAAGCTGGTGTCGAAGTGGGCGAAAAAGAGAAGCTCGGCTGTCCCAAAGGCGAGAAACTGGTCGTCGAAGCTGGCACGGCCGCTTGCGTTCCGCTCGAGCAAACTTGCGCACGTGACGAGTCTTGGGACGGCAATCAGTGCGCGAAGGTTCAGAGTTGCCCAGCGGGGGCAAGCTGGGACGAAGGCCAAGGCAAGTGCGTTCAGTACGCCAGCACAGGCGATGATGCTCCGGTGGTGGACGTCGCCCAGTGGGCCAACTCCAGTTACGGCCCTGAAGGCGGCAGAGGCAAATCTGGCTTCTGCAACCAGTTCGCGCGCATGCCCTGGCGCTTCAACGTCCCGCAAGGTCAAACAGCAATCATCCAGGTCGCCCTACAGCTGAGCTTCCCTGGAAGCGAGGTTGGCAAGGCTACCGTGCAAGCCAGCCCCTCCTACAAGGGCATCGGCATCCC
>CAZRGL010000529.1:0-7775 GCA_964599485.1 uncultured Polyangiaceae bacterium
ATGACATCGAGCAACTGCTTGGCAAAAGCGCGAAAGGCCGCGCTGTGCAGCAGCGCCAGGATGAGGGCCGAGCACACTGCCAATGAGGTCAGGTTGAGGGGACGAATCTGCGCGAAGCCCAGCTTGACCAGCAACGGCCCGATGATGTGACCGACGCCCTCGAGCAGCAGAAACGCGGCGCCTACCGGCAGGATCAGATACAGCGTCAGCACCCGCCCTACGCGGGTTCCGAAGGGAATGCTGCTCGCTTTCTGCATGCCGCGCAGATAGATCTCGCCGCGGCGGTAGATGCCATCGAGCTCAATCGCAAGCGCGGCATCGGCTTTGAGCAAAGCGTCGCCGGCAATCAGCTCACGACCGCCGCTCAGATCCTGCAGCTTCAACTGGTTGCGCGACAATGCGTCACGCAGCGAAGCAAAGGAGATGAATCCACGCGTGACGACCTCGTCGAGCAGCTCCTCGACCAGCTTGTTGCGGGCCAGATGCTCGGGAGCGCTGGCGGCGACCAGACCCACTTGATCGAACACCGTCAGCAGCTTGGGTCGCAATGCAGCTCGCACGTTCGAATCGGCGCGCTCAGTGGCCCAATCCAGCAGCTTTCCGAGCAGCTTGCGATCGGCCGCGCCAACGCGCGTATGGCGCACCATCTTTGCCGCAACTTGCAGATAGCGCGCCACGCGCAGCTCACGCGTAGCGGGCAAGTCGCGAACGACCGGCCGTTTGCCCCGCGACAAAATCCAGGTGGCGACACTGACGGCGCGGTTGGGCCGCTCGTAGGCGATGGCCGCTTTTTGCAGCGTGAACAACAGACGCGCTTCGACCGAATATCGCAGCGCACGCTCGGCGGCAGCTCGATCGCCCAATATCAAGAGCAATGAGCTCCAGCTCGGCGAAAATGACTCCTTGGCCTCACCCGGCGGCTCGAGCGCCCTGCTGACGCGAACGCCGAGCTGCGCCAGGTCTTTCTTGGCTGCGCTTTGCGCGTTGCGCTGCGCCTCTGGGTCGGGCACGTGGGCCGCCCGGGCGCACAGTAAGGCAGCGCGCACATCGTTTCCTTTGCGTCGGGCCTTTTCGGCTCCGGTCAGAAGCCGCTGGTGCTTTCTTGGGCTTACCGGTTTGAGTGTGACCGCTTCAGCGATTCCGAATGCAGCGGGCGCCGAATAGGTGGGCGCCCTGGTTCCGCTCAAGGTGCGCGCAACCGGGGGAGCTACTGCGGGTGGGCGGCCTTGCTCCAGCAACGGAGTGACGTCGACATCAGTAGCCAGGGCTTGGTCAACGAGCTCGTAGGAGCCCAATCCTGGGAAGGTCGTGACCAGCAGACCTGGCGAGAAGTAGCGCAGCTCGAGATAGAGCGCGGCAAACTCGATGTAGACCTCTTGATCGGAGGCAGGTGGCAACACCAGGTCGTCATGGCGCAGGATCGCGCGGACCTCGTCGAACTCGGTTTGCCCCAGCCGCTCGATTCGCTCCCGCAAACCCGCTTGGTCGAGCGCCCCCTTTTGGGCCAAGCGCTCGAGTACCTGATGAACGCGACAGTGAAAAACCCCCCGCCAGAACCGTGTGAGCACCTGCGCCTCGCTCCGCCCCGAGAGCGAGCGGCTCGACGGTCGGGCTAGCAGAATCACCTGCTCTGGCAGCTGTGAGGGAGCGACACCGAGCTCTGTTTGACCCACGATCTGGCAAAGAGCGTCACGCGATATGGTGTAGCTGTGAGCATGGGGTACCAGCCCCGATGCGCTGCGATCGACTTTGATGACCCGCCGCAGGACACGCGGATCGATGACGAGCGCTGCCGCGCATTGCAGCAGGGTTTGCTCGATGGCCACCAAATCCATGTCGGCCTTTTCGAACGAAAGCTGGCGCGCGTCCAGCGGGCTGGGGCGAAAAGTTCAGCGGCCTGGCTCTACCAGAAGCCGTAGCCGACGCCGAGTGCTGGACCCAAGGTGAACAACACCCGATCACTGAACGCCGATTCGCCTAGCGCTTCTACCTCCATGCCTCCGGTGGATTGCAGAGCGCCTTGCATGACGACATCGAAGAGGAAGCCTTTGAACTCGAAATCGACGCCGAGCTCCAACTGGGCAAAACCGCCCCAACCCTGTACGTCCTCGAAACGCGCGCCGACGCCTTCAGGCGTCCAGTTGATGTAGCTCCACACCGCACCACCACCGGCCACAGCCAAAAAGCGGACCATCGAGTCGCTCGGCAGCATGGTGCGGAACGCCGCCCCAACGCGAGCGGAGCCCATGGAGTACTTGACGTTGGAAGTCGTGCCGACGGTGCCATTGACCATCAGCGCCGTGTACTGGAACAAGGCCTCGGCCCCAGCCCACGACAGAAAGCGATAGCCCACCCTCAGTGAGCCAGCGGGGCCACCCTGAATGCCTTCGTCCGATTCGTGATCGCTGGCATCACTCAGCGGCATCAGCAGCGCAGCATAGGCCACCGCGTAGATGCCTATCGGCGGCGTCTCGGTCCAGGGCGGCTTGTGCACCAAGCTCGAGCCACTTCCGTCAGGCGGTGGCGAATCGGTACGCAGCTCGCCATGCGACTCTTGTGAAACGAGGGTCTTTTTGCCCCGGGCCACTTGCACCTCGACGGACTTGTCGTGCGCTGCAGATACGATTCGCACGGTATGAAGCCCCGGGGTGACGAGACCGTCGAACTTGCCGGTCGAGACCTGTTTGCCATCAACCTGCACCTGGGCATCCGCCGCGAACGGAGTCACCACGAGAATGCCTTGCGTGGCGCCGAGCCGTAGCGAAATCGGCTCATTGTCGTTACCGCTCGCCAAATCGACTTGCTGCCAGGCAGCGTCATAGCCCTCGAGCTTGGCTTCGATCTTGTACTTGCCGGGACGCAAACGCAGTGGCTTGCCCAGGGGGCCACGGTGCAGCTCGCCATTGACGTACAAGCGAGCGTCCGGTGGATGCAGCTCCACGGTGAGATACGCCGCTTCCGCTTCGCTGATGGCTGGCTCGCCGCCGGCCACGGCAGGAGCAGCAATACCAACGAGTCCGACAGCAAGCAACAGAGCGACCAGCAGCGAGCGAACCCAAGCGGCGAAGCGGGGACACATGGCCCGACCATAACCCGGGGCGATCGACAGCACCACCTGAGGGGCAGTCGTGATGGCTGGCGAGCTCGACGAGTTACAGCGCCATGAAGCCCATCTTGTCAGCGCTGGTGCCGCCCGAGCCCTTGTTCTCCTCGCTCTTGTTGCCACCTAGACCGCCGCTACCGGCCTTGCCCATTTTCAGCTCGGAGTCATGCAGGTCAGGCCCATTTCCCACGAACGCAATTGAAGCCGAATGTCCACCGCTGGCGCCGCCGCCAGGTCCACCCGCGCCGCCATCACCGCCTTTGCCGCCATCACAGGCCGGGGGTGAGCCGTTGCCGCTTAGATCGACGCCGCCATCGCCTCCTTCGCCACCGATTCCGCCGGGCTGCCCAGCGCCTCCTTCGCCACCATCGCCCCCCTCGCCGGCAATCAGCTTGCACTCGAAGAGTTGAATCGCCGACTCGATGCTCACCAGAGCGAAGCTCGATCCGCCCGCCTTGCCGGCGTTGCCTTTGGCCCCGCCGCAGCCGCCGGAGCCGCCGGAGCCGCCAGCGGAGCCGGACTTGGAGGTGCCGTTGCAGTTGAGATTGTACATGCCGCCGCCGCCGCCGCCGCCCTGACCGATGCCTCCTGCGGTCCCATTTTTTCCGTTTACGCCAGTGTAGCCAGAGGCCGATAGGCTCCCCGCGCCCTTGCCCCCGTCGCCTGCCGCGCCAGGATCGCCAACCTTTCCGGGGCCGCCATTGGTGCACAATTGGTATTGCGGCGTCAGCGACGTGCCACCAATGCCCGCCTTGCCGTGACCGTCCATCAACGGCTCGCCGGGTTGCCCCGGGTCGCCGTACAGATCCTTGCCGTCACCGCCAGCGCCGCCAACCGACGTGGGACAGGTCGGATTGGACAATGCCGCGCCACCCTTTGACACCGAAAACGGGATGCACTTGGCGCCATCGCCGGTGTTGCCTTTGCTGCCCGAAGCCGCGGGCGTCTCAGAGGCATTCGCGCCGTTCTTTCCGGCTTTTCCGGCGCCTGCCTCGAGCTTGCAACGCGTGAAGATAGCTTGGGCCTGATCGGCCAGCACCGCGATGGACGAGCCGCCATTGCCCGTCGCATCAGGAGACTCGATCTCGACGTCACTCACCAAGGTCTCCGCTACACCTGCAAGGAGAATCAGTGACGCCACGCCGTCGAGCGACTCCGGCTTGATTTTCGTTTTCGTTTCGCTGGTCCAAGCCCAGGCGTTTTGACAATCGAGGCCACCGTAAACCGCGCTGCCGGCCGGTAGCTGCACCGCTTCGTCGAACGACTCGGCGCAAGCGTAGATCCGTTTTTGCGCTGCGGTGGCGAGCTCGATGGCTTTGCTGAGCGTCTTGACCGGGCTGTCCTTACCTCCGGTGTTGTTGTCGTCGCCCAAGCTGTCACTGACGAAAATGCCGAGCTCATCGGTGAGCACGCAATCGCTGTCCTTGGGCGTGTCATCCGAGTTGCAGCTCTGCCCTCCCCCTTGGCCACCTTGGCCACCTTGGCCGCCCTGGCCGCCCTGACCCGAGCTGCCACTGGTTGTCGTGCCCGAGCTGCTGGTGGTCGAGCCAGTGTTTTTGGGCTCAAAAGAGCTGCCACATGCACTGGCGCCGAGGAGAAGGAACAACGCGACCGGGCTCGCGTGCCGAAGGAGGTTATGCATCTGTCAATTGTGCCAGAAAAACCACTCAACGCGAGTCGAAGACGCTATCGGGGCGCGCCGTTGTTGCCGGGGCTGTTGCGTCGGCAGGTCGTCGCGGCGGCGAGGGAGCGACACAGGCCGTGCCGTCGTATCGAGTCGGCGACGGGCAATGGACCTCCTTGGCCTGGCAACGCTTGCCATCCCAGCTCGAGCCGATTGGGCAGCGTACGTCGGTGAGAATGTGCTGAAACACACAGTACCGACCGCTCCAGCTCGTCCCGTGCGGGCACACCACTGGTGGCTGGCGCGGCGGACCGAAATAGGATGGACCAAAGTGAGACGGGCCGGTGCTGGCGCGCGGGGGGGATGGCTGCGCGCAGCAGGCCGTCAGCCACAAGGCCGCGACCGGGAGCGCAGCAGCCCACTTGCAACCCCGATTTGCGGTCACGGGGTCTGCCCTGATTCGATCAGGCCAAGCCGTTCGAGCAACGCGCCCAGCTCGGGATCACGGCCCATGAAGTCTCTGAACAGCTGTGCGGGATCAGCCTCATCGCCCCGTGCCAGGATCTTGCGACGAAACGCCCGACCGGTGTCCGCGTCGAACAAGCCTGCCGCGGCGAAGCGCGTGAAGGCGTCCGCGTCGAGCACCTCCGCCCACTTGTATGAGTAGTAACCAGCGGCATAGCCAACCGGCGAGCCGAACAAATGGTCGAAGCTGGCCATCATGGCGTGCTCGGGGGGCAGCTCAGCGGCTGAGAAGCGCTGCATGACGTCGCGCGCGACCTCAATGGGATCGACCTCGGCAGCAGAGCTCGTAGCGGTATGCAAAGTCAGATCGGCGGTGGCGAAGCCGAGCTGGCGCATCTGCTGACTGGCTGCACGGAAGGTGCGGGCACGGCGCATGGCAGCAAGCAGCTCGTCCGGTATGGGCGCACCGTCGTCACGATGGTGGGCGAACAGATCGAGGGCCTCACGCTCCCAGCACCAGTTCTCCAACATCTGCGACGGCAGCTCGACAAAGTCCCAGGCCACCCGGGTGCCCGCTTGGCTGCGCAACCGAGCGCGACTCAAGCAGTGGTGCATGAGGTGGCCGAGCTCGTGAAAGAGCGTCTCGACCTCGCCGTGGCTGAGTTGGGCCTCAGCGTCACCGATGGGCGGAGTGAGGTTCGCAACCAACACGCCGATGTGCCGATGGTCATCCTCATCCTGGCCGCGGGCCAGTAGCCCATCCATCCAGGCGCCAGCATGCTTGGTCTCACGCGGAAAAGGATCGAGGTAGATACCGGCCAACCAGCTGTCGTCTTCGTCGTCGAGCACCTTGAAGGCGCGCACCGAAGGATGCCAGCTCGGTGCATCGTTCCAAGGCTCGAAGCGAACACCAAAGAGACGGCGTGCAATTTCGAACAAACCATCCATCACCGAGGTGAACCCAAAGTAGGGGCGTAGGGCTTCGGCATCGAAGGCGAAGAGCTTGCGACGTAGCTTCTCCGCATAGTAGGCCAAGTCCCATGCGCGCGGAGCGGGCGCCTCGGAGCCCTCGAGCTCGCGCCGGAACGTCCAGAGCTGGTCAGTCTCTTTGTCGAAGAATGGTTTGCTTCGGTCATGCAAGCCATCGATGAAGTCGCGCGCGCGTCCCCCGCTCTTGGCCATGCGTTCCTCGAGCACCAAGTCTGCAAACGTCGCGTAGCCGAGCAGCTCGGCCTTTTCTCGGCGCAGCTCGATCACGCGGCGCACGATGGGCCGATTGTCGTGCTTGCCGCTGGTAGCTCGCGAGATCATCGCCCGGTACATCCGTTCGCGAACAGCTGCATCGTCGAGGTAGGTCAGCAGCGGCACCAAGCTCGGCGCTTGCAGAGTGAAACGCCACCCGTCCTTACCTTTGGCGCGTGCCGATTGCGCAGCGGCTTGGATAGCGCTCTCAGGCAAGCCGCTGAGTTGATCCTCTTGCTCGATCATCAGCTCGAAAGCGTTGGTCGCATCGAGCACGTTCTGCGAAAAACGCAACGTGAGCTTGGTGAGCTGGACCTCGATTTCGGCGAGGCGTTTTTTGCCAGCTTCGTCGAGCTCCGCGCCGTGGCGACGAAAAAAGGAGAGGGTCTTGCGAACGAAACGAGCGCGCGCACCGCTCAGACCCCGCGCCTCGACTGAATCGGCGTATGACTTGACCGTCTGATATAGCTCCGATGACAGCGGGATGCGGCTGGTCAGCTCACTGACCCGCGGCTGGGCAGCGTTGTATGCCTCTCGTAGCGCATCACTGGTTGCAGTCGCCTCCAAGTGCCCGACCACCCCCATCGCGTGCTCGAGCCGCTCGGTAATCGCCTCGACGGCACGCATCGTGTTTTCGAACGTGCGCGGATCGGGTTGGTCGATGACTGCCTGCATGCGCTTTTGAGCATCTTCGAGCAACTGATCGACGGCAGCCGCCACGCGATGTGGCTGCACTTGATCGAACCGAATCGGGAAGCCGCGCTGCAACAGAGCTTGGTCGTTCATCGCGCAGAGCGTACCGGATGGCAGCGCCGCCGTGGTATTGAACCCACATGAGCGAGAAAGCGTCGCGGGCCGAGCTCAAGGAGCAATCACGTCAACGACTCATCAAAGCCGCCATCACGGTGCTCGGTGAGCAGGGCATGAGCAAGTTGACCACCGGCAAGATAGCGCGCGCTGCGGGACTGTCGCAGCCGAGTTTCTATGTTCATTTTACAGACATGGAAGACTTGCTCAGCTCGGTTGCTGATCAGGTGGTCCGTCCGGTCCAAGAGGTGTTGGCCAAGGCGATGAGTCAGCTCGGCAGCGTGTCGGGCGAGACCAAAGACGAAGCCATACGGGCTGCTTGGAGTGAAGCATTGGATGCCCTGCTCGAGGAACGAGGGGTCGCTGAGGTGTTGCTCGCGCACCGACGGGATCGCACGACGCCGCTCGGCAAGGGCATTCGCAAAGCCCAAGACGAGCTGTTGAGCTCGCTGTCCAACATCTTCCAGACGCTCCACGCCAAAGTACCTACCGCTGGATCGACCAACTCGAATGTCGAGGCCGAGCTGACTTTGG
>CAZRGL010000530.1:0-7774 GCA_964599485.1 uncultured Polyangiaceae bacterium
ACGGTTCGTAATTCGTCGGGAGGGGGGCTGGTGGGCAGCTCGTTTCTCGGGTTCTTGCGGGGAGCCATCGTCGGCGCCCAGGGCCAGCGAGGCCCTTCGAATGTGCGCGGGCGCGAAAAGCGTCGCTGACGGCCCTTGCCCGAAGGCAGCTCGAGGTTGGAGGTCACTGCGATGGTGACCAGAGCGCCGCGGTCTAGTGGGGCGCGAAGCGCAAAACACCTCTTTCCAATTCCGCGCTTGGCCGCGATGGCCGCGCGTTGCCAGGCGCTTGCATCGCCGCCGTCGAAGGAGATCACCCGCAAGCTGCTGAGGCAGCCGTCGGTGCCCACGTGGGCGAGCAGTCGAGCGTTCGATACGGCCGGCGCATGCATGCGCACGGAACGAGCGATGGCTGCAGCGATGTTGCCGGCACCGGGCAATGCGATGCCCAACTTGACATCGCGCGCGAGCACGCCTCTCTCGAGCAAGCGGGTGGCAACGCCGGGATCGTAGCGGCGGGGCCGCGGCACGGTGGGCGCCGGCAAGTTTGGCCGATCGGGCAATCCGGCGAGCCGAGCTTCTGGCGATAGCGGTAGCAGCGGAGTTGGCGGTAGCGGCCTTACCCTGAGTAGGGGCTGCAGCGGCGTGCTGGCGGGCTGCGCGGGCTCAATCAGCGGCGGTTTTGGTGAAGGCCTGCGCGGTCGCCTTGCCAGGCGTTTGGGGAGTCGTGCAGGCCGACTCAGGTCAGTTTCCTCGCTCTCGATCATGGGCTCCCTCCATTGGGGTACCTCGACTGGCAGCGGGAGGTCGAGCGCCAAATCAAGAGTCGGCCGCAGGCGTCGCAATGGGGCCTTGCGCAACCATTCCAACAGAAGAAGCGCCAACAACAGCGCGGCGGCGATCGCCAAAGCTAGGGTCGTCCGTCGCACGTCAGCGCCTTGCCTACCAGTAGACCTTGACTGGCTCAGTCGCTGCGCAGGTGTAGGGGGTTACGCCGAGCTCCTCGAGCACTGCTTCGGCCTTGCGGTAGGCGTCGACATCGCGAACCCCAGCCCGATCGATGAATAGCGACAAAGCCAGCTGCGCCCGCTCGTCCTTGCCTTGCTTGGCGTAGCTCAGGCCGAGGTAATAATAGGCCTTGTCGAGCACGCCCACGGAAGCGTCCTTGGCGAGCGCGCGCTCAAGGATGGTCGCTGCTCGGCTGTAGCGCGTCCGCTTGAAGAGCAGGATGCCTTTGGCGAGCAATTGGTATGCGTCGTCGGAGCTCAGCCCGTCGAACATGGCGGCGCTGACGTACATCGCCTCGACGACGACGAGCCCGCCGACCGGTTGCATGGCGAGCAGCGGGGCGAAAACAACCCCCGTGGTCGTGGCAACGGCGACCGCGGCATTGTCGTCGACGACCTGATCGGTAGCCAAGTCTTCGTGGATCTCGCGCCACTCGAGCACTTGCTCTTGGCAACGCAGCTTGCTGCCCGTCAGCGGATCGCGCAGCACCAGGACCGAATCGCCAATGCCTGGATCATCGCTGCCATTGGCTTGGGCCAGCACGTAGCTGCGAAAAGCCGGGGAGTAGCGGGCGTGATCGCCGAAGCGACCTTTCGCTGTGGCGCAACCGCTCATCATCACGAGGGCCACGAGAGCGACGAGTAGACTAGTTTGTCGAGGGGACATGGTTCGTTCTTTCCTGAGCTCGCCGGCACGGCGACTACAGCTAGATTGGCGCAGCTCGAGCGTCCGAGATGCGCGCTCGCTCGGTGGTGTGCGGTTGCGCCGCGGCTGGGTGCGTTAGCGTTGGCCGATCAGCATCCGACCCGCCTCTGCCAGGTCGACTTGCGCCATGACGCGTACGCCAGCGGGCGCCCCGGATAGCTCGCGCGGTGCCTTCATGTCCACCTGGTACAGAGAGGTGGAGGTGGCCAGCCAAGGCCAATTGGCGGTGGCGGAGCGGGCTGCGGTCGGCACTGGTGCGTCATAGGCTGACAGCTCGGAACGGGTCACGCTCGCCGTGGCTGCGCTGGCATCGTCGGAGCTCGCTGGTGCCGGCAGAGCAAGCAGGCCAGCCATCATCGTCTCGGGCCCAGTCAGCTCATTCAGCTCATGACTAGTCAGCTCATGACGTGCCAATTCATGACGCGCCAACTCATGGCGTACCAGCGCAAGACGAGCTCGTCGCCTCGTGGTCGCGCCCTCATCGACGCGCTCCCCGGCCTCAGTGGCCCTCGTCTTGGCGACGAGCTGCTTCTGGCTCGGCTCTTGCGGCTTGGGCGCAACGCTGTTGTTTGCCCGCCGGGTTCCTGGATCGGGGGATCGTCGGGGAGTGTGACGGGGCGGCTCTTTTCGAGGTTGCAGCTGGGGCTCGGGATTGGTTTGGACGCGCCATTTCTTGTCGAGCTCGGGCGGCGTCTCGTGCTCCAGCGGAGCGGGCCGTTGGGTCATCTCTGGCAATGGGATCGGCAGTGGTGCTGGCGATTGTGCTGAAGGCAACGCGCCGGCTCGCGACAACAACGCCGCGCCCGCGATGATCACGATGGCTGCCACGGCGAGGCCTACAAGTCGCGATGGACCCCGAGTAGCCATCTCATCGTCGTCGGTTGGCTCGACGAAATGGTGATCCTCGCCGATATCGGTCATGGGGAGCGATTGAGCGCAACGCCGCGCGAGATCGAGCGGCACGACCTTGTCGGGCGCGCCAAAGATACGTGCTGCAAGCTGATCTTCGTAGTCGATGGGAAGCGAAGGCTCGGGCAGCTGTTGCCAACCGATTCGAGCGCAGAACGCTTGCCAGTCCTGCTGTTCTCCATCGACGCTCGTGTGATCGAGTCCGCCACGCAA
This sequence comes from uncultured Polyangiaceae bacterium, assembly GCA_964599485.1. Taxonomy (GTDB): domain Bacteria; phylum Myxococcota_A; class Polyangia; order Polyangiales; family Polyangiaceae; genus JAPYTK01. Next base: position 2,815 of record CAZRGL010000530.1, read on the forward strand.
TAGCTTGAAGCGGCGCTGCGTTGCCGTGGAGCTCTGGTTGTTGTCAGTTGGGCTCATAGGGCAGCCACCGTCTTGTTCCGATCGAGCACTTCGGAGGCTTGGCGCCAGCGTGAGGTGAGCTCGTCGAGCAGCAGGCTCAGCTCGTGGGCGATCTGGGTGCGCGTTTTGCCGCTGAAGCTCAGCGCTGCCATCAGATTGGCTTGCTCGAGCGTCAGCTGATCGTAGTAGGTGGCGAGCTGCTCAGCGGCGCGTCGCGCCTTGAACAGTCGCGCCGTGTAGGCGCTATGGCTCAAGCCGAGCTCGGTTGCGACCGAGGCATCGTTGTTGCGGCCGGCGGAGAGGCTCGCGGTGAGCACCTGGGCGAGGTGGGCGGGAAGGCGGGCCAGAATCCAGCGAAGGCGCTCGAAGGCGTGCAGTGCGTCCTCGGGACATGGAGCGAGCGAAGGATTGTGCTGGCCGCTCTGCCGGCCGTGCAAGCTCCGCGTGCGTGCCCAGTCGCGCTTTTCTTTCGCGACCTCATCCATCACCACCCGCTTGACCGAGACAAACAGCGCTGCGCCGTCGTCCGGCGGTACCCAGCCGGGCTCTCGCTTGGTGCGTCGCCACCAGCGTGCGTAGAGAATCTGAATGATGTCGTCGGCATCGCTATGGCGACCGAAGCCGCGGGCGATGTTTCGCAGCTTGCGTGCGTGGCGCCTCAGGTGCGCTTCGAGCTGGGGTTTGGAGCCGACGGCCATCAAGTAAACCGAGCAAGTACGTGATTCAATGGTGGAACGTAGCACCGCCCCGGTATTTTGCAGCTTCAGCTCTTTTTTCTTCAGCAGTTGAAGGCTTGCGGTGGCGAGCTGGGCTGGCTACGCCGGTCTGGGGCGACTGGGTCGCTGATTGGACAGGAGGGCGACATGCGAAAACAGCTTTTTGTAGTGCTCGGAATGGTGATGGCGGCGATTTCGACCAGCCAGCCGGCTGCGGCACAGACGCAGGATACCCTGGCGCTCGATCGCTACAATCCCTCTTGGGCCGGCGATCGGTTCTTTGCCACTGGCTCGCCCTACGCAGCTGGCCACCTCGATTTTCATGGGGGCGTGCTTTTCGACTACGCCCACAATCCTCTGGTGTTGCAGCGCGAGAGTGGCAACGACAGCGACGAGATCGGCGCGGTGGTCGCCCATCAGCTGTTCTTGCACGTCAACACCACCTTTTCGCTCTGGCGCCGGCTTGCCATCAATCTCAATCTGCCCATCGCCTTGTTCCAGGCAGGTGACGATCCAGTCGTGGGCAGCACCACCTTCGCATCTCCAGACAGTCCGCAGGTTGGCGATCTCCGAATCGGCTTGCGCGGTCGCATCTGGGGTGAGCACGACGACATCTTTCAGATTGGCGTTGGCGCAAGCTTGTGGGCTCCCACTGGCTCTAGCCGCGAGGGATCCTTCGTCAGCAGCGGCAAGGTGCGGGGGCTGCCGCAAGTGATTGTCGGCGGGACCCTGAAACGCTTTGTGTGGTCCTTCGACATCGGTCCCGAGATCCGCGCTTCGCAAGAGTTCGCGAACACCTCGCAGGGCACCATGCTGAGCTGGAATGCAGCTGGCGGCGCCCTGCTTGGCGACAACAAGCAGATCCAGGTTGGCGCCGAGGTTCTGGGCAACATGGTGCTGTCGGACATCTCCGAGCGCACGGTCAACGTCGAAGCGCTCATCGGTGGCAAGTGGCGCTTCGTGGACTATCTCGTGGCCGGCGCGGCGGTTGGTCCGGGTTTGGCTGGTGGTGTTGGTACGCCCGACGTTCGTGCGGTGCTCAGCTTCGCCTACAGTCCCAATGTCTTCAAGCCCAAGGATAGTGACGGCGACGGGATCGTCGACGACAAGGACGCGTGTCCGCAGCGTCAGGGCATCGCCAGCCCCGATCCGCGTCTCCATGGCTGCCCGCCACCACCTCCGCCGCCGGACAGTGATGGCGACGGCATCATCGACGCGCAGGACGCGTGCCCGCAGCAAGCTGGTCCGGCCAACGCTGACAAGACGAAGCACGGTTGCCCGCCGCCTGCCGACAGTGATGGCGATGGCATCCTCGACGACTTCGACGCCTGCCCCCAGCAGCCTGGCCTCAAGGAGCATCGCGGTTGCCCGCCGCCTCCGGACGGCGACGGGGACGGCATCATCGACAGCGAGGACGCCTGCCCACAGAAGGCGGGTCCGGCCAACACCGACAAGACCAAGCACGGCTGCCCGTTGCCTGTCGACACCGATGGCGATGGCATCGTGGACAAAGAGGACGCATGTCCCAAACAAGCCGGCAAACCCAACAAGGATCCGAAGCGCCATGGCTGTCCCAAGGTCATAGTCACGGGCAAGCAGATCGTAATCTTCGATCGTATCGAGTTTGCCAGTGGTCGATCAGTGATCCGACCCGGCAACAGCCAGAAGGTCGTCGCGGCGGTAGCCAAGGTGCTGAAGGAGCACCCGGAGATCATGCTCGTCGAGGTGCAAGGCCACACCGACAACCGCGGCTCAGCTCAGTACAATCGCATCTTGTCACGTGCCCGTGCGAAGGCCGTAGTCAACGCCCTCGTTCGGCGGGGCATCAAGCGCAACCGCATGGTGCACAAGGGTTTCGGCCCCGACAAACCGGTTGCTGACAACAGCACCAAAGAAGGTCAGCAGAAGAACCGCCGCGTGCAGTTCATCATTCGCAAACGCAAGGCCGGGCCGTAGCTAGTTTCTGACCCTGAAGGCGCTACGGAGTCGCGCGCCCCTGACAGGGAAGGCGCGCCACTCCTTCGCAGTGATGCGTTGCTGGCGCCATCACGGGTCAACGCTTTGGCTGTGCTACTTTGGATGCCGAGTAGCCAAAGCGCCACATGGATTCTGATCGCTGGAGACGGCTGAGGGAGTTGTTCCACTACGCGGCTGCGCTCGACGACAGCGGGCGGGCGGAGCTGTTCGAGCAGCTGAGGGACGATGATCCGGACATGCGAGCCGATCTGGTTCGCTTGTTTGCCGAAAGCACCACCCAAGCTGCCGAGCCCGGTGAACTGACGGGATCGGCGACGCCGCAGACCACCATGCCCCAGGCGGCCCCCAAGGCCGCCGGGCCCAGCCCAGGAAGCATGGTCGACAGCTTTCGGATCATTCGGCTGCTCGGTCGTGGCGGGATGGGGGAGGTTCACCTAGCTCGCGATACCGAGCTTGGTCGCAGAGTGGCGATCAAGATGGTTCTGCCAAGCCGCTTCGTTTCCAGCAAAACCAAAGAACGCTTCTTGTCGGAAGCACGCACCACCGCCCGCTTCAATCACCCCAACATCGTCGCCATTCATGCCGTCGGCGCCTGGCGGGGAATGCCCTACGTGGCTCTCGAGTACCTGGAAGGACAGGACCTCGCCGCGCGCTTGCGAGAGCGGAAGCCGAGCCTGGCCGAGACGGTGCGGATTGGGCACGCCATCGCACTAGCGCTGCAAGAAGCGCATCGGCATGGCGTTCTGCATCGCGACCTCAAGCCGGGCAATGTTGTGATCCCCCCTGATGGTCGGCTTCGGGTCTTGGACTTTGGTCTCGCTTTGACCACGCAGATGGGTGGCGACGAGCTCCCGGTGCCAGACGCGCCGCCAGACGCGTCGCCAGACGCGCCGCCGGACTCGCTGCCGACCGCCGCCGAGTCGTTGCCCGCAGATTTTGCAGGGCTCCTCGGCACGCCCTACTACATGGCGCCCGAGCAGTGGCTTCATCAGCCTTGTAGTGAGGCGACCGACACGTGGGCACTCGGCCTGATGCTGTTCGAGATGTGTGCTGGTCGGCGACCTTTCGATGGGGCCAGCCCCGGGCCGAGCAGCGACGATACCGCGCTGAGCGCTCGCGCTGGCCTCGAAGCACGAATGGCGTGCCAGCGGAGGTTGGTCGTTGGGCAAGCCCCGGCACCGTCGTTGGCAGACCACGCCGAAGTTCCTCGAGAGTTGGTACGGCTCGTTGCTGGCTGTTTGCAGAAGCAGCCCAAGAAGCGCCCGAGGATCGACGAGGTGGTAGAAACGCTGCGCGACTTGCTTGGTGGGCGCAAGCCACACACCGAAGAAGAGAGCCCATTTCGCGGCCTGCTGCCGTTTACTGAGCGGCACGCCAGTCAGTTTTTCGGGCGCGACAACGAGGTGGCCGCCTTCGTCGAGCGAGCGCGCGTCCAGCCCGTATTGCCCATCGTAGGCCCGAGCGGCGCCGGAAAGAGCTCGTTCGTTCAAGCGGGCGTCATCCCACGTTTGCGTGAACAGGAGTCTTGGGTGGTCGTGCGCATGCGGCCCGGGACGAGGCCTTTCGAAGTGCTCGCAGCCCGACTTTCACGCGGCGACTATTCGGGCCTGACGCGCTCGCAGTCCAGCCACAAGTCGGGCGATGACAGCACGGAGGAGCACAGCAGCAGTGAGGTCGAGCAAGCGTTGGCGCAACGGTTGTTCGATGCCCCTCGGCAGCTGTCGCTCGAGTTGCGAGCGGTGGCCGAAGAGCAACAAGCAAAGGTGCTGTTGTTCGTGGATCAAATCGAGGAGCTGTTCACACTGGTCGATGACGCCGAGGTGCGCAGCAGATTCATGCAAGCGGTCTGCTCGGCTGCCGACGACCCCTACGAGCCGGTGCGGGTGATCTTCGTGGCGCGCGACGACTTCTTGGCGAGAATGGTCACCGGCCCCGAAGCACGCGAGGCGCTCAGCCGAGTCAGCGTGGTGAAGCCCTTGGATCGGAACGCGCTCAAGCAAGTGCTGAGCTTGCCAGTCGAGGCCTTGGGGTATCGCTACGAAGATCCGCAGATGGTCGACGAGATGATTGACGCTGTGTGCGGTGAGCCAGCTTGCTTGCCGTTGCTGCAGTTTGGGGCCCAACAGCTCTGGGACGACGCAGACCGCGCCAACCGCACGCTGCAGCGCTCGAGCTATCACGCTATGGTAGGAGTTGAAGGCGCGCTGGCCAAACACGCCGACGGGGTC
>CAZRGL010000531.1:0-7750 GCA_964599485.1 uncultured Polyangiaceae bacterium
TGGTTTCCTTGTCGCTGGTTTCCTTGTCGCTGGGGTCGGACATGACGCTCGGATTGTACGACGGGCGCCGCGCCGCAAGCCTTTTCCCCACAGGCTGCGAGTTGGGGGCCATGGCCATACAAACTTGGGACGCATTGGGCTACGTTGCTAGCATCGGGGTACGTAGCTGTGTCCGAAGCCAGTGAAGCAAGGGTGCATCCACGCGCGATGGCGCGGGTCAAGGTGGAATACCACTTTGGCAGCACGACCGGGGTGGGTCACTCCAACAACATCAGCGAGGGAGGGATCTTTCTCGCATGTGACCGAGTGGCCCCGCCCGGCACACGCGTCTATCTGCGCCTCCACCTGCCCGGCAGCATGGCCGGCGATCCACTGAAGATCATTGGCATTGTTGTCCGCTCGGCCCAGCCAGCTTCGCAACCAGCTGACCACGACGAAGACAGCGGCATGGGCATCCACTTCGAAGTGGCCTATGCCCGTACGCGTGAGGCTCTGGCCGATTTCATCGAAGCTTTGCTGATCGAGGGCGCGAGCCCGCGTGCCTCGATCCACCCTGTCTCGGGAGCCACTGAGGAAGATCCGGAATACGCCATGCGCTTCCCGTCCGTTCGGGGGCCGGCGCCACAGTCGATGTCGGCTGATGAGGTCGAGCGCGCCTTCGCGTTCTCGACCGACAAGCCGACGGTGAACTGGAAGGGCATCAGCTCGGTGATCGTCAAACTGCTCGTCGTCGCGGCGATCATCGGTATTGGCTACGCCTTCATTGCTGGAATCGGCAGCTTGTTTGGGGGACCCTAGCCTTGTCCGTGCTCGGGGCGCCCGGGTCTGCCAACTGGCTACGGGCGCAGGCGGAGGTGCTGCGCTGCATGGCCGAAGGCGTGAGCATCACCGACGAGGTCGGCGTGATCCTCTTCACCAATCCGGCCCTCGACGAGATGTTTGGCTATGAGGCCGGAGCGCTGGTTGGCCAGTCGGTCTCCGTGCTCAGCGCCTTGTCGGACGAGCGAACCACTGCGCGTATCCGCGAGGTTATCGGTCGGTTGAGAGCAAAGGGCAGCTGGCGTGGCCAGTTCAGCAACCGTAAGAAGGATGGAACCGAGTTTTTCACGACAGCGACCATCAGCGCAGCGGAGATCGAGGGCGCTCTTTGTTGGATTTGCATCCACCAGGACGTCACCGATCGCCTGCAGGCTGAACGAGCCCTACGCGAGAGCGAGCAGCGCTATCGGATTTTGTTCGAGGTCGCCCGTGACAGCATCTTCCTGCTCGATCCAGGGCCCGATGGCGAGTTGATCATCGTGGACACCAACGATGCCGCCTGCCGCATGCACGGCTATCAGCGGGAAGAGCTCATCGGAAAACCGATCACGCTGCTGGATGTTCCCGCCGACGCCGCCGCCGCTAGCGAGCGGGCCGCGCGCGTGCTCGAGGGCGAGACGGTGTTGTTCGAGGCCCTGCACGTCCGCAAAGACGGATCCGTTTTTCCGGTTGAGGTGGTGGCCCAAGCGATAATGGTCGACGGCCGGCCGATGATCCACGGCGTCGACCGAGATATCTCCGATCGCAAGCATGCCGAGGAAGAAACGCGTATCCTGCACGAACAGCTGCGCCATACGCAGAAGATGGATTCGCTCGGTACCTTGGCGGGCGGGGTCGCCCACGACATGAACAACATCTTGGGCACCGTGATGATGCTCTCATCGACGTTGGCCACTGAGATGGATGCGTCGAGCCGCCAGCAGGAGGATTTGCATGAGATTCTCTCAGCGTGCGAGCGAGGCCGGGATCTGACACGCAATCTCTTGGGGTTTGCTCGAAAAGGGCGCTATCTCAACGTCCCCTTCGACCTCAACAAGTTGGTCATCGATGTTGAGCAACTGCTGAGCCGCACCATCTCCAAGAAGATCACGACGGACTTGGTTTTGCAGCCGGACATAGCCAAAGTGAAGGGCGATCCCGGTCAAGTTCAGCACGCGATGATGAACCTCTGCCTGAACGCGACCGAGGCCATGGCAGGGTTCGGGACCCTGACCATCACAACGGCCAACGTCGAGCTCGACGCAATGCAGCTCTCCAGCCAAGGCCTCATGTTGCAGCCTGGGCCCTTCGTGCGACTGGAAGTAACCGATACCGGATCGGGTATGGATGCACAGACCGCTGCACGAATCTTCGACCCATTCTTCACGACGAAGGCTGAAGGGCGTGGCAGAGGGCTCGGTTTGTCGATGGTCTACGGTACCATGAGCAACCACGGCGGAATGGTCAGCGTGCACAGTGTGGTTGGAACCGGGACAACCATGACGCTCCACTTGCCAGCCATCGCATCAGGCGCCAGTGAGGCACCACGAGCGCTGCGCGAATCGGTCGAGGCTGCCGGCAGTGTCCTGTTGGTCGACGACGAGCAGATGGTGCGTCATGCGGCCGGTCGGTTGCTGGAGGCGATGGGTTACAAAGTGGTTGTCGCTGACGGAGGCGTTGAGGCGATGAAGCTAGCTAGGGAGCACATTGGTGGTCTTACGCTCGTCATCCTCGACCTGATCATGCCCGAGATGGATGGCGCCGAGACCCTGCGTGCGCTCAAGAAGGAGTTTCCTGATCTGCCAGTTCTGCTTTCTTCGGGCTACACACGGGCGTCGGTCTCCGACGGGCTCATGGCTGCCGGCGCAGCGGGGTTCATCGAGAAGCCCTTCGATCGCAAACAACTTGCGGCCCATCTAGACCGGATTATTCACCGGGTCGCTCCGAGCGCTACGTAGGACGCGGAACCACAGCCGTGTTTGCGTCCGTCGTGCTCCTTGGTAGCGGGGCTTTGCACGTGTGCGGGCGCCGGCGTGTTAACATCGTCGCGACGCGCTCCAGCATTGGAGCTCGCGCCGGGGGGGGCAGCGCGTCAGAGCGCTCGTGATGGCAGGCAACCCAGGTCCCGTCCGGTGACGTTTCCCGAGGCGAATACCAGGACCATCATGACCGTGTCGGCGCAAAACGCAGAGGGTCAGCTTAGGCTGAAAGCTCGGGTTGCAGGCTTGTTCTCAATGGTGGCCGGAGACGAGCTGTATAACGAGCTGCTTGCCATCATCTTGGAGGTGACCAATAGCCCACACGGCATCGTGGCTTTCGTCGACGAGCAGAACGCCCTGGTCTGCCCTACGCTGACGCGCGAAATCTGGGACGCGTGCGCTATTGAAGACAAGGCCATGGTCTTTCCCCGAGAGGTATGGGGCGGGATTTGGGGGCGCGCGCTCATTGACAAGAAAGCTCAGCTCAGCAATGAGCAGTTCGCGGTTCCTAATGGCCATTTGCCCGTCGAGCGGGCGCTGGTTGTGCCGCTCGTGCATGATGACAAAGCGATTGGGCATCTGCTCGTAGGCAACAAGGCGCAGGACTACACACAGCAAGACCAACAGCAGCTGCAGTTCTTGGCCGACGCGATATCGCCGATGCTTTTTCTGCGACTGCAGCGCGAACGGCAGCAGGCCAAGCGCGTTCGAGCCGAGGAGGAACTGCGTCGGGCCCACGCCGAGCTCGAGGAGCGTGTCTCGCAGCGAACCGAGGAACTGCGGCTCGCTGTTGAGCAGTTGCGCGATAGCGGGATGCGATTTCGCGCCTTGGCCGACGCGACGCCCGAGGGCATCGCTTTGCACGAGGATGGCCGAATCCTACTAGCCAACAACGCTATGGCGAGGATGTTTGGCTACACCTCGCAAGAGCTGGTGGCGATGAGCGCCAGCGAGCTTGCTGCTCCCGAGTCGCGTGAGTTGGTGGTGAACAATATCCGCTCTGGAAACGAGCAGCCTTACGAAGCGCTTGCGTTGCGCAAGGACAAGACGACCTTCAGCTGCTTGCTGTCCGCCACGAATTGCAGCTACCAGGGGCGCCAAGTTCGCGTAACAGCGGTGCGGGATTTGACCGAGCAAAAGCGCATGGAAGTCGATCGCGCAAAGATGGAGGAGCGGATCCGGCAAACCCAGAAGCTCGAAAGCCTAGGTGTCCTCGCCGGTGGAATCGCCCACGACTTCAACAACCTGCTGCTCATCATCATGGGTAACGCGCACTTGGCGCTAGCCAAAATGAACCCTGAGTCGCCCGGATGCGAGCACATCAAGAAGGTTGAAATAGCAGCAAAGCGCGCGGCCGAGCTGACCAACGAAATGCTTGCCTATTCGGGAAAAGGCCAATTCGTGGTCGAGTCGCTCAACCTGTCGACAGCCGTCGAGGAAATGGCCCATTTGCTCGATACGGTGATCTCGAAGAACGCGGTGCTCAAGTATGATTTCGCCCCCAAGCTGCCGATGATCGAGGGCGATGCCGCTCAGATTCGGCAAGTTTTGATGAACCTAATCACCAACGCGTCGGACGCGCTCGGCGAGCTCAATGGGGTCATCACCATTGTCACCGGTGTCGTTGAAGTCGATAGCGCGTACTTTGCGGAAGCTGCGCTCGATTGGCACTTGTCCGATGGGCCATATGTGTTCATCGAGGTTTCCGATACGGGTTGCGGTATGGATGCAGCAACTCAGAAGAGGGTGTTCGATCCTTTCTTTTCGACCAAGTTCACTGGGCGTGGGTTGGGGCTGGCGGCGGTACAGGGCATCGTGCGTGGGCACAAGGGGGCGGTGCGGATCTACAGCGAGGTTGGAGTCGGCTCGACATTCAAGGTCCTTCTGCCAGCGGCGGACGATTTGGAGTGTTGCGTTTCGGTGCGTCCCCGGCCTGCCGAGGGGTGGACCGGCAGCGGTTTGATTCTCATCGTGGACGACGAAGCGATTGTGCGTGAGGTGGTCGGAGCAATGCTTCGGGCGGTGGGGTTTGACGTGCTCGTGGCAGAGGACGGCGTCAGTGCAGTTCGTTTTTTTCAGGAGCACGCCCACGAGATTCGGGCCGTGTTGCTGGACATGACGATGCCCAACATGGGCGGCGAAGAGACGTTCAGAGAGCTGCGGCGCATCGATCCTGATGTGCGCGTGGTCCTGTCGAGCGGTTACAACGAAAAAGAGGCCACCTCGCGTTTCGCCGGAAAGGGGCTCGCTGGCTTCATCCAAAAACCGTACACGGTGGACGCCCTGGCAGCCATTTTGCGTGGGCTGCTCGAGTCGACTTGAGCTCTAACCCATGAGCTCGGATAGTGAGCTAGGAGCCAGCCAGCAGACCACGACGTTTGGCGGCGCGAAGCATCTCCGCACGACTGGTGGTGCGGAGCTTGTCGGCGAGGCGGCCGCGGTAGGTCGCTACGGTGCTGATGCTGATCCCCAACTGCTGAGCGATCTCGCGGTGGGTGTGGCCCTGGGCAAGCAACAGCAGGACCTGTTGCTCGCGGGCGCTCAGATCGATCGCTTGGGGTGGGTTCGACGAGTGCCGCTCGGCGGGACGAGGCTGGCCACATAGGTCGACCTGCTCGGAGCAAACCAAGCATGGCGCCGAGCTACAATTCCCCTGGGCCACCAAGCGGATGCACTCGATGAGGGTCGGCGCTGCGGTGCTCTTGACCAAGTAGGCTGCTGCCCCAGCGGCGACCACCGCCTCGACATACATCCGGTCGTTGTGCATGGTCAGCACCACCACTTGGGTGTCAGCGCTTGCCTTTCTGACATCGGCGATGGTTTCGGTTGCTACCGTACCGGGCATCGAAATATCGAGAATCACGATGTCGGGCGTGATGGCTCGCACCAAGGCCAAGGCTTCGTCACCGGACGATGCCTCCGCAACAACTTCGAGATCGCTTTGGGCATCGATCAACGCCCTGAGGCCAGCTCGAACCACCGCGTGATCGTCAGCGAGGAGTATTCTGGTTTTGCTCGCCATGGCTGTTTCCTAACCCTAGCCCCTTGGCAACCGACCTTTCCCCTAGGGGTATTATTGCACATAACACCGTGCCGCCTTCGGGAGGAGATTGGATGCTCAGCGCGCCTTCGAGCTGCCAGAGCCGCTCCCGAATGCCCACCAGCCCGAGCCCCCCCGTTTGTTGGCCGTTGATGACCAGTGGGCTGACACCGTGGCCGTCGTCCTCGATGGTTAGCGCTATCTGTTCTGATGTGCGTTCGAGGAGTAGCGAGGCGTAGCTTGCCTCAGCGTGCTTGGTCACGTTGGTCAGCGCTTCCTGCGCCACGCGGTAGAGGGCTGTTTCGACGTTCAGCGGCATTCGCTCGTGAACCGTAGGCCCGCGCAAGTGCAGATCGACCACGAAGCCTACTGTCTCCGAGGTCTCTGCCGCCAAGAGCTGCAATGCCGCGGCAAGACCCAGGTCGTCGAGCACCCGCGGGTGCAGTCCGTGGGCAAGCCGGCGGATGTCGACGATCGCCGACTCGGTGTGTTGACGCGTCTGGTCGATTCTATCGTGCAAGGTCTCACTTTCGACCTCGTTCTGGAGTGCTTGGAGACGCAGCACCACCGAGGTGAGCACTTGCCCGGTGTGGTCGTGAAGCTCGCGGGCGATGCGTCGCCGCTCCGCGTCCTCCGCTGCGGTCACCTGTTCGACGAAACGGGCCCGTAGCCGTTCGCCCTGCTTGCGAGCAGTGATGTCGCGGGCGATCCAGACCACTTCGTCGTCGCCAGATCGGACGGCGCGCCCCTCGAAATAGCGCAACGCAAAGCGCGTAGCGCTGCCATGGGAATACTCGAAAGAGCGTGTTTCACCGCTGCGCAACGCGCTCGCGCTGATCCTGATGATCTTGTTGGCGAGCTCGGTTGGCAGCAATTCGCGCAGGTTTTCCCCAATACGTGGATCGGAGTCGTTTGCTTCGGGCTCAGTGCCGGCTGCTGGGACGTTGTCGAGTATGGTGCCGTCCGCCCGAAAACGGCAGATTTTGTCAGGCCCAGCCGCGCGCCAAGCCTGGTAGCGGCGCATGCTCGATGCGAGCTGTTCGCTCAGCACGCGCTCGGCCGAAATATCTCGCACGACCAACAAGGCACCTACGTTGCGATCCATGCCGTCGCGAACAGGCGAAATATCGATGAGTACGTCGATTTGTCGCTTGTCGGCCCGCACCGCTCGAGTTTTCAGTTGGACGGTCTCGCCCAGGGCGACTTTCGACAGGCCCAGTCGAAGCGCGGCAGCACCACCGGGGGCGGCGAGGCCATCGACGGACTTCCCCATGACCTGCCTCGTGCTGAAACCAAACAGCTGTTCTGCGACGGCGTTCCAAGCAGTGATCGTTCCGCCGTCCTGTACTCCGATGATGGCATCAGCGCTCGATCGCATGTTGGCCACCAGAGCTTGTTGCATGAGCTCGGCGCGCTTCTGAGCGTTCAGGTTGGCAACTGTCGCGATGGCACGCCGCTCGCCGCCGTCCTGGTCAGTCACCCAATTGAGGGCAACAACTCCCCACCTGCGTGTCCCGTCGGGAAGGACGAATGGTCGCTCCAGCATCAGCGGCTCGTCGTCGGGGACCGCCCCGGTCACGATCAGCTCGCTGACTGGGTCTGCCACGTCCGGGACGCCCAAGATCCGTGTGGCCATCAAGTTGCACCACAGCAGCTGCCCTTGGGTGTCGTAGATTGCTATTGCGAGCGCTGCCCGTTCGAGCAGGTCGCGCAGCATTGCATCGCTGGGCCAACCGGCATCGCTGTCCTTGGGTTCCCTCACGTGGTTAGTATTTGTAGCTCAGATCATCGATTGCGTCGCGTGCCGGACACGAAGGCGCTGAGATGCTCGGGCAACGCAGGATCGAGCGTTGCCTGCAAGTGATCGGCACCGGCGAGGACATAGACGCTGTGGTCGGCGATTTTGCCCTGCATTTTGCGCATACTGTGAACG
>CAZRGL010000532.1:0-5856 GCA_964599485.1 uncultured Polyangiaceae bacterium
GCTGGACTTGGCGAGCGGATTCGTACGGTAGAGCCGGCGCGAGCCGCTACAATCCCGCCGGTGAGTGCCGAGCCACAGTCTGAGCCGGGAGCAAAGCGACGGCGGGTTCGCCCCGGGCTCGTCGCATTGGCCGTGGTGGTGGTCTTGGTCTTGCTCGGCCCGGTGCCTCATTGGATGCTCGGACACGGGCCGCGCAGCTACCGGCGCTGTCTGCTGCGCAACGCGACGCCGTTGCCTGGAGCAGATATGGGCAAGTGTCTCTTTGCGGCGAAGGCTTGGCTCTGGTGGCCTTCCTTGCTTCCCTGGTCTCGTAGCGATGCAGTTCGGAAGCGACACGAGCTGGTCTGGGTGGCTGTCGGACATCGCCTGCAGGAAGCGAGCAAACTCAGGCCGAGCCGCAGCGCACGGAGTGCAGCAGCCGAAGCCATGGCTTCGATCGTGCGCTCAGCGCCGCCTTCTTCTCCCGCAACCGCGCGTGCATTCGGCGCCTCTCTTTGGCAGGTGGGCGCTTGGCCCGAGTTGGTGCGGCATGTTGGTCTGCTCGGTGACCGCATGCCGTATGCGTTGGACGCAGCCTTGCTCACAGGTCGTCTGCAGGAGGCGACCGCGATCGGCCTGCGTGCCGATTGGCAGACGATTTCCGTCCCAATCGAACAACAGTTGAGGCGCGGCGCTTGGCTCTGTTTGAACGGACAGCAGGCAGCGCTCGCCGTGTTGCGCGCCGTAAATCGCAAGCGGTCGTTGGTGGGGCGACTCGATGCCGGCTTGGTTTTGCGCCTGTGCGGCGCAGTCTTGAACAACAGACAGCCAGCGTCTGCACGGCCGTCGCCAGATCTGGCTCTGGACACGCCCAGCTGGCTCAGAACGAGGGGCGACGAGCAATGGCTCGCTTCGGTCGCGGCCAGCGCGACATCGTCATCCAAAGCTGCACGGCTCACGCTGCAGCTCGCGCAAGCCATGTCGTTCGTCCAAAATGGCCAGCTGAAGCAAGCTGAGCAGCTCGCGGCGGAGGCCTACCGCCGCAGCCGCGCTGATGCGGAGCTAGCGGAGCTGAGCGAGCCCGCCGCATGGATTCGCCTGGCCGCGGCGCTGCGTAATGGTCATTTGCGTAATGGTCATTTGCGTAATGGTCATTCGCTCGAGCAAGCCGCGCTGCCGACACCCATCGTGTACGGGGGGGCCAGTCAGCACTGGGCGAGGCTGGCGACAATGATCGAGCAGAAGCGCGCCACCATCCGCTGGCGCATGTTCGGCGCGACGGGCGAGCCTCCCGTGCTGGTGCTGCCAGCTGCCATGTACGTCGTCGCCCAGGCGGCGGCGGGTGCCGGCGACGTGGACGTCTGGCTCGACGCTTTTTTTCACAATCGCACAGTCCCGTTTCGTGTGCATGCGCGGGCTCGAGCCGAGGCTGCTCGCTGGCGTGGCCATCAACAGGACGCGGCGCGCTGGGATCGAGCCGCCGACGAGCTGAGCGGTGTGATTACCAGCGCGGCCCGGCGTGCGCTCGCCGACGCAGCCGGATTATGAGCGACTCCGTCTCAGTACACTCCGTCTCAGTACACTCCGTCTCAGTACAGCAAGAACTTCTTCCTTCGGGCGATGAACGTGGCGCGGTCTTTTTGCCAGCTGGCTAGCAGCTGCGCGCTGTTTTGGCCGCGCTGAATCGCCGCGAAGCTCTTTTGGTTGCCGAGCAGGGTAAGCAGCCCTTTGCTGTGCCATGCGCTTGGGTGCAGCCTGCGTAGCTGATGGGCGATTTCGATGCCGAGTCGCACCGATGCCAGCTTGGTCGCATCGATGACCTCGAATCTGATCCCACGGCACAGCTTGCCGGCAAACTTGCTGCTTCGTGGCGTGAAGCTCGTTGTCTGGACCCGCAGCCCGCCGAGGGAAGCCGCGACAAGCCCGGCTGCCAGTGCGCTCGCGTTCAACCAGGGCGCGCCGATGTGCTCGAAAGGCGTGTCGGTGCCACGACCGACGCTCAGGTTGGTTGCCTCGAGCAGGCCCAGGCCGGGGTAGAGCTGGGCAGCGCGCAAACTGCGCAGGTTGGGGGAAGGATTGATCCACTGTTGGCCGCTGCTGCCGAAGTGATCGCCGCGCCGCCATCCTGCGAGCTCAATCACCTGCAAGTCGACCTTCAGGTTTCGCTCGGCGTTGAACATCTTGGCCAGCTCGCCCACCGTCATGCCGTGTCGCACCGGCAGTCTGTGGTACGCGATGAACGACTCGCGTCCCTTGTCGAGCATCGGACCCTCGATCCGCAGACCGCCGATGGGATTGGGTCGGTCGAGCACGACGACGCGCTTGTGATGCTTGGCTGCCGCTTCGAGCAGATAGCCCAGGGTGCTGATGTACGTGTAGAAACGCACACCCACGTCTTGCAGATCGAACACCAAGGTGTCGAGGCCCCGCAGTTGCTTCGCAGTGGGACGCTTGCTCGCACCATACAAGCTGTAGATTGGTAAACCCGTGCTGTGGCGGCTGTCAGGCACAGCGCGGTCCTGCTTGGTCGCGATGCCGTGCTCCGGGCTGAACAACGCAACCAGTCTCACGCCCTTGGCGCGGCGGAGCAGCTCGATGCTGCTGCGCCCGTCAGTGCTGCGACTCGCCGCATGGCTCACCAGTCCCACGCGCCGTCCTTTGAGCGCGGCGAATTGCTTGCTGACCAGCACGTCGATGCCGGTTTGCACACGCGCTTTTGGATGAGGTCCAGCCGGTGATTTGTCGGCCTGCGCAACGATGCGACGTAGGGCGAGCCGAAGCGGGCCGACCTTGCCTTTGCCCTTTGGGTGAAGGCGACTCGTGAGCAGGATCACCGCGGAGCCGTGGCGGGCATCGATCCAGAGTGAGGTGCCCGTGAAGCCCGTATGCCAAACACCGCCCTCGCGCAGTTGGTAGCCCAAGGTGCGAAGCTTGCCGGCCACCCGGCGCGGCTTCATCAGCAGCTCGACACTCTCTTGTGACAGCACGCGCTTGGCTCCGAGTTGCCCGCCGGAGAGCATCATCATGGCGAAGCGCGCTAGGTCGTCTGCGTTGCCAAACAAACCAGCGTGCCCTGCCACGCCGCCGAGCAGCGCGGCTCTGGGATCGTGGACGCGGCCCCGGAGCCATTGCTGGGCGCGTCGTTCAGTGGGGGCGGTGCGCCTTACGAGCTGCGCGGTCACTTGCCCCGCCCCATGCAAAGGACGATAACCGCTGGCCTGCATCTTCAGCGGGGATAGGATCTTGTCGCGGGCGAAGTCCTCGAGCGTGACGCCCGACAGCTGCTCTACCAGCTCGCCTAGCACGATGTAGCCCAGATCGCTGTAGATCAGCTTGCGGCCCGGCCTGCTGCGGATCGGCAAGCCGTAGATGTGTCGCAGCGCAGTCGCGCGACCGCCGCGGTAGTGTTTCAGATGATTGGCTGGCGGCAAGCCCGAGCTATGGACCAAGAGATGCTCGATGGTTACACCTGCCTTGTTGCCTCGCGCAAAAGCCGGCAGATGACGAGCAACCGGATCGGTGAGTGCGAGCTTGTTGCGCTCGCGCAGCCACATGATGGCAGTCGCGGTCACGATGGGTTTGGTGAGGCTTGCGAGGTCGAAGACGGTCTCGACGGTCATGGCCTCGCGTTGTGGCTCGATGCTGCGTTGCCCGTAGGCGCGTCTGAGGACGATGCTTTTCTTGCGCACGATGGTCACCACCGCGCCGGGGATCTCACCCCGTTTGATGCTGGCCTGCACCGCTGCATCGACGCGCGCCTCGTCCGCGGGACTCAAGTGGGCGAGGGGAGGGCTGGTCGTTTCGGAAGCGGTGCTTGTCGTCGATTCGGGCGTGCTTGCTGTCGAGCTGGCGTGTTGGCTGGGCGCAAGTGGTGAGCCTGCTGGCAGTCGTGACTCCGAATAGGTCGACCGCGGCGGCGCGCTCGGCTCGGTCTTGCGATCTCCTGAGGCATCTGCTGCACAAGCGCAGGCGAGCAATAGCAGCACCAAGAGCCCGAGGCGCTTCGTTGAGGAGGGCACCATCATGCCAACGTTCATCGCAGCGTAAACGCCTCGAGCGGCAGCGTCATTGCATCGCGGCAGGCGCGGTCCCCGAGCCGACTCGTGTCACGCGGCCGGCGTGCACTTTTACTCGGCGCGTCTGGCGCTGCCGCTCGCGAATCAAAACCACGGTGTGCTCGCCCTGCTGCAATGAGGCTTGTAGCGGCGTCCAGCCGTAGAAGCGCCCATCGACGAGCAACATCGCGGGAGGATGGGCGTGGACCACGATTTGGCCTGTGTTGGCCGAGTCGCGGGCGTACTGTCGCTGCTCCAGGCCGTCGGTTTGATGCTTTGGCTCAGTCTGGGATCTGCCGGGGAGGAAGCCGCTCGGATCGGCGAGCAGAACCGCGGGCGCTGGCAAAGTGACAGGGGGTTGCTCAGCTTGCTTCTCAGCGACGCCTGCTTTCTGGGCGCTTTTTCCCGGCGCACTGCGGCTCGACGTCCATGCCAGCCCGGCTCCGATGGCGGTCGCCGCCAGCACAAAGCTGAGCACAATAGCCGAGCTCTTGACGGCGCGGCCGCGTCGTCTTGACCATCGACGAGGGCCCCTGTGCAGTGCGCGCAAGCGACGTAGGACAGCTTTCTGCCCATGCAGCTTGGCCTGGCGTTCGGCGAGAATCCGATCACGCTCGTCTAGCTTGTCTTCGAGCGTGTCGATGCGCAGCTGAGCGGCCTTCAGGTCGTCGCGGTACTCCGACATCTTCGTCCCCATATACAGATTACGCTACCTGTCGCGTCTGGTCATGCGATGCTTTGCCCGATGTTTCGCGGACGCCGTGTTCCTTGTGTTCCTCGCTGTGCTCGGCAGTGGCGTCTGTCGCTGGGCCTGCTCGTGCTGGCCAGCGCGTGCTCGAAGTTGGCTGCGCGACCTGCTGATGGTGCCGACCCCCATCCGGTCGACTCAGCAGCCACAGACCCCACGCCCAATGCAGGTGGTCAGCCCGCTGCGCCACAGCCTTCAGTCTCGCAGCCAAGCGCAAGCTCGGGGCATGCTACCGGCTCGCGGCCGAGCGTCTCTTCTGCCCAGCCGGCCCAAAGCGCTCTGGCCCCCTTGCGCTCGGCCCAGCCAATCATCGAGTTGCTGCTCGACGATGGACGCAAAGCGATCGTCTCACTTCCGCTCGGAAGCACTGCGCCGCGCCCCTTGTTGGTGGCCACCCACGGCGCTGGCGGCCGGGCGCTCGATCATTGTCAGCTGTGGCGTCGCATCGTTGCCGATCGTGGTTTCGTGCTCTGCCCGCGCGGGCGCGCCATCTATCCATACGGCCCCGCCGAGCCCACGCGGTTCTTTTATCCAGGCCATCCTTCTTTGGCGAAGGAGGTCAGCAGGGCGATGGCAGCGCTAGCGCAGCGCTACGCAGCGAGGCTCGACCCGAGCAAGCCGATCTTTGCCGGCTATTCGCAGGGCGCGAGCATGGGATCGATGGTATTGCCCGAGCATCCCGCAGGTTTCGCCCGTGCAGCATTGGTCGAAGGTGGTTTTGGACAATACCAAGAGTGGAACATCGCGGCCGCGCGGCGTTTTCGTGCGCAGGGTGGCACACGGATTCTACTCGGTTGTGGCCGCGCCAAGTGTGTGCGCCTAGGTCGCGTTACCGCATCGTACATGCGTCAAGGCGGACTCGATGTTCGCTTGGTCTACGCCGTGGGCGCCGGGCACACCTATCGTGGCGCGATGGAGGAGAAGGTCGCGCAAGCCTTTGACTGGCTGATCGAGGGTGATGCGCGCTGGAAGAAATAGCAGGGCCGGTCCTACTTCGCACAGGAGTCACAGTCTGGGTCGAGCTGATCGCGCTGCTTGCGGCTTGGCTCGGCACAGCAAAACCAAGTTTCGCTC
>CAZRGL010000532.1:5891-7713 GCA_964599485.1 uncultured Polyangiaceae bacterium
ACCGACGTTCTGGCGGCGTCACCGCGGAGGCGCGGCGACCGGCGGCCGCGTAGGCGAGGGAACGGATGGCCACAACCACCTCGCCCGGGTCGTCGTCGGCCCGCGTTTGCAGCAGCTCGCTCACTTGCTCATGGAGCTGGTCCATGCGCCGATCGGGGTGCGTCCAGCGGTAGCTCAAATCCTCAGCCACGAAGCCGCTGAGCCAGGGCCGTCGTTGTTGTTGCCATAGCAGCGCTGAGCCGGGGGGGATGAGCAAGCGAATGCCAAATTGGATCGGCTCGATGTGATCGATGAGCGCCTCATCAACCACCCAATCGACCATCTCGATGTAATCCTGCAGCGTCGTCCACGGCGTGAACGCCACCAGCGACGGGCGCAAGCTCACCTTGGCGCCGCGGCAGATTTTCAACGCTTCGAATACGTCTGCACGCCCATGACCTTTGTCGAGCTGTTGCAAAACCAGATCGCTCAAGGACTCGACGGCACTGATGATGAAGGCGCAGCCCAGCTGTCCGAGCTCAGCCACGTAGCGGCGATGCTTCAGCAGATTCGCGACCTTGGTCGTCACGTCGAAGCTGACCTCGGGGTGGCGCGCGTGAAGCTCACGCAGCAATGACATCGTGTGTTTGGGGCCGTTGAAGAAGTCGGGGTCGCCGAAGCTCAGGTGCTTGGCGCCGCACGCGACTTGTTGCTCGGCGTCGGCGAGCACGATCTCTTTGGGTACGATGAACAGCCGACCTCGGTAGACAGCCGTCACCGGGCAGTGCAAGCACTGGTGCAAGCAGCCGCGGCTGGCTTCGAGGTAGCCAGCCGTGCGGGTCTCCTTGTCTTTCGGGACGAAGGCGGCGTAGCGCTGCAATGGCGGCAGTCGCGCTCGGTGCGGGCGCAAAAACGGCAGCTTTTCGAGAACTGCTTGGGCTGTTGATGGGCCCGACTCGACCCTGACCAACTCGTTGCGGTGCCGGGCAACACCAGCAACGGCGAGCCCTGCTGGGAGCTTGCCCTGATGGCGGGCGAGCGTTTGGGCCAATTGCGTCAGGGCGACCTCGATTTCACCCCCAATGACCGAGTCGGCGGCCTCCTCGAGCAGCAACTCGGCGTTGAGCGCGGCGTACAACCCGAAAAAGCACAAATGCGCCTCGGGGGCTTGTCGTCGCAGCTCGCCGCTCAGCTCGAGCGCCAAGCGCAGCGCGGTGTGCATGGGCACAGAAATCGCGATCAAGCGCGCTTGGCTGGTGTGCTCGGCGCTCAGGGGCTCGATGGCAGTGTCCACCGCGGTGACGCCGAAGCCGGCGGCCTCCAAGTGGGCCCAGGGCGAGGCGATGTTCAGGGGCTGTCGACCGAGCTCGTAGCAGCTGACGAGCAACACCGAGCCGGGCTCACGCCAGGCTGATCGAGGCATGCGTCGCTACTTTGCTTTCTGAGGCACGAAGTCCGGTGGCAGCTGCGAGCCATCTCCCCAGAAGTACTTCTCCAGCTCGCTCATCCAGACCTTTTGGCCTGTCTCGGACATGAGATCGAGATGGTACTCGTTGATGATCATCTTGGAGTGCTCGAGCCACATGCGCCAGGCTTCCTTGGAGACTTGGTCGAAGATCCGCTGGCCGATATCGCCCTTGAGGGGAGCTTTGGGCAGGCCCTCTTTGGTTTTGCCGAACTTGATGCACTCCACCATCCGAGAGCCGTCGGCGGCCTGCGCGGGCGCGTCGCTGGCGTCTTGGCCGCTGGATTGTTGGGCGCTGGTTTCCTTGTCGCTGGTTTCCTTGTCGCTGGTTTCCTTGTCGCTGGTTTCCTTGTCGCTGGTTTCCTTGTCGCTGGTTTC
>CAZRGL010000533.1:0-4996 GCA_964599485.1 uncultured Polyangiaceae bacterium
GTCCGACAGCGTAAGTTCCCGGACGGCCGCGGCGACTTTCGTTCGGCGGTGAAGCTCCTTCGCGAGCTTCACGCTCAAGATGCACTTTTCGACTTCGCTGGTCATGTTGAACTCCTGCGTTGAACGGACTCGTAAAGCGTTACGAAAGAGGGTGACCATCAAAGGAGTATTGGTCGATTGCGCTACGAACTTCGAAGAGAGTGGGAGTGTCGTCGCCGCGTAGCGCCGGTAGCTGAGCAAACTCGCCACCGGTCACACCACCCTCCCCATGTGGAAGCGTCAAAGCCCACACATGTCACGCCGCGCCCGGACGCAGTATCTTCGCTGCCGATGCCGGAACCAGGCGTGTATCCCCCTGGCGCGCCACGCCCCACCACCAGCAAGCCAGACCAAGCTCAGCATCCCGAGCTCACCAAGCCGGTGCGCGGCCGCGCCCCCCCCCCGGGGTGGCGCGGGGGGGCCCCCCCCCCCCGACCAGCAGCAAGGCAGAGCAGGCTCTGCATCGCGAGCTCACCAAGCGGCTGCCGAAGGGGTGGTATGCGTGGCACTCGCTTCGCGTTCGGGCGGGGGCGAAGTTCGAGGGCGAGGGTGACTTCGTCATCGGCGTTCCGGGCCGCGGCCTTCTCGTGCTGGAGGTGAAAGGCGGCGCCATCGAAGTCCGTAGTGGGCGCGGGTTCCAGAATGGCCGCGAGATGACGGAGGCGCCGCGCGACCAGGCGCATCGTTACCGGGGCAAGCTGCGGCGGAAGATCGAGGAGGGCAACCGCGGATCTTGCCCTTGGGTCGGCATCGCTACCGCATTCCCACAGACGCCATTTTCAAACGAGCCGACAGAAGGGGCTGTGGCGGGAGCGGTTCTCGGACAACAGGATCTCGCGTACCTCGATGAAGCACTCGTGGCGTTGGCCGACCGTCTGTTCAAAGACACGCATCCTCCGCGAGACAACAGATGGATCGACGTGGTCCACGCGTTGTGGTGCGAGACCTGGACGCCGAGGCTGGCGCTCGGTGATCGCTCCCGCATGCGCGAGCAAGAGCTCATCGCCCTCGATGCGATGCAGCTCAAGGTGCTTTACAGCCTCGAGCAGAATCCGAGGCTGCTGATCACCGGCGGACCGGGCACGGGCAAGACGTTGGTTGCGCGCGAGCTCTACCGACGCCTCGAGCAGGCGGGTCGCCATCCTCTCTACTTGTGCTCGACGCTGGCACTTGCCGCAGGGCTTCGGGCTTGGGGCATCAAGCACGCTTGGACGGTGCGCGACTTCGCCGCTCGACTCCTCGAACAAGCGGGCATCTCGGTTCAAGGAGGTGCACCCAGGGAGCAGTGGTCGGCTGATACGTGGGACATGGCGCCGCTCAAAGCGGCGGCCGACGCTCTGCCAGAGCTCGAGCTTCCATACGATGCGCTCTTGCTCGACGAGGGGCAGGACATCCCCGTCGACGACTGGGACCTGCTTGAGTTGCTCGCGGGTGGTGGCGTGTTTTGGGCGTTCGCCGATCAGGGGCAAGGGTTCTGGACGAACCGTGGTGTCTCCGATGGACTGTTTCCGTTCACTTTCCAGCTGCGAGAACGATACCGGTGTCCCGAACCCCTCGCGAAGTTCGCGGACTGCTACCGACCAGGGGAGCACGAGCTTCCCGAGGGTCCCATCGACGAGTTGCGCGTCGTGAGGGTCCCGAGCGCGAGCGCCTTGCCGTCGAAAGTGGCAACTGAAATCCAGAAGGCATTGGGTGGCGGTGTGAAGCACGAAGAGATCGCGGTCCTCACGCTGGGCGGACAAAGCCGAACGTCGTTGGGACTTGCAGATCGCATCGGGAGTCACAGGGTCGTGCGTGCTGACAGCGCCGAAGCTTCGACGAGCATCATCAGCGACACGTTCCTCCGCTTTAAGGGGCTCGAGCGTCCGTTCATCATTGTGGCCGAGCTGTCGGCAGCCAAAGATCATCGCTACGACGTGCGGATGCACATCGCGCTTACGCGAGCGACCGTCAGCTGCGTGGTCCTGGCGACCGGGGAGCACATTGACAAGGACGACCGGCTGAAGATCATCGCAGGATAGTGGGGGTTACGAATGCGGAAGACACCGACCGAGAAGCAGCTGACGGCGTGGTACTCCGAGATCGAACAGAGCGGCTGCAAGCGGCTCAAGCTACGGAGCTTGTTGCGGTGCTTCGGTTTCAAGCGCCGAGGAACAGCGGTGGTGGAGCAGGTGCCTCGCTGGTTGGCTGGCCTCGATCCACCTATCTATGTTCACGGGATCAACGGTTCATCGCTCGACGATCGCGCGATCCTAGCGATGCAGAACATGCGTGAGATTGGAGACCGAGCCAGCAATGAAGCGGAGCTGACGAAACGGTTCAAGTCGGCAATCATGCCGAAGCTCTAACTACGTGACCCTCATCCGCAGTATTGCCCTACTGGCACTCGCGAGAAGCTGGACTTCTTGTGCAAGGTCGGTCGCGGTCGCGCCGTCGTTGTCGAGCTCAAATACGATGACGGCCAGAAGCGCGGCGTGGAGCAACTGCTTCGATACATCGGTCAGCTCAAGGCGATGGGTGGTCACAAGGAGCCGCGCGGAATTCTCATCACCGGCTATGCGGATCCTTGGACGCGACAGGCACTCGCGGGCCAAGACCGCGACCGCCATATTCGCTGGTTTCTCTACGGCATCGATGCACGTGGGCGCATCCTGCTTGACGAGGAGAAAGTCGGACGAAGCGCCTGACCTGGGTGCGACGGTTAACGTCGCAGGCCCAGGTTACACTCGAGGTCGCCAAACGCGTCGAGCCCAAGCAATGTCATGAGAAGCACTATCTGCTGGAACAGCCGTGACATCGCGGAGTGCATCGTTGCGCTGCCGGGAAGCGGCCCCTTGCCCAGCAGGGCGGTAATCGTGCCGACAGCTCGCGTGTCGCATTCGCTGCGGCGCGAGATCCTCGAGATGGGGCACCCCGAAGCTCTTCTCGGAACGCGATTCCTCACGTTGCCGATGTTTGCCGCTGAGGTGCTCGCCGCCGCGGGAGAGAACATTGACTCGGGTGAGGAAACGCTCCGTTCCATGCGGCTACGGCTGGTCTTTGACGAGAGCCTAAAACTCGAACACTTCCCGCTCGAGCTACTTCGCAAGAAGCGCGGATGGGACGCTGCTCTTGCGGCGACCATCTACGAGCTCGAGGAGGTTGGACTCAAACCTTCCGACCTCGAAGACGCAGGCGAGGTTGCTCACGACATTGCCACGCTCTGGAGAGCAGCTGATTCAGCTGCCCAGGGGCGCCTCAGTTGGCCAGGCGTGATCCGCCACGCTGCGAAGCTCGTATCCGACGCCCCTGCCCTCGTCTCCGGCTATGACACGACCGTCGCCCTAGTGACCAGTCGACTATCGGCGAGCAGCGCGTCGTTGCTCTCCACCATCCCAAACTGCGAGCTTGCCGTTCTTGGTGCCCGCCCGCTGCGCCAGCGGTGGTTGGACCGACTCGAACACCACTTCGGCCAAGAGCTCGCCTCTGCGGTGCGCTCCGCGGAAGCTCCCCGCTCAGCGGCATCTGACCACGACATCTTGCGCTCCTACCTTTTCGAACCACCGGCTGTCCTTGCAAGCCGAAAGCGTCCACGTGCCAGCGAAGACCCGCCAACGAGCGTGCGCCTAGAAGAGCACTCCGGTGTCGACGAGGAGCTCGAGGCTGCAGCGCAGTGGGTCGTAGAACAGATCGTCATCCACGAAACCCCGCTCGAGGAGATCGCCGTGCTGGTCCGCCACCGCGACCCTCTCGTATCGATGGTGCGTGACCGGCTCCAACGCGTCTCGATCAGCGATGAGCCGTTGCCTGTGTTTGTTGCTGGCGGCGCCCCGGTCACCTCCACCACAGCAGGTGCGCGGGTGCTCACTTTGCTTCGATGCCTGGGCGGCCATCTCAACGCTGACAGCGTCGCAGAGGTCTTGCCGCTCTTGAGAACGGATCAAGAACGGCGGATCCAAAAGGGGGCGGCGCTTGATCTAGCCTACTCGCTAGGGACAGTAGGAGGAAGTGCAGGTCATCCCGATGGAGCGCTTGCATGGCGCGACCGTGTGCCCCATCGCATCGACGTGTTGAAAACGCAACTCGAGGCGATGCCGACCGAGCCCGATGACCTGCAACAGGCCGGCCTTGGGCGCGAGCATCGCCACATGGTGCGGCAGCTTGAGCAGCTCGAAGCGCTGCAGCCGGCGTTGGCTGCGCTTGTCGAGATGGCCGAAGTCATCCTCACGAACGCAAGTCTCGCCGACCTCTGGCCAATACTCCGCGCGTTCATCGCGAAGTGGCTGGTGGTGCCAGCGGGCCCGCAGCTCGACGTCGTGCTCGACAGTGCTCTCGGCGCGGCAGCAGAGGACGCGGCGTTCGCCGCTGTGACTGGCGTGCACGCCCTCGGTGTGATTGCACGCGGGTTGCACGGCGCGCGGGACAGCGAGGGCCGTTGCGGCGACCCAGCCGTCTATGTCGGTACGATCGGAAGCGCGGTTGGGCTTCGCTTCCGGGCGACAAGGATCATCGGCCTAGCTGAAGGCAGCGTGCCTTCGCATCCACGCCAGGACGCAGTGCTCCCCGACGAAGCTCGTGCAGCCCTTTCGGCCAAGCTCACCACATCTGCTGACCGAAGCCTGGCTACCCTTCACCAATTCGACTGCGTTGTGCGGTTCACCACGGAGCGGCTCGCACTGTCCACGCCCTGCTTCACCCTCGAGCGAGGCTACCGTGAGCCGTCTGCCGTATTCCTCGAGGTCGCGGGGGCATTGGGCATCACGCCTGCAGCCAAGAAGACGCGCCCTCTCGAGCTCAAGGACATGCGGTTGGAGGCGTTTCGCCCCGCCCGCTACGCAAGTCAGTCATTCGTTGACGCGTTCCCCGTGGGTCAAACGAGCTGGCAGTTGCACGCATGTGGCCATCGGGCACTTCCGGCGCGATGCGGTCCAGCACGTCAAAGTCCACGATGACGCCACCGGAGATCATGGCTTCATAC
>CAZRGL010000533.1:5006-7703 GCA_964599485.1 uncultured Polyangiaceae bacterium
CGGCGAGCTCGACCTCGGACGGGCCCAACGGCTACTGACAGACAGCGCCGGCGCCATGGACGGCATATTTCCGTTGGACATCGCGGGGCCGGCGCTACCTGGACTGACGCCCGCTCGCCCCGTCTCGGCATCGCGTCTTCGCACCCTCTTGGAATGTCCACACCGCTTCCTCTACGAGCACGTCCTCCATTGGCGTGAGCCCGCTGGTCCACGCCCGCAGCGCGAGCTCGATCCCATGGCCATTGGCTCTCTCTTCCACAATCTTGCAGAGGCGTTCTACGAGGCGCACGGCGAGGCCTTTGCCAGCAAGCGGCGCTCGCCGAAGCACTGGAAGAAGATCGCCACAGCTCTCGCGGCGGAAGTGTTCGAGGAGTTCTTGAACCACTACCCGCTCGCCGGTGAATACGTGCGCGAGCAGCAACTTCGTCGGCTGGTCACGATGTTCGGGAACTACCTGGAAGATGAGTGGGAAGACCGGCCCAAGCGAGCTTTCGTGGCAACCGAACGAGCATTCGGTGAACAGAAGCCCGTTGCGCTGGCCGCTGGAAAGCGGAAGCTCTGGGTACGCGGGCGCATCGACCTGATCGAGGCGCAGAACAACCGAACGGTCGTGCGCGATCTGAAGACAGGAAAGGCCCGCCCTCGTCGGGGTGCAGACGAGGAGCCGATCCCTACCCTCGATCTGCAGTTGGGCCTCTACGCCGCCGTGGTGAAGAAGCTCGCAAAGCAGTGGAAAGTCCCCACGCGCGTCGAGGTTGCCTATGTGCACGCCAACGATCTGAATGGCCGTGAACGAGCATTTGGAGACGACTACCCAGTGCTCGCCAAGGCCACCAAGACATGGCTCAAGACTGCTACAGCGCTGTTGAGCGAAAACGCGTTCCCTCGCACTCCGAACAGCGACGACTGCACATACTGCCCGTTCAACCCGTTGTGCGGCAGTGGTGCTCAGGCGCGCGCCGCACAACTTCTAGCCACCAGCGAAGGCTCACTTGAGCTTCTTTGGGAGCTCAAGGCATGAGGAAGCGCATACCCGCTGATCAGGACCAGCGCGACACGGCCGTTTACGAACGGAAGCGCAACGTCATCATCGACGCAGGCGCAGGCACTGGAAAGACGACCATCGTCGTTGACCGCCTGGTTTCACTGCTTGCTCCGGCAGACCACTCGACACCACTCGACATCAACCGCATCGCAGCCGTGACGTTCACGCGACGCGCAGCTGGCGAGCTGCGCCTGCGTATTCGTGAGGCGCTCGTCCGAAGCTTGGCGGAGCCGGAGATCATCCCGAAGCGCCATGACCGACTCCGTAGCGCGCTGAGCGGACTCGACACGGCCTATATCGGGACCGTTCACAGCTTTGCAGATCGCCTGCTGCGACTTCGGCCCGTCGAGGCTGAGCTCAGTCCGGCATATGAGATCGCCGAAGACGTCGACGGCCTCGTCCGCGAAACATACGATCGACTGCTGCGCGGAACGGAGATGGAGACGCTTGCCGATGAACTTGGCGGGTCTGTCGACGCGGAGCTCATCGCTGAAGCACAAGAAACCCTGATCGACGCCGTAGCGGTTGGCCTTCGGGCCCAGCGACGAGAGTCCGAGTTCTACACGTGGCACGGCCTCGACTCTCTCGTCGAGGGCTTCATCCTCCAGCGTGATTGCCCGCCTGCGGGTGTGGATGCGCGGCCTAAGCTCGACCTCAAGGCCATCTCGAAAGCCAGGGGGACCGTCAGGCGGCGCGCTTCACGCCTCTCCGGTCGCGACCACTTTAGTCGGGCCATGCGACGCTTGGCCGACAAACTGGAAGAGCTCGACGGCGTGACAGACGGGCGAACCTTGTACCCAGAGCTCGTCCCACGAGTGCGCAAGATCAGGAAGCGTGGACTGCGCATGAAGGACTGCACCACGCCCGCGTGGGAGGCGTGGAAAGCGTTCACCGAGGGGATCGCGGAACGAAACGTTCCGCCCATCGCGGACATGTTGCTGGCGCCTCTGGAGGCTTGGATGGCGCAACGGCTGGTCCGGCTATCTCCGGTGGTTGTGGCCCTCTACGACCAAGTCAAAGGACGCCACGGAGTCGTGGATCAGATCGATCTCTTGTTGCAACTTCGCAACCTGCTCCAACGCGACCGGTCCGCGCGCAAGTTCTATCAGGGCATGTTCGACCATGTATTCGTGGACGAGTTTCAGGACACCGACCCTTTGCAAGCCGAAGTTCTCATCTACCTGTGTGAGAAGGGAGCGAAAGCAACGGACTGGACGAAAGCCAAGCTCAGGGCGGGCAGCTTGACGGTCGTCGGCGACCCGAAGCAATCCATCTACCGGTTCCGGCGCGCAGATGTCGCCACCTACGATGAGGTGAGGCGGCTCCTCAAGCGCACTTCGGTGCAAGTGGAGCTATCGACCAACTTCCGCAGCACCCCGAAACTCATCGAGTGGCTCAACCACCGCATGGAGCCGCTGCTGGGGAGGCCGCGGGCAGGAAGATCCTTCGCCGCCGATACAGGCCAGGTCTACCACAAGCCCCTGTCGGTTGGCCGGCACCAGAAGACAGCCGCCGCCGTGCACATGCTGCCCCTCTTGCAACCTGACGGGGATGACACACGAGCAGATGCATATCGCCTACTCGAGGGTCGTGCGGCAGCAGACTACTTGCGGTGGTTGGTCGACCGGAGCGGACTGAAGATTGCGGACCCT
>CAZRGL010000534.1:0-7702 GCA_964599485.1 uncultured Polyangiaceae bacterium
ACGATCATTCCCTGAGGCCGCCAGGCTTGTCTTGCCGGCGACGCTGCGCTAGCTAGTAGTCCCTCCATTGGGAGGAGTGGCCGAGTGGACGAAGGCAGCGGTTTTGAAAACCGCCGTAGTGCAAGCTACCGGGGGTTCGAATCCCTCCTCCTCCGCAACACCGCTGGTTTGAAAATACGTTTGGAGAGGTGGCCGAGTGGCTGAAGGCACACGCTTGCTAAGCGTGCGTAGGGTGAAACCTACCGCGGGTTCGAATCCCGCCCTCTCCGCCAGAGCTGCGTGGAATCGTTAGAGTTCTCGCGAGAGATGGTTCGCGTGGACGATTGTTGTGGACGATTGCGCCGTGTTCTGGGCCGGATCCGAAGCGCTTTGGGTGCCACGGAGGCGTGACCCGCGTCGCCGTTGAGCACCCCACGCGGTAGCGCTGGGAAGGGCTCGCCAAAACCGTCCTGTAGGGTCTCCGCTGTGCGGATGTATCCCTCGGTAGTACTGAACCGGGCGTGTCCCGCCCGCTCTTGTATCTTGAGCGGGTGGTCGCCTCGCACCGCCATCCAGGTGATGCCGGTGCCGCGAAGGTCGTGAAATGTGAGCGGCTTGCGGGTGGGGGACGCATCGTGCAACTCTGCGCGGTCCACACCAATTCGCTCCAGCCAAAGCCGCAACGCTCTGGCCATGTTCCCGTCGGAAGGGATGTTGGGCAGCACGAGGCCCTTGCCGCCCGCGGTTTTGTGCATCTGCTCGAGCATCGGCGCCAGGCTGGCTTCGATCGGAATGCGCCGCGGTTTGCGCCCCTTCGTTGACTTCTCTGCACCATCGGCCTTGGTCCGATCGGCTGCACGGTGGACCGTGATGACGCCGTGCTCGACGTTGACATCATCCCAACGCAAAACACTGAGCTCGCCGGCGCGAAGGTAGGTGTAAACGGCAAGGGCTACCAGGCGGCGCCACTCGAGCGGTACCAACTCGGAGGCCAAGAAGCGCTCGACCTCGCTCGGGTACAGGAACGCCCTAGCCTTGCTAGAGCCGCGATCGGGACCACGCACGTCGCGAGCGGGATTGTCCTCGCGACAGCGCAGTGTGTCGAGCTTGCTTGCGCACGCGTCCGCACAGATCCGCGTCGCCGTTCCCCACACGTTCATCGCTGTCTTCCACGTGATGCTTCCCTCGCGCACCTTCGCGTCCAGCGATGCGCACAGTTCGCGCATGTCCGCCGCGGTCCAGTGCCCCACGTGCCTGTGGCCGATCACCGGTGCTATGTGGCAGCGCCAGTGCGCGTCATTTTCGCGCACACTAGTCAACCCACGAGCGCGGCGATCATCGAGCCATGCCTTGACCCAACGCTTCAGGGCTGCCGGCACCGTTGAGGGTTCAGGCCTTGTCAGTTGCTGTCGCGGGTTCACAGACCGTTTGCGTCGACCGCGCTTGGCCTGGGCAGCGAGGTAGTCCATCGCGGGTGAAGCCAGCTTCGTTCCACTTCTCAGTCCAGTGGCCCGCGACGTCCTTTGCCTTTGCTCGGCTGGTTCCCTTCGGCAACGGATCAAGTCGCGCGCGGCTCCCGTCTGCCAGCACGGCTATCGGACGCCAGCGTCCATCGCGTGTGCGCTCGACCGTTCCGGTGCGGGCACGTCCTCCTCGCCGATTGCGGTTGCCAGCGTTCGCCATGTCGTTACCTGTCTTGTGGATGGTGGTTATGAGGAGGTGTGCCCTCGTGGCCTAGCACGTCGTTCATGCCTCCGTTTTGCGTTGTCGCCGCGCTCGGTCCTTCGCAGTCTTCGCCGCTCCGAGGACGTCCACGCTACCGTCCCACAGCCTGATCAACAGTCGAAGCGCTTCGGTTCGAGACGCTAGCCCGAATGACGCGCGCGCCTCGTCCAAGATCGCCACGTCCTCTTGGGTCAAACGGAACGTTGTTGCATGGATCGGCATATAGCGAATGTATCCATGGCATATTCGAGAATCAACCATTCCAAGACCATTTGGCGCTGGCTCCAGCGTCCACATCTCACCGGTGGGGCGAGCTCCCCCGCACACGTAGTCAAACGGCCCTGCACTCGCCTGGCCTACACGACCATCATGGCGCGATCGGCCCATGGCGAACCGCCGCATTTCTGCTGAGCTCCAGCGTCGAGACTCTCGAGCAGTCAGAATTGGAGGATCCTGTGATCAGGGAGCGCGCGCTGTGAGCCCATCGATGACCTTCTAGGGTGTGCGCTGTACCACGATTGCTCTGACGCGATCTCACTTGTCAGTTGCCAAGTGAGGCTCTTGGAGCACTTTGCGGAGACGCCGTTCCTCGCCGCCTCCTCGTCGGAGGTTGCTTCGTCGCTCCCTTCACGGCTGGGACGAAGAACTGACTCACTATCCGCGTCGCAAGAGACGCCATGCCGCAACGCTTCCCTGATTGCCGCGGTCGCTCCCTAGCGCGGCGAGAAGTTGGGTCAAGTCCCGAGGTTTGCTGCGAGCAGCTGCCACGGCTCGACATCGAGCGGTGCTGCGAGCTTCGCGAGCCAGTCCGTTGTCGGGGCGGTAGTGCAGGCGAGCACAGCGAACAGCTGCGCGCGGGATACCGCCGCGAAGTCCGCGAGCGCGTTGAGACCAACGCCCTTGGCATCGGCGGCGGCACGAATATTCGCCGCCAACTGTTCGCGCAAGTCCGCGGGTTCCACCGCTTGCCAACGTAGACCGAGTCCAAGATGCCGGACTCTGGTATCCTGGACCACTGGTCATATGAGCTATCAACAACCTCCGTATTCCAATCCTGGGAGCCAGGGATGGCCACCTCAGCACCAATATCCTCCTGGCGGCCCAGCCGGCTGGGGACACCAGCCACCACCTCCCAAGGACACGCCGGTTGGCAAGATCGCGGCCGCTGTCGGCGCACTTGGTTGCTGTGGGCTGGTGCTCATGTGTGGACTGCTCGGCTTGTTCTGTGGTGTGGACGACGGAAGTGCTACCAGCCCGCCCAAGAAGCCTGCTCCGCGGAAAAACCTCGCAGCAGCGCTCAGACGCCAGATCGATTCGACGCTCATGCACGCCAGGTCGAAGTCAAAGCTCCCGACGCGTGAGGACACTGTGGCCAATCCGCCGGGCCTGTATGCGAGTGAGCTGTGGGCCGGCTACAACGGGCCTCGGCAGAACTGGTATGCCACGTTGTGGAATCCGTCGATGCCGGACACGGACTACCTCGGCGCGCCCTGCAAATTGGTTGGCTATTACCTGACTCGAAACAAGGTCTGCATGCCGAAGGGTGGACCTTTCGCCGGCCACATCGTGACGCGCCAGGAATCCCCCAACGACACACTGACAATCAGAACTCGCAGCTATGTCCGGAAGGGCCACAAGTCGCTCGATGAATGGCTGCGAAATCGGGGATTGTAGCGAGGTTGGCTGATGGCCGATTTCGAAGTGATAAGCGCCAGCCGCTGGCAGCGACGAGTCTGTACCGCCCGCACGATCTGAGTGCGATCGGCAAAACGACGCCTCTTCTTTGGTGGAGAAGCGCGATAGCCACCCGGTAGGAGGCGCTCGCGTCGGTTCGCCGGCGGGGAGAGGCATCGCCACCCGGGTGACGGTCTGCTTTCATCATATCGGGCGCTCGAGTCTCGGAAATTGTGATGGTTGCCCAGCATGCGCCTAGCTGTCATAGCCGACTGCTGGGTCTCTCAACGCGCTTGCGTCCACAAAGCTGCCCCATCAAGCCCAAGAGTGGGACCGCCTTTTAGCGGCTCCAGGAATTATGCAAAGTCGTTCTGCTTCGACTGTTTTTTGGGAATCTCATGGAGAAGTACGGTGCTCGGTGAATTCGCTGGGATCATCGTGTGCGATGCGATGTCCACGCACGGTGCGAAAGGATGCAACAAGCACATGCCAACCATTGCGTTGTGCTGGGCTCACGCCTTGCGCAAGTTCCGAGACGCTGAGGCAGATTTCCCTGAAGCTTCGACGGCGCAAGGCATGATCGGCGAGCTTTATGAGATCGACGAGCGCGCTCGAGAACCCGCCGAGCTGCTTGAGCTACGCCGAACAGAATCCCAAGCGGTGCTCGACCGTTTGGAAGCGTGGCTGATGGCGCAGACGGTGCTGAAGACGACGACGATCGGCAATGCCGTCCGTTATGCATACGGGCAACTGGGCGCGCCTATGCCGCTTCGTCACTGATCCGAGAATACCGCTCGATAACAATCGCACCGAACGCGGGCTGAGACCGGTTGTGGGCCGCAAGAATCACTACGGCTCCAAATCGGTGCGCGGCACCGAGGTCGCCGCGATCTTCTACAGCCTGGTCGAGACGGCGAAACTGGTCGGAGTCGAACCCGCCGAATACCTTGAGACGACCGCGATTGCTGCGCGGCGCGGCGAGGTCGTACTTCCTCATCAGCTGGCCAGCTGACATCCTCTCGGGTACGCACCATTCGGACAGATCGCTGCCACTACAACGATGGCAAGCGCGCGCGTCCGAACCATCACGAAAATTTCGTTCCGGAACGAGTTGTCGACCACGGCAAGTCGAGATGTGCCGAGCCGTTGTGCTGGGCTGGCGCCTTGCGCAAATACCGACGCTGAGACGCGGGGCAAGCGCGTCCTCTCGCGCCGCGCGCGTTACTCGCGTCGCGCTCTGGCGTCACGACGAGCTGCGGCGAGCACTTACGAACAAAGTAGCCAGCCCAGCCGTCGTCGCTCCGCCATTACCTTCGGCGCGGACCGGTCGGATCGTTCGGATCGTTGGCCCTCACGACAGGACGCATCGGAGGTTCAATGCTGGCAGGCAGCCGCGACAGGGCCTCCTCAATGAGTTTCCTATCGGCTGCGCTCACCTCTGAAGCGGTTCGCAGGAGTTCAAGACGGAACGTGTCACGGGCCGATCTCTGTGCAACGCGATCCCCATCACTTCCATGCCAGTCTTCGTAGAAGCCGGGCCGCCCCGTCGTCGCAGGCTCAAGATGGTACTCGCCTTCTTCGTATTCGGTGAATCGCCAGCCGCTCGGAATTGAAGGGTCGAGAACCTCGAACAGCTCTTTGGGATAGAGGGTGGGCTCTCCAAACCTGTTCACTACGCGATAATACTCGTCGTCTACTTCGAGAACGTAAAACTCCGCTTCAGCGGTGATTCCTGGATGCTCCAGTTCGTCTCTGACGAGCTGCTGGAAAGCTGTCCGTACCCTGACTCTCATCTTAATTCAGAAGGGATCGGGGAACCCCGCCCACTTTACTCCTACCTTACCGATACCTGGATGCTCATACCAATGGATCTCACTTCCATCCTTAGTCCAGGTCTTCATCTTCCTCCATTTTCTCGCTTGCCCATGATTCTAGTTTTGTGGCTCCGGAAGACTGGGGACAGGCCAGAGTTTCCGGAAATCCCGGGGCGATTCACAGGGGTCCAAAAGGGACATGTTTGGAGCCAACCCAAGGCTCACCTGCCAGCGGCTCAAGGATGCCAGGAAAGGGTCTCGTGGACCTACGAAAGCGAATGTTGTCGCCACGCCGATTCTTGTCGGCCTTCATCATGAATACCGATGGGCCGAATCACCCAATGGACGAACAAAGTAGCCACCACAGGGCAAAGCCAGGACAGTTAGTCCCGCTCATCCTCCAACGTGTTCCACAACGCCCTGCCCGTTTCGGTGATCTGCATCCAGAGGCCAACTTCATCGAGAGAAGTCTCGTCTACCGGGATCGAGGCGGGCGCACGTCCGTCGAGCCAAACCGAGTACTCGGCCTGCACCCGGTCGAAGTCGTCGGCGTGTGCTCTGCGGTAGCCGCCGTTAGGTAGCACCAAGGCGAACTCGATGAGGCCCGCATCCCCGATGGCTCGGAGATCAGCCAGCGCAAGTTTCACTCCCGGCCTTGCCAGCGTCGGTTCTTGAAGCATTGTCCGGTAGAGCGCCGCAAAGGACGACGGTGCGTTCATCAGGAGGTCGAGGGCTTCCCGTTGCATCTCAGTTAGCTTGCGGTTCATCGTAGGTCAGTCTGCTCCGAATTTCGTATAAGGCCGGAACGTCTCGTGCAGCGTCTTGCCGTCCTTGAAGATGGTGTGGCGAATCAGCGCTCGACGGCGAACATTGTCGCGACACCGATTCTCGGTGGGCTTCATCACGAATACCGATGGGCCGAATCACCCAATGGACGACCAAAGTAGCCAGGACAGGCCTTCATCATGAATACCGATGGGCGCAATCACCCAATGGATGAACCAGGTAGCCAGCACAACCCCATACCACATGGGAAAAGTCACTGTCGCTGAGCAGAGGCAAACAAACGATTGTTGCGAACTATGGCGTCCTTCCAAACACCCTTCTCATATCTGTCCAGCTTCGCGATGATCCGCCCCCTGTGAATCCAGAAAGTCTCTCCTTTTCCGTGCAGAACCGGGAGCTTCTCAAGTAGGGAGGGCGAAAGGCGATCAATATCAGCTACGACGAGAGCCGGCTGAGGTGGGTCGTGTTCGGCAAGAACCGCCAAGATCAGCTGAAATCCGCGCAGCGCGTCTGCGCTCCACGGCGCCATGATGAAGAGGATTCCGCTATTGATGTCATCAAGGTCATCAGCGGAGTCGAGGATCCTCACGTCCTTCCGTGGCAGCTTGCTGTACTGATCTAGTAACTGTTGGATGCTCATTTGGGCTTAACTTGGATGGTGTGTTGAGTGTAGCTCTCTGTAGTGGTCTGCCCATCAAACGTTTGGGTCTTCGTGTAGTTGCGAGTCCTTACAGATTGTACCCTGGCCCCGAGAGCCGCCCTTATTCGGCCGAGGAAGGCGTTGCTGCCTGCCCCACTTGGGTGATGAATCACGATGCGTCCACCAGGTGCGATGATGCGGCCGATCTCGGACGCCGTGAAGTCACTGACAGGCGAGGACCGAACAAAGACCCGCTCAACTGAGCCGGTGGCAATCTTGGTCGTCAGCGGCCTGCCTTTGACGTGAGGCCCCGGCTCGCCTGCGTAGTCAATGTACTTCGGAAGAGCTTCGCCTTCCCCCCAGATGTTCACTCGTTTGGGACGGTCGCGCCTCCCCGAAGGTCTGGGTGAATTCGCTCTGCCCCGGCCTCCACCCCGCCGCGAGCCGCCTCCCCGGCCTCCGCTCGGTCCCATCCCTATGAGGCCATGGCCTGGCCCCCCACCCAAGCCCAACCGGAACCGCTCAAAGTCGTTGAGGGATGCCTCGGCATTAGCCTCACAGAAGACCGGCCCCTCCCGTTCGTAGCACTCTGCCGAACGATAATACGCGGTTTCGGCGTACCTGCCGCGAGGATCATCGCCACCGAAAGGGCCCCGCTGCTTGGCCCTCTTCGAGGTGGAGGAAGCTGCCGATGTTTCAAGCGGTTTCTTGAGAGCGGCTTCAGTCTCGGCAAAGCGTTGTTTAAGAGTGCGGAGCCTCTCCGACAGTAGCGCGTTAATCTTTTGGT
The DNA here is from genome assembly GCA_964599485.1 of uncultured Polyangiaceae bacterium. Classification (GTDB taxonomy): domain Bacteria; phylum Myxococcota_A; class Polyangia; order Polyangiales; family Polyangiaceae; genus JAPYTK01. The sequence goes on from CAZRGL010000534.1 coordinate 7,406, forward strand.
GGATCATCTTGCGCTGGCCACCCTTAACGCCCTGCGTCCTGAGCAAACCCTGCAGGTACCTCACCTCAGCGAAGGTGGGATCTTCGGACTGCCCACCACTCGGATCACTGAGTCCAATCGGCGAGCCCCGCACATATGTGTACGTCCCAGGCCCATCCACCAGGCCCGCCGGGTCAGCCTGCGTCCACCTGGCTAGCCAAGGGGCGTAGTAGCGGGCACCGTGGTAGTAGAGTTTCGTCTCCTCGTCGCGTTCCTTGCCGGTGTAGCGGTAGCGCCTTTGGGACACGCCGCCGAGAT
>CAZRGL010000535.1:0-7658 GCA_964599485.1 uncultured Polyangiaceae bacterium
CTCGTGCGCCGTCGCCCCGCCAGGGGCGCGCGAGTCCGTAGCGCCCCGTTGGGTCGTGGCTTGCCCGTCCGCCGCGCAGCGATTTTGGGGTGGGGCCCCGTCGCCGCAGGCGATGGGGCGGGGTCTTTTCAAAGACCCCGAGAAAAGACCTCCAGTTGGCCAATAGGAGGCGCTAGCGAAGGACTCGTGCGCCGTCGCCCCGCCAGGGGCGCGCGAGTCCGTAGCGCCCCGTTGGGTCAACGGATGCAGACGTCGATGTTGGTCGTCGCGCCGGTCTTGCTTCGGGGGCGGGCCAGCGCGGCGTTGCCGCAACGCATGCCTTCTGGGCAGTCTTTGTCACCGTTGCAACGCCGTGAGCAATAGCCCTTGGGCGCCGCGTCGGCCGAGCTCGCGGGCGCTGTGCTTTGCAGACAGTATCCAGGGTTGGGGCATTGCTCAGCGCTCGTGCACTCATCGCCAACCGAAGGCGCGCGCAGTTGCTGGATTACCATCGCGAGCACCGGCACCACGAACAAGGCGATGCAGGCGCCGAGCACGAGTCGCTGCCGACGGGCGCGACTCAGCGCTGAGCCAGGCTTTACTGCTGGCGAGGTTTTCACTGGTGGTGGGTCGCTGGCCACGATGAGCAGCAGGATAGTGTAGCCAGCGCTGGTTCGGTACCGATTCGGTGGTCAGCAGGCCAGAGTGAGTGCTAACCTGCCCTTCAATCATGCGCTTTCTGATAATCGCTTGTGCGGCCTGTGCGATGTTGTTGCTGGGTTGCTCGGACTTGACCCGACCGGCGCCGTATCACATCGCCAAGGAGCCACCACCTCAGGTGAAGCTGCCTTCAAACGTGATCGCTGGACCCAACGGAAAAGCGATGCGTCGTTTGCCTGGACCGCCCGGCGGCGCGAAAGGTAAGCGCCGCAAAGGCGGGTGAGGCAGCTGATTTCCAGCTCCGGTCGGAGCTGACAGGCGGGTGAGGATGTTCGGCAAGCCACTTCATGAAACGGAGGAGCATGAGCAGCTGCGCGAGCAAGCGCGGCGCTTTGCTTCGAGCGAGATAGCGCCACACGCGCACAATTGGGAGGAAGCCAACAGCTTTCCCCGCGAGCTGTATATCAAGATGGCCGATGCGGGGCTGATGGGTGTTGCCTATCCCGAGCAATACGGCGGCGGCGGCGGTGATGTGGCTCATGCTCTGGCCATCACCGAAGAGCTGATCGCCCATGGCAAGTCCGTCGGCACGGTGGTCGGTCTGGGTAGCCACGCCATCGCCATTCCGCCGATCCTGCTGTGCGGCACGGAGGAGCAAAAGCAGCGTTTCGTCCCACCGGTGCTCCGCGGCGAGAAGATCGCCGCCTTGGCCATCACCGAGCCGGGCTGCGGAAGCGACGTAGCGTCGTTGAGCACCAAGGCGGTGCGCGACGGCGACCATTTCGTGGTCAATGGCGCCAAGACGTTCATCACCTCGGGCTGCCGTGCCGATCTAGTTACTACGGCGGTGCGCACCGGCGGCAAAGGGCACGCCGGTATTTCGCTCATCGTCATCGAGCGCGACAAGCCGGGTTTCAGCGTCAGCAAGAAGCTTGACAAGACCGGCTGGTGGGCGTCGGACACCGCCGAGCTGTGCTTCGAAGACTGCCGGGTGCCAGTCAGTAACCTCATCGGCGACGAGAACACTGGCTTCATCCCGATCATGCAGAACTTCGTCTCAGAGCGCCTTGCGCTGACGGCCAATTGCGTCGCCATCGCCATGCTCGCTTATCGCGAGGCCATCGAATATGCACAGCAGCGTCAGGCGTTTGCTCGGCCGCTCGTGGGCTTTCAAGTCACCCGCCACAAGCTGGCCGACATGGCTACGCGCATCGCCGCCGCCCGGGCGTTGATGTTCGAGCTGCTACAACGCTACCAGCGCGGCGAAGCCAACCCAGCGCAGGCCGCGATGGCAAAGAACACGGCCACCGACATGTGCTCTTTCGTGGTCGATCAAGCCGTGCAGATCCATGGCGGCTACGGTTACATGCGCGAGACCGTCGTCGAGCGCCTCTACCGGGACGCCAGGCTCTACCCAATCGGTGGGGGCACCCGCGAGATCATGAACGAGCTCATCAGCAAATTCGCGGGCTACTGAGCATGCGGCCACGCTCGCTGGCCTCGGGGTCGCTGCTTGGGTTGTTGCTGGCCATCTGGTTGTTGGCGAGCGGTTGCGAGCAAGCACCTGCAGAACCAGCTGCCAATCCGCGACCAGAGCGGCCGAGCAAAGCCAAGACCCAACCGAGCGCCACTGGGAAGATTGGCAAGCCCAGCGCCATCAGCTGGCGCAAGCCGGCAGCTTGGCGTATCAGCTCCAACCCCAGCACGATGCGCGACGCAACCTACCGGGTAAAAAGTGTGGGCGACCTCGGTGACGCTGAGATGAGCGTGATGCGCGTAGGCGGCGGGGTGCTGGCCAACATCAATCGCTGGCGTGACCAATTCGTGGCGCGTCCCAAGGCCAAGATCAACAAGCGGCAGGTCAACGGACTCGAGGTGACCATCGTGCAGATCAACGGTGCCTTCAGAGGCAGCGGGCTGCCTAGCGATCCTGTTGGCGTGCGGGCTGCTTTCACGATGCTGACCGCAATCGTCGACACCTCCCCTGCCCGCTACTTTTTCAAGCTGACCGGACCGGCAGCCACCGTGGCCGCGGCCCGCGAAGACTTCGACGCGCTCATCGACACCTTTGCGCCCAAAAAATAGCCCGTCGCACGACGTGTTCGCCCGACAGCACGCAGATGTTGCGGGCCTGCACGAGCGCTATTGGCACCCGGAGCGGATCTGGTAGGGTCCGCGCATGGCACGCGTACACAATTTCAGCGCTGGTCCGGCCGCTCTGCCTCTAGCCGTTCTCGAACGAGCTGCAGGCGAGATGCTCGACTACGGCAACACGGGCATGAGCATCATGGAGCACAGTCATCGTGGCAAGACCTACGATGAAGTGCATCAGCAAGCCACTGATCTGGTGCGCGAGCTGCTTGGGGTGGGCGAGGACTACGACGTGTTGTTCTTGCAAGGTGGCGCCAGCTTGCAGTTCGCGATGATCCCTATGAACTTGCTGCCTGCCGACGCCAGCGCCGACTACATCATGACCGGCGCTTGGTCGAAGAAGGCGCTGGCTGAGGCGAGCAAGATCGGGACAGCTCGCAGCGCTGGCGATACCGCAGTCGATGGCAAGTTCTCGCGCGTGCCGAAGCAGGACGAGCTCGAGCTCGACGGCAAGGCGGCCTACCTGCACATCACCACCAACAACACCATCTTCGGCACGCAGTATCACGAGCTGCCCGACACGGGCTCGGTGCCGCTGATCGCTGACATGTCGAGCGACTTTTTGTGGAAACCCATGGACGCCAGCCGCTTCGGCATGATCTACGCTGGTGCCCAGAAGAACGTTGGCCCCTCGGGCCTGGCCATCGTGGTGATGCGCAAGTCACTGATCGAAGGCGCGCGCGCTGATGTGCCGAACATCCTCAGCTACAAGATCCACTCCAGCAAGCGGTCGCTCTACAACACGCCCAACAGCTTTGCGATCTACATGGTCCGCAACGTGCTCGAGCATCTGCGCGACGCGGGCGGCCTGAGCCAAGTCGAGAAGCACAATCGCGCCAAGGGGGAGCTGCTGTATGGCGCCATCGACGCCGATGCAGACTTTTTCCGTTGCCCAGTCGAGAAGGCCAGTCGTTCGCTGATGAACGTGGTCTTCAGGCTGCCGACCGAGGATCTAGAGAAGCGCTTCGTGGCCGAGGCCGCGGACAAGGGCATGGTTGGGCTCAAGGGTCATCGCAGCGTGGGCGGCATCCGCGCCTCGATATATAACGCCGTTAGCCGACAAGCGGTCGAGGCGCTCGTCGAGCACATGACCGCGTTCCGCAAGACCGCCTGAGCCAGACCCAGAACAGCTCAGCGGCCGCCATCAGTCGCTTGCGCGACGGTGGGAAGATCTGCACAACAGCGCACTCCGGTGGAGTAGTCGGCGTAGTACATGGGGTGCGCCGTTGAGCGCCAGTCGCAACCTTTCTTGCTCGATCGTGCGTAGAAGCCACCAGCGAACGAGCCCTTGGGAACGTCTACCCACTCGTCCAAATTGCCGACCATGTCGTAGATGGCGTCGTCTTCCCACTTGCTGGCGCAGCTCGGCGTCGTGCCTGTCCGGCGCAATAGCGGCCGGCCCTTGTAGGTAACCTGATTGAGCCGCGGATCGGTGTGACCCTTGGCTGGGTTGTCGTGCAGCACCGCGGCTGGATGCGCTTCACGGAACACATTGCATTTGCCGCGGATGTATTTGGGGCCATAGGGGAACTGCCAGCCTTGCTCGCCGCCGCAAGCCACCCGCCATTGTCTCGGGGTGCAGAGGCGTTTGCCAGCGTGGCGACAGGCGGTTGCGGCGTCGTTGCCACTGACGTGCCCGTTTGGGGTGACGTTCTTCCGCACGATTGCCCGGGGCTCAAAGTCACGTTCTGTCTCCCAAACAGGTAGCTTGGGCAAGGGCATCGCGCGGGCCTTGGGCCCGCCCACCCTGAGGCGCCGGCTGGCCCAGTTCTTGGCGGCATAAGTCGCCCATTTTCGGGATGGCGCGTAGTAAGGCGAGATGCGCGCCTTGGTCGCATGATCGACCAACATGGCTTCATAACGATCGACACAGAACGCGGCCAGAGCTGGCCCTGCGTCCACCTCGGTGCGGCTGGCTGGGCGCCGACTGGGACGCACCCGCACCATGTCGGGACGACAGCGTGGCTCGGGCATGGCAACCGGCTCGGGCGGCGAGGGCGTGCTGGTCGAGGTCGAAGTCGCAACGTCGGCTTGTGTGGTCGGCACGGTCGACGTGGCTTGCTCGCGCTGCCCTGCCGGCTCGCAGGCAAGCAAGGGCAGCAGCGCGGCGAACAACAAGCGCTTGCGGCGGTGCATGGCGCGTGGACTGTCGGTCGAGATCAAGGCGTCGGATCGAAGCGAAGCGCGTATTCGCCCTCTGCCTGCGCCCAGCCGTCAATCCACACGAACCTGCTCTGATTGGCGGTGGTGACGAACTCGATGGTGTCGTTGCCGTTGGCGTCGTGGTCACAAGCGATCTCGGTCATGACGTCGCCGCAGACACTGCGAACGGAGACGGTCGAATCGAAGTTGGTCCCACTCGCGCGGATCTCTGCCTCTACTTTGCCGGAGTCGTAGGGCATCAGCTCGTAGACCACGTCGCCGCTGCCCGTACCGCCGCAACCGGCCGAGGAGCTCTCATTCTTTTGGCCGAGGGTCGAACCGAGGGCGGATTGCGTCGAACCGTACCAAAGCGGGAAGAGCACCGGATCGGCGCAGGTGCCGACAGACAGATCGAGGCCCAGCTCATATTTCCCGGTGGCGTTGCCATAACCGTCGACGACGATGTAGACGGTGTCGCCAGCGCCCATCGGGAAGGAGATCACCTCGCCGCCGTGCAACACATTGTTGCCATTGTTGGGATCGTAGCTGTTCTCGCAGAGGATGGCGCTCCAGGGCGACTGGCAGTCGGTCAGCGCATAGAGCATCGAGTTGTAGTCGGTGCCGTCACGCATCAACGCCGCGGTCAAGAAGCCCGCCGTCGCGGTAGTGACTTTGTAGACGCGATCGCGGCCGCCCTCGCCAGAGCACGCGTTACCAGCGTGGTGATAGCCTCCATTGACCGTCGTGCCTTGATAGAAGCTGGTCCCGTTGGTGAGCGTGATGGGGATGGCTTCAGCGCAGGTTCCGCCGGCGATCTTGCATTGATTGCAGCCGTCATTGGGATCGATGTTGCCATCGTCGCATTCCTCGCCAGGCTCCATGGTCTTGTTGCCGCAGACCGCTTTGCAGCCGCCGGGATCGAGCTTGCAGCTGTTGTTGCAGCCTAGGCCGTTGGGCTCCACATAGCCGAAATCTTTGCAGCTCATCCCGTTGAGGTCGTTGCCATCACACTCCTCGCCTTGTTCGAGCAACTGCCCGTCGCAAGTTGGCTTGCAGGTCGACGGATCGAAGAAGCAGCCCACACAGGTCAGCCCGTTGCCATTGCTATAGCCGTAGTCCTTGCAGCTCGCGCCATCGAGGTCGTTGCCATCACATTGCTCGCCTGGCTCGAGCAGCTGCCCGTCGCAGGTCGCTTTGCAGCCAGACTCGTCGGGGACACAGTTGTTGCAGCCGAGCCCGTCTGGATTCGAGAAGCCATAGTCGGTACAGCTAATCGAATTGAAGAAGCTCCCGTCGCATTCCTCACCAGGCTCGAGCAGCTGCCCATCGCAGGTTGACTTGCAGTCGCTATCATCGATTTCGCACATCTCGGTGCACACGAGCCCATCAGCGCTGGAGTAACCCGAGTCTTGGCAGGTCACACTGCCGAAGTCGGCACCATCGCACTGCTCGTCGTCGTCGATCACGTCGTTGCCACAAAGAGGCGACACGCCCCCCTGACCGGCCTCGCCACTACTGGTGCTGGTGGTGCCGGCACCGCTCGCGCCTGTGCCTTGGCCTGCCTCGCCGCCGTCGCCACCAACCGATCCGGCGCCAGCACCAGCATTTCCGCTGCCTGTTTTGCCAAAGGACACGTCGCTCGAGGAGCAGCCATGAGCCATGGCCACGAGCAGGCCAGCGGCGAACAACGGCGCAAGTCGCCAAGTGCGAAGCATTTTCTCACTCCTTGTGATGGCTGGCGGCGAGCCGCCAAGCAAGTCCCCGACTTCGAACCCGTCGAGAATAACAGACAATTGCGGGCAGCGCTCGCTCCCGCGGCCATTCCTGGCCACCGCGGAAGTTGGCCGCCACGTCCTGCCGCTGCTGTGCTTGTTGCTGCGATGCGAGCACGCAAGCTAGCGCTTTTGCTGTTGGCTGTGACCACGCTCAGCCTGATGAGCGCCGCGCTGAGCTGCGTGCGCTTCGCCAAGCCGGCAGGTCCGCCACCGCCCGCGTGCCCGGCACGGCGTCCCTCCAAGTGAGCATGATCGAGACCAGACTCCATGCTATGAGGCCTTTGCGCCATGCGCTTTCGGCTTTTTGGCATACCTGTTGAGGTTCAGCCCGGCTTCTGGCTGGTCACGGTCTTGTTGGGCCTGGACTATCTGCGTAGCGACTTCAAGATCGGCTTGCTCATCTAGGCGGCCGTCCTGCTCGTCTCGATTCTGGTCCACGAGCTCGGTCATGCGTTCGCGGTTGTACGCTACGGCATGAAGCCCGAGATCACCTTGCACATGATGGGTGGGCTTTGTGCCTGGGCCGGAACCCAGCGGGTGTCGCGTCTGCAGCGCATCTTCATCAGCTTCGCAGGTCCGCTGGCTGGTTTCGTCTTGGGCGGGTTGGTCTGGGCGATCACAAAAGCCGCACCGGACCTGATGACGGTCGAAAGCGTCAACAAGATCACCACGGCTGAAGTGGCCAGGATCCACACGCTCAAGCTGCTCACCTGGGTGAACATCGGCTGGGGCCTCGTCAACTTGCTTCCCGTCCTGCCGCTCGACGGGGGCCATATCCTCGAGCAAGCTCTGGGTCCAGACAAGCGGCGCACCACGGCCATCATCTCACTGGCAACCGGTGGGGCAGTGGCGCTGTTGTGCCTAGTAAAGAAGGACTGGGTAGCGGACGTCGTCGGCGTCCATCCGGTCTACACCGGGATGCTCTTCGCGATGTTCGCGGTGCACAGCTAC
>CAZRGL010000536.1:0-7657 GCA_964599485.1 uncultured Polyangiaceae bacterium
GAAAGCGGTTTGGTTCGTAGTAGCTACCGAACCGGGTGTGGACGTACATCGGAACCGGCTCCATCTCGATCCCAAAGCGAGGAGAGAAGTTGATCTCCTCGCCTGAAGCCACCGCCGAACAAGTGGTGGTATTCGCTTGTGGGGCTTGCCCTTGGGCGAGGAAGCGTTCCAAACTGATGGCGTTGTCCACCGGGCCCGTCACCAGCAGTTCTGCGGTGAGCAACAACTTCTCCCGAGGCCAGTTGCGCGCGCGTGCACGGCGCTCGTCTTTCAGGCGTTTCAAGTCTGCGGCTTGCTGCTCAGCTTCTTGCTGCCGCAGGAGCTGCTCTTCAGCCCAGAGCTTGGCGTGCAACGTGCGCCTAGCCGCCCCAGGGGCCATTCGCCACAAGCGCTCGTTGCGGGCACGTTGCCGCTTCCGTTGACGTTTGCTGTACGCCCGCCGCAGCTCCTTCTCATGGTCGCGCGGGTTGATCCAGGCGGGGTTCAAAGGGCGGGGCCCGACCTGCAAGCTCAAACCCACCCCGAGCTCCCAAGGAAGCTCGACTGCATCTGGTACGATCAAGCCGCCGGCGCGGGTGACGCCCTCGGCGTCGACGCTTTCTCCGGAACCTACTGAGGTCGAGGCGGAAACAGCGTGCCGGTAGGTAGCTCCGACGCGGAATGGCGTCCAGTCTGGGCGTACCAGAAAGCCGAGCTGGGGCGCGACGCCCACCATGGTCAGCTCGGTATCGGTTGCGCTCACCCCGAGCGTGAGCGCTCGGGCGCCGGCACCAACGACCAACTGACCGCCCAGAAATTGCCAGGCGGTCAGCAGGTGGTAGCGCCCGACGGTCACCACGGTGGTCGCCTCATCGGGTGGAAAGCGAAGAGAATAGCGCTGCAGATCTCCAAAAAAACCCGCACCAAAAGGGCCCGCCTGGATCTTTCCCCCGGCGCTCAAGTAGATGAAGCTGGTGTAGTCAGCGTCGATGTCACCACTGTTGTCGAAGTCGTTGTTCTTGAAAGCAGGGATGGGGAACGAGAACGAAGCATCGATGTCCAGGTCGAGCCAGCTGACGCTGTGAGAGTGTCGAACAGCGGGAGAGGCAGCGTTGGTCACGAAGCCGGCGATGCCCTCGGCGTAACCGGCGTACGCCCCGCCCATGGAAATGACTCGGATGGGGGCGAGGATGGGCCCCTGATAGAGGTCGACCGCGAAGTCATTGGTGGTCGGCTGCGCCTCAGCACGTGTGCTGAGCGTTGCCGCAAGCAATGCCAAACAGAGTGAGAGGTAGCGACACCACACGAAGCGTCAGATCCCTTGGCCGCTGGGGCCTTGCCCCGTATAACCTCCCGCGGTGGCTGGCAACACTTCGAAAAAATCGAAAGAGGGCGACGAGGCAGACGACAGGTCGGCCCCTGCTTCGAGCCCCAACGACGACAAGCCAGCGCTAACACCTTCGCGGCGCATGGGTCGAAGGGTGGCGGCTGGGATTTACTACGCGACAATGGCAGCAATCGCCGTGGCCAGCTTGGTTCAGATCACACGCCAGGTGTTCTTTCCGCAGCAACCGTCGTCGCCAGCGCCTTTTTCAACATGTGTCGATGGGCTTCGGGAGCTTTACCAGGCCATCGAGCGGGGGCGCGGGGCAGCAGAGACGCCCTACGCCCAAGGCGAGCGCAACGAGGAGGCCGCCTTGTTGCGCTATCGCAGCGCGGTTACGCCCACGTGGCAACATCGCAACGCGGTAGCTCGATTGTGCGCCAATGACAGAAGCCATCGCGAGAGTCTCGACGCGATAGAGCGGCTCCGCTATTCGGAGGAGCACGGCGTGCGTCACCAGGCAGCCGAGCTGACTGCGCTGAGGCGCCGTGTGCAGAAGCTTGTGAAAAAACGGTTGAGCGTCACGCCAACCGGAAAGTGACAGTTTTGTGAGCGCAACAGATACCACCCCCCAACAACGCGCCGAGCCCAATGAAAACGCGGAGCTGAGCTTCGAAGCCCTACCCTTGTCAGACGAGCTTCGTCGCGCGTTGCGGGACATGCGGTACGAGCAACCGACACCAGTGCAGGTAGCTGTTTGGGAGTCGACCACCAGCGGTCGTGACGTCGTCGTTCAGGCCCGTACCGGCACGGGCAAGACCGCTGCATTCGGGATGCCGCTCATCGACAAGCTGGTTCGTCGGTCGAAGAAGCGCGCCCAAGCGTTGATCTTGTGCCCAACCCGGGAGCTTGCGCTTCAAGTCTCACGGGAGCTCGAAGAGCTGTCTGCTCATCGCGAAGTCTCGATCATCGCCGTTTACGGTGGTGCACCGATGGGGCGGCAGATCGACGCCATCGCGGCCGGCGCTCAAATCGTAGTCGGCACCCCGGGCCGCGTGCTGGATCATCTGCGACGCGGGACCCTCGAATCCTCGGCGATGCGAGCACTTGTGCTCGACGAGGCGGACGAGATGTTGTCGATGGGTTTCGAGCGCGAGCTGAGCGCAATCATCGAGCACTTGCCGACCAATCGGCAAACCATGTTGTTCTCGGCAACGGTACCACCGGACATCGAGCGCATGGCACGCACACGACTGCGTGAGCCCGAGTTCATCATTCTGTCGGGGGATCATGTTGGCGCCCTCGAGGTGGACCATTTCGTCTACTGGGTGCCTGAAGACAAACCCTCGGCGCTACTGCAAGTCATCGAGGTGGAGGACCCCGAGAGCGCGATCGTGTTTTGCAACACGAAGGAGCAGACCGAGCGCATCGCAGCCAGACTCAAACGGGAGGGATTCGACGCGGATTGGCTCAACGGCGATTTGCCGCAGAGTGAGCGGGAGAAGGTGATGCGGGCCACGCGTGAGAGACGGCTGCGCTTCTTGGTTGCAACCGATGTCGCCGCTCGCGGCATCGACATCTCGCACCTCACGCACGTGATCAACTGCGACTTCCCCAAAGATGCCGAAGCTTATGTTCACCGGACGGGGCGTACCGGACGGGCAGGCAACACGGGTGTGGCGCTGTCGCTGGCCACGCCCCAGGACATCGGCGCGCTTTATATTTTGCGCCTCACCTACAAGATTCGTCCCCTCGAGCGGCAGCTGCCCTCGGCGCGTGATCAGCGCACACGGCGAGAAGCAGACATCGTTTCATCCTTGGCGGAGACCTTCGCGCAGCGTGGCCAATCTGCTGAGCATCTTGCGCTCGCGCAGCGCTTGCTCACTCACGATGACGCCGAAGCGATCCTGGCGGGGATGTTGGGTGAGCACCTCGGCGCGCGGCCCGAGTTGCCTGAGGTTGCTCAGTCGCGGCGTCGTGCGCGCAAGCCGGCCATGTCTTCCAAGAAGCCGCCACGACCAGCGAGCCGCAGGCGGCAAGCCTCGGCAGCGCCCACGGTTTTGGAGGAGCCCACGGCCAGCCCTGCTGTCGAGCCCACGGCCAGCCCTGCTGTCGAGCCCACAGCGGAGGCACCGACCCCTGCTGTCGAGCCCCCCGCCCCCGCGCCCAAGCCCAAGAAACGCAGCGCATCGAGGACGAAGACAGCACCCAGCGTGGACGTTAGTCAGGATGGGCTGACGCGCTCGGCGCCATCTGCTGACGCCGCTGCAGCGGACCCAGCAGCAGCGGACCCAGCATCTGCGCCGGAACCAGCACCTGCTGCTGCGCCAACAGCAACCAAGTCGAGCCGGGCCAAGACGAGGCCGGATGCCAAAGGCAAGAAGGCGGGCTCGGAGCAACAGCAAGCCGCGGCGGCTCGTTCGACAGAGGTTGACCCCATCGCAGTTGCGGCGCCAGCCGACCACCTCGAGCTGGTGGAGCTCCATTTGAGCTTGGGCCGCAGCGATGGTGCTCGAGTGCGCCTCATCAGAAGTATTCTCGCTGATGGTGGCGTTCACGCCGAGCACGTGAAGCGCATTCGAATCCGGGAACGGTACTGTTTCGTCGAAGTAGAAACTTCGGTCGTCGAAGTAGCCCTCGAGGCACTCAACGAAGCGACCATCGAGGACCGCTCTCTTTCGGCGACGGTCTCCACGCGCTCGCGTGCGTGATACAACAAACACAACTATGGCTGGGGCGCTTCCCGTCGAAGTCGAGGAGCTGATTCGCCGCGTTGAAGATGCGTTGCGAGACGAGTGGCCCGACAGCCGAGTGATCCCCTTGTTGCTGCGGGTGGTCGAGATGCTGCCCGTTGGTCATCAAGCGTGGCGCGTCGCGCATCATGAGCTGGCCCAACGCGCGCTGCCGACAAATCCCTGGCAGGCTGCACTCTACGCGCGCCGAATCGTTGACAGTTTCGCCGATGATGACCGGGGCTGGGGCGTGTTCGCCTTGGCCCAATCGCTCATGGGCCATTACCAAGTCGCTGCCCAAGCCTATCAGCGCGCCTTGGAGCTAGCGCCAGATGACCCCGGCTATGCTCACAACTTGGGTCATCTCTACGACTGTGCGTTCGACCAACCAGCCGAGGCGCTTCCGCTGTTGCGCCGTGCCCACTTGCAGCTTCCGCAGAACAAAGATGTGACGGCGAGCTATGCGCATGCCCTGGCGCGGGCGGGCGATCCAGCACGAGCCCACGAGCTGATGGTCGCCATCATCCGGACGGGCGGCAGCGGTGAGCATCACGCGCTGTACTGTTGGATCAACGAGCTGCGCGACCAGGCGCTCGCCCAGCTACGAGACGCCGATCCTGACAGCTGCTCACCCGCGCCACGTCGACGTCTCCTTCGCCGGCGAAAGACTCAGTCGAAACAACAATGACTGCCGCCGCCTGCCATCATGCTGGCGGCTCGGGCGCCGTTTGAGAGAAGCGGTGTTTGATGGCCTCGAGCCTGCTTTCGATGGCGCTGTGAACCGCGGTCGTCTCGTAGACGTGCGCCTCACGTCCTAGTGCGCGCGCACATGCCACCAGTGCTACATCGAGCGTGGCGAGCAGTGCATCTCCTCCAAGTCGCCGAGGTTGGGTGGCGGCGGCCCCGGCAAACGTGGCTCGGACCGGTTCTGTCAGCCAATCGGCCTGAACCAGCTCCTCGTCGAGCTGAGCCACGACAGCTTGAACGACGACGGGTACCAGCCGCTCGGTCGTGCGGTTGACCAGGTAGCCGCGCACTTCTGGGTCGTCACGCCTCTTGTTTTCAATCGCTTCGAGGGGGCGCAAATCAGCTTGAAGTCCTCGCAACGCTGGAGCCAACGCGTCCAGCACCACGTCGGCCACCGCTTCGCGCTCCGCTGGCGCCAGCTGAAGCCGCGCCGCAAGCTGGCGCAGGGCTTCACCGCGTTGTCTTCGTTGCTGGGCCCGCTGTTGCGCTTGTGCGGTCTGTATCTTCGCTTCAGCTGCCAGTGCTCCTGCGATGTGCGCCGCCTTTCGTCGTAGTGCGCGTTCGCGCAGCTCGGCACAACGGTTGACGACTTGGTCGGCGAGCAAGGTCTCGACTTGTGACCAGTTGGATGCTTGCAGCGCCCCGGCGTCGCCCAGCCGCCCTGCCAGCGCCTGCTGTGCGCTCAAAGCAACGGGTGGTGCCAGCGAGACAATCCCCACATCGGCCAGAGCCGTTTCGACATACGACATCACCCGCTCGATGTCCTGCTCACCGACTCGGTCACGCTTGTTGACCAAGACCTGAATGGGTACACCGGCGGTAGCCACCTGCTCGATGACCTTTCGTTCGCTGTCTTTGAGCGGAGCGGTTCCATCAAGCAACCACAAGGCAACATGGGCCTCAGCGATTCCCCGTCGCGCTTGTTCGCCGTGGCTGAGATCAGGCGCGTTGAATCCTGGCGTATCGAGGATCTCGATGCGTTTGAGTCGTTCGATGGGCGCGTAAATCAGTACCCGATCGAGCTCAGTACCCTCTTCGCGCAGCTGCTGCAGCGTCTGTTTGAGCTCAGCATGCGGAACGACTCGATCGCTGCCCTTGTGCACGACCACCCGCGCAAAAGGGTCCGGCGCCCAGGCAACCCAATGAAGACTCGCCGTGGTCGGTCGGATGCCAGTAGGGGCGACGTCTGTGCCGAGCAGCGCATTCAAGAACGTGCTCTTGCCTGCATTGAACTCCCCGAGCACTGCAACGAACAAAGGACGCTCTCGCTCTACGGCGAGGCCTTCGATGGGGCCGATGAGGTCAAGGCGTTGCAGCTCGGTCGCGGCCATGCCCAGCTGCGTGAGGAGCTCGTTCCAGTTGGCAGGCTCATGGGTGCTGTCAGGCACCCAAGTTGCGATTAGATCCTGCAAGCACTGCTCGGCCCAGCCGCGTAGCTCTTTGGCGGTGACGCCGTCGAGCTTGTCGAGCGCTTCGCGAAAGCGGCCTTCCGCGCGATGGTCTGCAGCGTCGAGCAGCAGCCGCAAGCCGGGCGAGAGGCTCACCGCATCCTGCTCAGCCAGCGCACGCAGCGCGTCGATGTCCCGCTGCTCAGTTGCGAGGCTCAGCAGGCTGTGTGCCGCCAGCGCGTCCCCCTCGCGGACACCAGCCAGAAGCGCCTCGCGGGCGTCTGCTGCCCGCCCCTCAGCCATGGCAAATGCGGCTCGCCACTGCGGCTCATCGTGTTCGCCTGCAGTGCGCAGGATGCGGCGCGCTCGATCCACCCGAGCAGCATCACGACTGTTGGCGATGAGACGCGCGAGCAAATTCGAGGCGCCGTGTGCTCCGAGAATGTGCGCGGCTAGAGCGAGGCTCAACGCGTCGGCCCCTACCGAATCGTCGGGCCATAGCTCTGCAAGTTGGGCCCGCACCAAGCGTACCCGTCCGTCCCCACGCTCGGCCCCGAGCTGCTTGGCCCAATCGCGTGCACGCTCGGTATCTCCCAAGGCCAGAGCGCACTCGGCTCGTCGCAGCGCCAGCTCCGGATCGGGTTGGCTCGGATGGGTTGGCACCCGGTCCAGCCATCTGCCAGCGCGCTGCAGCTTGGTAGCGAGCAGGTCCAAATCAGCGAGCTGGAGCAAAGCGCTGCGGGCAACAGCGGGGTCATCAGTGGCCGCGGCCGCACGCTGCAGGGCCTCCGGCGCGTGAGTCCAGTCTGATCGCAGCCCCGCCAAACCGAGGCGCAGCCAGACTTCGGAGCGCCAGGGCATTTGCTCGACCAGTTGTGACAGCGCTACCACCACCTCATCATCAAGCCAGCATTGCTCTGCGGCGTCGGCCCAAAGTGCCAAGCCGAGCGGTGAGCCGGGCACTTTTGCCAACAAGGCTCGTGCGTGGCTGCGCGCTTCGAGCACATGGCCTCGCTGCTGAGCTTGCTCGGCTGCCTTGCGGTCGTCCTCGGCTCCGCGGGCCAGGATCTCTACGCGGCCGAAAAAGCGTGACAGGCTGTCAACCAGTCGAGACATGGGCTGAGCAATCCACGATCGCGCCGCGACAGCAAGCCGCGCGGACAAATATTGCCGACCGTCCGCTCTACCACACGCTCACCGGTGTTTTCGTTGCAATACTACATAGCGAAGCTTGCCCTGGCTCAGCGCAACCACCCGATAGTCTCGTGCCATCCCGTTGAGCCGAGCCACACGCAGCTCTACGACCCGCGCGAACTTGCTGTGGGTCCACGGTTTCTCCAGGGGTGCGCTTTTGCCGAGGAGCAGGACCAACGTGTCGATGTGGCGCGCCGCCAGTAGTGTTGAAGGAATATGTTTGCTGGTATGTCCCCCTGGCAACACCGCCACCGCTGGATCGGTCACGCCGGCGAGGTCCAACACAGCTGCTG
>CAZRGL010000537.1:0-7627 GCA_964599485.1 uncultured Polyangiaceae bacterium
GTGGGCCAGCGGGCTCATGGCCGTTGTCTTGGCGGGATGTCAAGAGCGTGAGCGTTGGCCGCAGCAGGGGGCGAGCCGCCAGCGACCGCGCGAAATCGCGCCACACAACGAGGAAGAGGTTTGTCCGCATGGCAACTTCTGCATCGTGGCGACACCAGACGAGGTGGTCTTGTCACCGGGCGCCCCTTTCGAAGACTGCTCGGTGACGGTCTCGCTGCCGGATGGAGTTGCGAGCGACATGCCGCACGAGCGCCGCCGAACCTTACGCGTTCGCTTCGATCGCGAGGTGAGCGAGCGGGAGCGCGCCAAGCGGACCAGTAAGAAGCAACGCTGTTGCTATTTCTGGTTCGAAGACTGCACCTGACCACGAGGCTGACCGAGATGACGGCCGCGCAGCTGCCACCCCATCAGCCCGGCGCAGAGCAGCGCTGCGCCTTGGCCGGTCAGGGTCTGCAACGTCGGGTAGATGCCCAGCGTTGGCTGCCCGATCCAAGCAAACGCGTCGATGGGCAAGAGCGCGCTGAGCTGAAGCTGGTGGGTGAGCTGGCCCACCCAAACCACCGCGAGCAGTAGCGCTACCACGCTAGCGGCAACGCGCGACAACGACGCGGATGCCTCGCGGCCGGCGATGGCCGCCTCGATGGTGAAGGCGGCGGCCAGACCGAGGGTCGCGCCGCCACCGAGAAGCGCCGTGAAGCCGTCCTCGTGGAGTTGTAACTGGGCTGTGAGCTGCACGCTCGTCTCCAGCACTGCCTGGAGCACCAGCGCGAAGACCGCCAGTAAGAGAAGCCTGAAATCCAGCCGCCGCGCACGGTCAGGGCCTTGCTTCGATGTCCACGTAGCGGCCAGCAGCACGACGATGATGATGATGCTCAGGGTTGCGGCGATGGCCACCCCGCCCGCGCCCGCCAGCGACAGCGCTGCGGACGGTTTGATGAGGTTGACCAACCCCAGTGGCAAAGCCAGCGCAGCCGCGCTGATGGCTCGTTTGCTCAGCCGGCTTCGAGTGCGCTCGGGTCGCGGACCCAACACCAACAAGGCGAGCGCTACCACAGCGAGGGTCGGTAGCAAGCAAGCGCGCGCGGTCACGCTTGCTCCAGCCGTGAGCGCGGGTAGAAAGCCGCGGCGAGGGGGCGCCGCGAGGCGGAGCTGCTCACGCGTGACGAGCCGCTGCAACACCGCGATATCACGCTGCAGATCGGTGCGATTAGGCCGTTCGTCGCGCAGCCGTGAGCGGAGCTGGCTGATGCGCTCGTCGAGCTCGTGGGCTGAGCCCTGCGCCAGCTGTCCGCGGGCTAGCTGAGCGCCGCCGCGCTGTCCCCTCACTAGAGCATGGTCCGCCGCTTCCCAATCGGACCAGCCGATCATTTGGCCCGCAACCGCCAGTCTCGCCCGAAGCGCGGTC
The DNA here is from genome assembly GCA_964599485.1 of uncultured Polyangiaceae bacterium. Lineage (GTDB taxonomy): Bacteria > Myxococcota_A > Polyangia > Polyangiales > Polyangiaceae > JAPYTK01. The sequence continues at coordinate 1,406 of CAZRGL010000537.1, forward strand.
AGTGGAGCGATACGATCGTCCCGGTAGCAGCTGCTCGTGCGCAGCTCCGCCAATGCCGAGAGCAGCTCGACACCTCGAAGTCCGGCGCCGAACATCTCATCGAGCAGCTCACCGTCCGTGCTGATCGCCAAGTCCTCGAACGAGAAAGCTGGCGTTCGCTTGGTCGTGCGCGGCGTGTGGCGCAAGCCCATCAAGTAGAAGGCCACCTGCCAGCGCTCTTCTGCAGACAAGTGCGCGAGCGGCACCATGGCAGTGCCGGTGACGCCGAAGCGCGTGGTGTCGGTGACCCGCAACGGGCTGAGTCGTTCGATCACGCTGGGATGTAGAAAGCTGATCGGTGCTGGCGTGAGCGTGCGGGCTTTGGGCGTATCTGCCGTCCCCGCGGCGCCGTGGCACTCCGAGCAATGCTCTCGGAACAGCGCCCGTCCCCGAGCGCGGTCAGGCGCAACTGTGGGCAGCATTTGCAGCCGAAACATGCCGATCAGATCTGCCCGCAGCGCCTTGGCCGCGCCGCGGACTTGCTCGTGGCTCGCCATTTCTTGCACCAGTTGACGAAGAGCCAGCAGTGCCGGCATCAGCGTGCTGCCGCGTTTGCCCAAGTCCTGGAGGTCGAAATGCGCGTCGTCGAGCAAAGCGAGCTGCTCGGTGTGCTCGAATTTGTTGATCTGCTTTCCAGCGCGCACGGCCGCCGGGTAGTCGTCTGCGACGTAGGCGACGAAGTGCGCCACCCGACGGGCTTTGAGGATGTCCTTGGCATCGCCCGACGCGCGGGCCTGTTGCGGATGGCTCAACAACCAGAGCAGGCAACCGAGCAGCAGCAGCAACTGCCGCAACCAGGCCACTCTGCGAGGTCGCCGCAGCAGCAGATATGAGGTAGCGGTGGACGGCAACCGCATCAGCGCTACGCTAGTCGCTCCCCGCGTCAGCGTCATCTAGTCGCGCAGCAACGCCAACCGCATCTCGATGAGATTGCAACAAGTCAGAAACGGAGCCCGCCATGAGTGAAACCACTTCGTACAAGACTCTCGGTCTGGTCAACACCCGCGAGATGTTCCGCAAAGCGTTCGAGGGACAATATGCAATTCCGGCCTACAACTTCAACAACATGGAGCAGCTTCAAGCCATCCTGTTGGGCTGCGCCGAGAGCCGCTCGCCGGTGATCCTGCAGGTGTCGGCGGGCGCTCGCAAATACGCCAACGAGACCCTCTTGCGGTTCATGGCCATGGGCGGCGTTCAGATGGTGCGCGCTATCGGCTCGAACATCCCCATCGCCTTGCATCTCGATCACGGCGATAGCTTCGAAATGGCCAAGGCGTGCATCGACTCGGGCTTTTCGTCGGTCATGATCGACAAGTCGTCCTTGCCGATCGAGGAGAATATTGCGATCGCCAAGCAGGTCGTGACCTATGCCCACGAGCGCGAGGTCACCGTCGAGGCCGAGCTCGGCGTGCTCGCCGGCATCGAGGACGACGTTCAGCACGAGCACTCGACGTACACCAAACCCGATGAGGTCGAGCAGTTCGTCGAGCAATCAGGAGTCGACTCTCTGGCCATCTCGATCGGCACCAGTCACGGCGCCTACAAGTTCAAGCTCGAGCCGGGGCAAGAGCCGCCGCCGCTGCGTTTCGACATTCTCGATGAGGTGGAAAAGCGCATCCCCGGCTTCCCCATCGTATTGCATGGCGCCTCCTCGGTGATGCCGAGCCTCGTCGAGAGCATCAACGCGCATGGTGGCAAGATCGAGGGCGCCGTAGGGGTGAGCGAGGACCAACTGCGGCGGGCCGCCAAGTCCGCGGTGTGCAAGATCAACATCGACTCGGATGGCCGCTTGGCAATGACCGCGGCGATTCGTGAAGCGCTTGAGAAGAGCCCGGCCAACTTCGATCCGCGCAAGTATCTCGGTCCCGCTCGGGACGCACTGACCACACTGATCAAGCACAAGAACGAGAACGTTCTCGGTAGCGCCGGCAAGGCTTGAGCGGTGCGGAACCAGGCTCGACAAGGTGCTGACAGACGCGCCTCGTTTCTTATCAAATAGATAAGAAGTTTATCCGTTTGATAATATCAAATCGCTAATGTGCGTCTGGCGCATTCCTGTAAGCGTTTAATATTATTGAGCGCTTTCGTCCTCAGCAGGTTGGCACACGCTGTGCGAATACGCCTCATCGTCACGCTCGCTGGCTCACGACCAAAAGGGGTGGTGGGCCAAGGGTGCCAAAACAACCCTCAACGAAAGAGGCCGAGATGAGCAAGACGATAACGGTGAGTTTCGGGCAAGACATGCCCGAAGAGAAGCTCGAGGAAGTTCGCCAGAAGATTCGTAAGATCCTTCGCGGCGAAGCTGTCCCCGAGGCGGAGGTGGTCGGTCAGTGGGATCCCACTGGCGGTCACGGGAGCGTTGGCACCTCTCCCGGAACTGGTCTGCGCGACTGAGCGCTAGGCCCGAGCTCCTGTGTGGGCAGGGCGCTTCGCACCACGAAGCGTCCTGCCCGATGTTTCTCTGGAGAGGCTCACTGCAATGACTTTGACGACGAAGACATCGACAACCACGACCAGCACCGAGGCCCGCACTTGGATGAGCCAAATCGAGCTGATCCTGGTGCCCAGCTTTGCGTGCAACTTGCGCTGCAAGCATTGCTTCACAGAGCCCGTCGCCGGCGCCAGCATGGCGCCAGAGCTTGCCTTGGGATTGATCCACAGCGCCGACGCGCTTGGTTTGCGGGCGGTGCAAGTGACCGGCGGAGAGGTGCTGGCCTACAAGCATCACCGTCGCCTGCTGGACGCCTTGTCCACGCTCCCGATCCCCAGCGTAGTCTCGACCAACGCCAGCTTGCTCGAGCCTGACCACGCCGCCCTGCTCGAGGGTAGTCGCGTGGCGCTGTGCGTGTCCCTCGACGGCCCCGCGCCGGTCCACGACGCCATACGGGGCGAGGGTAGTTTTGCCGCCATCGTCGCCGCTGCGGCTCTTTGTCGGCGTCATGGCATCGAGCTGAGCTTCTCGTCCACCGTGACGCGCAGCGCGCTGTCCCACGTAGGAGCCACCGCGCGGCTCGCGGCCGAGCTCGGCGCGTCCGCGATTTGTTTCAGCCCGCTGCTGCAGCTAGGAGGGCGGTCCAAGACGTTGGTCCAAGAAGGACTGGACGATGAGCAATGCGTCGAGCTGTTGGCCCAGCTGAGCGTGCTCAAGGAGCAAGCTGCCGATGCTGGATTCGGGGTGTTCAGTCGGAACATCGGCATGAAGCCGACGGCCGTCACGCACCCGTGCTCGGTATTTGCGTGCTGGGGCCAAGCCTGTCCCAGCAAGAAGCACTGGCCGCTGAAGATCTATGTGATGCCCGACGGCGAGGTGCTGCCCCAGTCCTTGCACATCAATCGACGCTACAGCTTGGGCAATGTCCAATCCGAAAGACTCGCTGCGATCCTGGCGCGCTATTGGGGCAGCCCCTTGCACCAACGCTTTCAGCGGCTCTGCCGCCACGTCTATCAAGATCTCATCTACAGCAACGCCCGTCCTTTCTTCTTTTGGGACGAGCTCATCCGGCGGGCGAGCGCGCAGTCGCTCGACGACATTCCTTCCTACCAGACAGTCTCCCACCCGCACGATCACGGCCCGGAGATCGCACGGGCTCGCCGGCGCGGCCGGCTTCCACTGTTGCAGTTTCCTTTGCGTTGAAACGCGAAGCCGATCACCGTTCGGCGAAGGAAGGCCGAGCGCTGCCTTGCGCTGCTGCAAGTAGTTGTTGATCGGGTGCTGTGGGACGGTTTGCCACAAATCCCCGATCGTAGGCTTGCTCGCTTTGCAGAATGAGAAACGAGCCCAGTTGCGGGGCCACGTGCTCAATTGGCCGACTGCTGGGCTAACGCAGACCGAGCGTCTTCATCATGCGGGACAGGTTCGATTGCTTGAGCCCAAGCTGCTTGGCGGCGCGGCTCTGATTGCCGTCGCAGCTGCGCAGCGCATGCAACAGGGCTTCCCGTTTGAAGTGGCGTACCTGCTCAGCCAGGGGGGCGAGGGGCTCCGATTGGCTAGGCGGTCGCGCGCCTGAAGTCGTCGTGCTGTCGGAGCCACGCAGCGGAGCGGGCAGGGCAGAGGTGTCGATGCGCTCGCCTTCGCTGAGCACCACCAAGCGCTCCATCAGGTTCGCCAGCTCGCGCACGTTGCCGGGCCAATCGTAGGCTCCGAGGCGTCTGGCAGCGTCGTCGGAGAGCTTGACGGCGGCGCGTTTGGTGGCCTCACAAGCGCGCATGAGAAAATGGGTGCATAGTGCTGCGATGTCTTCGCGCCGCTGGCGGAGGGGCGGGATGGTGAGCGCCACCACGTTGAGTCGGTAGTACAAATCCTCCCGAAACCCGCCCGCCTCGATTGCTGCGCGCAGATCTTTGTTGGTGGCCGCCACGATGCGTACATCCACACTGATGGTCTCGTTGCCCCCGACCCGCTCGATTTCGCGCTCTTGCAACACCCGCAACAGCTTGGTTTGGAGGTCGGGCGACAGGTCGCCGATCTCGTCGAGGAACAAGGTGCCGCCATCGGCGAGCTCGAACTTGCCCTTCTTGGCGTTTGTAGCCCCGGTAAATGCGCCTTTCTCGTGGCCGAACAGCTCACTCTCGAGGAGCGTCGGAGTCAGGGCTACGCAGTTGATGGCGATGAAGGGGCCGTCACGGCGCGGACTGCGGCGATGAACGATACGGGCGAGCAGCTCTTTGCCGGTTCCGCTCTCGCCCAAGAGCAGCACCGTGGCGTCGCTGCGCGCCGCTGTTTGCGCTTGCTTCAGCACCTGCTTCATGTGCGGGTTGCGGGTGGCAACCAGCTGATGGCGCACATCGCGCTCTTCGCGCAGCAGCTGTCCTGCGTTGCGCAACCGATCCTCCTGGCGGGCGCGTCCCAGAGCGGCGCCTGCAAGGCTCGCTAGCGCTGACAGCAGCTCCACGTCCGCAGGGCTCATGTCGGCACCGTTACCGACGCCGCGCCAGTTGAGCACTTGCATGGTGCCGATCACGCGCCCTTGTTGGTTGATGGGCACGCAGGCAATGGCCCGTGTACGAAAGCCTGTCTGGCTGTCCACCAGCCGGTGGAAGCGCTTGTCGGCATCGACGTCTTCGACCACCAAGGGCCGTCCCGTCTTGAGCACGTGACCGGCGATGCCCTCGCCGAGAGGGATTTGAAACGGGGCCGTCTTGGCGGCGCCTTCCATGGCCAAGAAACGCAGCTGGCCAGCGCCCCGATCCACCAGTGCCAAGCTGCAGCCCTCCGCATCGAACAGATCGATGCCGGAAGCGAGGATGAGCGCGACGACCTCGTCGACCCCTTGGGTGCTCATCAGCGCCTGGCTGATGTCGATCATCCTGGCGAGACGGTCGGCGGCCAGGGCTTGTGACATGACGCGGACTATAACTAAAGAATATATTGATATCTACATGATAATATCGAAAAGTTAACATTGGAATGGGCCTAGGTCAAGTAAGTGCCTGAAATGAAACGATTTCTGCCGAATGATGCGTTTGGCACGAACACTGCTCTTATGACAGTCAGACACGACACAAGGAGCCAATCATGTTCAAGTCAATCTCGACCACCTTCCGCACCGTTCTCGTAGCCGCCGCCTTGGCAACTGCAGCTCTGTCCACCGGCTGTGCCGTCGAGATGCAAGAGCCCATCGACGTCGCCGCCGCGCAAACCGAGCTCGACGACTCTGCTCCCGTCGACGACAGCGATCAGGTCGACGCCGATCGCGAAGAAATCGAGGACGCGGATGAGCCCACCGATCTACTCGATGGCGCGCAGCCGAGCTCCGCGAACACCGACGCCTCGGGCCAGAACCTCGACGATGGTCATTTGGAGTCCAACGATTTGGTTCATCCGGGCGCCCCAGTGACGCACTGAGCTTGACAGACGGCTGCTGAGCGAGCATTTCGCCAAAGCAAACTTGCCGAACACAACAGCAGCCGAGCCATGCCCGCATCTACTTTTGACCACCTCATCCTGAATGGCCGCCCAGGCGGCGGCAAATCCGAGCTCATCGACTTCTTGAAGAGTTGTGACTTGCAGCAGCGGGCCCAGCGATTCCACATAGGAGAGCTGGTGGAGCTCGATGATTTCGTGTGGCTCTGGGACAAGTTCGTCGAGGACGACTTGTTCGAGCAGCTGCAAGAGGCGCGGCGTTATTTACGCAAAGTCGAGCACGGCTACGTGCAAACTGAGGGCGACCGCTTGCTCGACAT
>CAZRGL010000538.1:0-7610 GCA_964599485.1 uncultured Polyangiaceae bacterium
GGAGGCACGATCGCAAACAAGGCGGCCACGGTCGCGCGCATGCGGAGTCGCTTTCGCAAATGCTACCTGCATGGGCTAGCCAACAACCCTTACATGCAGGGCAGTGTCACGCTCACAGCCAAGATCGGAGAGAAAGGCCAGGTGCTAGGCGTGCACGGCGGAGGCAGCAAAGCGCTCAAAGTCATCATCCCCTGCTTCAAAGCAGTCGTGTCCGCTTCTGAGTTTTCGCCTCCCGAGGGGATGAAGAGCGCCACCGTGATGATCCCCTTGTCGTGCGTCAAAGCGAATTGAGCCGCCACGAGCACGAGTCTGGCGCCCGGTCGACTGAGACAGCCTCGTTATCCCCTCCCGCTTTCGCGACTTTCGTGGTCGGCTGCGAGCGCGTGCGCGAATTGGGGTGCGCGTGGTCGTCGGGCGGGATGGGCGCGGGCGGGTGGGCGAGTTAGTCTGGCTGCCGCCATGAAAGTGCTGCTGCTCTATACCAACCGCAATCGCGCGATGGCCCCTTCGCCCATCGGGCTGGCGTACTTGTCCCGGGCGCTCAAGGATCATGGCCACGAGGTGCGGCTAGTGAATCTGATGTTCTCACCCGATCCGGTGGCTGACATCAACACCGCGCTACAGCGCTTCTGTCCTGATTACGCCGGCGTGTGTATCCGCAACGTCGACGAGCAAGACATGCTCTCGCCATCCGACACGCTGGCGCGGATTAGGCCGCACGTAGCCCTACTTCGAGCCAAAGGTGTACCAATCATTCTCGGGGGCACTGCCTTCACCACCTTTCCCCGCGAGATGCTCGCCTTCATGGAGGCTGACTACGGCATTGCGGGCCAGGGCGAAGTGAGCCTGCCGCGGCTGATCGTATCGCTCGAGAGCGGACAGCTCGACACCTCAATCGCTGGGCTGACCTGGCGACAAGACGGCGAGATCCGAAGCAATCCGCCATCTCTGTCGGGCTATGCGGGCCTGAAAGCCGACTGGGATCTGCTCGACCACCCCAGGTACCGCAAAGGGATGTTTCAAGCGTCCGTGCTGATCAAGAGCGGTTGCTCCTATCGCTGTAGCTATTGCGATGTCCTGCGGGTGTTCGGCGACCGCTTCGTCAAACGCGAGGTCGCGTCCATCATCGAGGACATTCGTCATCTTCGCGAGCGACACGAAATCCGCGTGTTCTTCCTCACTGATCCTTGCTTCAACGCACCCCTGGATTTCGCCAAAGAGGTTCTGGAAGCGATCATCGAGTACGGACAGCCCATCTACTTCAGCTCCACCTTCGCCCCGGTCACCGGACACTACGATAGCGAGTTCTTCGACTTGTACCGGCGAGCCGGAGGCACAATCGCGGTCTTCGGCATCGAAGGCCTTTGTTCCACCATGCTCGAGAGCTACGCCAAGCCGTTCACCATGGAGGATGTCCTTCGCTCGACCGAGATCGCCCACGAAGCAGGCATCAAGATTGGTCTGACGGCGATGTTCGGCGGGCCTGGCGAAAGCGAGGCGACCATTCGCGAAGCCATGCGCACGCTGGGCAAGATCCCCTTTTCCTTCTTCACCCATTTCTTCGGCTTGCGAATCGCTCCGCACACCCCGCTGTTCGAGCAAGCCAAACAAGAGGGGCTGGTCAGCTCCGCGACAAATCTGTTCGAGCCGACCTTCTACCTCTCACCCGAGCTCGATCTGCCTTGGGCTCGTCGCTTCGTGCGAATGAACATCGCGCGCTACGCCTACCGCTACTTGCGCATGCCCCCCGTGGGAATCAAGAGCGCGCTGGCGCGCCGCTTCGGCGTCTTCTTGTAGTGCTCGCTCAAACATCTGCCCTCCAGAGCGGATCGTGGGCGGAGCAAAAGCAGGCGCGCAGCCGTGAGCTCGGCTTGGACTGAAGTCGATGGCGGGCGCTACGATCACCCACATCATCACAGTGGCGGGCGAGAAACAGCCGGCCATCGAAACTGTGCCGGCGACCGCGCTTCTAGAGCTGACAGGGACACCAATTCTCGTGGAGGGTGACTTCATCGACTGAGCCTTTGTAGCAGCGACTTGATGGTAACGGCGCGCGCGTGTGTGTGTGTGTCGGACTGGCTCAAGCTTCGACAAGCAAAGCCGGGCGCCGACTGCAGCGCCTCGAGTACGAGATCAGCAAAAAGAAGCAAGCCTTTCGGATGAGCCTCGTTGCGCTATCGGCTCCACCCAGCATCCTCGATGGCACAGCTTTCGATGGCGAGTACAGCTACGGCTACAACGAGCATTTTTGGCCTCGCCGGCGATGGTAGCTCGTTACCTACAGGGTAGCGCCGAACCACCCGATCTTGGCAACAAGGCGGGCCAAGTGCGCGATCTTCGGTGTTGGCGAGCTGTGTGGCGGCGTTGGTCCACGGCTTGCTTAGCTGTTGCACAACTCAACCAAACACCCAGCGAAAGCGAGGTATTACCATGCGCCCCCGACGTGTCCTGACCACTGTTCTATCTAGTCTTGTGATCGCCAGCTCAGCTTTGCTTGGCTGCGCCAGAGGTGTCACCGCAGAGCCTGACGCGTGCTTCGACGGTGGCGAGGTGCCTGCCAGCGGCTGCGTTGACCCCGTGCAGCCTGGCGAAGAGCTGGACCACGCGTCGAAGCCGCCGGCGGTCGATTCCGCGATTGGTCCGCCGGATGGGCCACCGGCAACACTGCAGCCGGACCCGCCCGGTACTGAGCTCGGCGCGCCGCTCGAGGCGCCGGCGAGCAAATGGACTTGGTTCGACTTCCCCGATTCGGTTTGCGCCAACGGAAATGCTACCGGTATTGGGGTCAACCCGAGTCCAAGCGGTGGCCCCTTGCTCATCGTTTTGCAGGGGGGTGGCTCGTGTGTGGACGAGCAGAGCTGCTGGATTGAACCTACCGCCATCAACATCGCAACGGGATTCGGTAAGAATGACTTCGAGGCCATGACGAGCCTAGAAGGCGGCTTCTTCGATCGCGGCGACGTCGACAATCCCTTCGCCAACGCCAGCTTCGTGTTCGTTCCGTATTGCACCGGAGATGCCCACATGGGTAGCCGCACCGTCGACTACGGCACCACCACCACCCACCACCGCGGCTACGATAATCTCGGGTCCTTCTTGGCGCGTTTGGTGCCGACCTTCCCCGGTGCCCCACGCGTCATCTTGGCCGGCAGCAGTGCTGGAGGCTACGGCGCTGCCTACAACTGGTACCGCACCCAGCAGATGTTCGGCGACATTGCGGTTGACCTGATCGACGACTCCGGCCCTTGGCTGCCTGCTCCCTACCTCTCCGAGGTTCTCGAGCAGAGTTGGCGCAGCGCTTGGAATCTCGACGCCAACTGGCCGCTGGGTTGTGGAACGTGTTTGGATGATCTCGATGCCATCTACAGCTTCAGCGCACGGCACTTGCCCGCGAGTCGCGGTGCGCTGCTGAGCTATGTGCACGATGCGGAGATCGCCAATGTCTTTGGCCTCAACGCCTCGCAGATGGGTGCTGCGCTCGAAGATCTGGTCCTCGATCGTTTCTCGCACCATCCCAACCTGCAGGCCTTTGTTGTCGCCGGTGATGGTCACATCTTGTTTGACGCCCCGCAGACGCAGCATGGCGCCACTTCGTTGAAGCAATGGCTGGCAAAGATGGCCAACAACGACACCAGCTGGTCCACCCTCATGCCCTGAGGGCTCGCCGAGGTGCGGCGCCCGTCGGCTTGCTGTGGCTGCGCTGGCGATCCTCCCTGCATCGACGGTGGCGAAGGACAATGGGTACGCGTCGGGCTGTCCCATGACAAAGGCCAGGCACGAGTTGACGTAGCGTCGCAGAACAAGCGCCAATGAGGACGAGACGCTCGCAGTACATGCTTTTTCCTCTCGTATCGACCACACAAGTTGCTGTTATCTTGAAGTATGCGTTGGGCGATGGGGTTGGCACTGTTGGGTTGCTGCGGAGGGCTCGTTACGCTTCCTGCACAGAAAGCGGACGAAGCCAGTGGAGGCGGCGGAGCAGGACCTACAACCACGACCACGGTGGAGCCCCCGAAGTGCGTCATTCCGCCTCAGACCAGCTTTCTGCGGACGCACCGGGTCATCGGCTCGTGCCCGGAATCGGGAGGGGCCTGCGCCACGGGCTTTTCGTTGACGCCGTTGTTGATGGCCGAGCAGATCCAGCCGGGCGCGAAGTTCGTCGCCGCCGCGGGCAGCACCCTGGTGGCTGAAGCCCCTGCGATGGCGGACGACGAAGTGACGATCGTCGTCGTGCGAGCGGACCCGAGCTATCAAGGGCCATTTGAGCACGTCATTGTGCCTTTCGAAGAGCAGCCGCTGCCAACGGCTCGACTGCGCGACATCTACGGGCGTTACTTGTTGCTGTGCGACCAAGCGACTTGTCAGCTCTTCGAGATTGATGCCGACGCGGTTCGGTTGCTTGGAACGGTACCGCCTGAGGTGGAGGCACAGGGCGTGGCGAGCTGGGCATTCGTGGGCGTCTGCGTTGCTGGCAACGGCATCCAATGTTTGAGCGATGGGACCTGGACCGAAGTTCTGCCCCCCGATTCCGGTTCGCGCCTCCACGATACGGCCGCGGGATCCACAGCCTTATGGGCGGCTGGTGAAGACGGCCGCATCGTCGTCGTCACACCGAGCTGCTGGCGCGAGCTCCCGAGCGGCACCGGCGCCACCCTCCGCCTCATCACCACCGACCCCAGTCGTGAGCTCTGGGCGACCGCAGCCGGAGACGGCGGCGTGATCGTTCATTTGTCCTTGGAGGAGACGATTACCTGCACCTACGGCGACGCGGACTGGGTCGCGTCGTACCGAAGCTGGGGCAGCGATTGGGGCTACGGCGTCGCCCATCAATACGACGTGCATTGGCTCCTATCGGCGACGGGACAAATGACGCGCGGGCTGCCATCGCACACTGGTGATTGGTGTTCGCTGGGGGTGGACGAGCCCATCGTCGACATCACCATATCCAGTTGCGGCGTCGCCTCGAACCCGCGCTTCGTCACCGCCACAGCGCTATACGGTGGCGACTTCTGCGCGATCGATTGATGAGGGACACCGGGATTCGACCTGAAGACCATGTGGACTTCGGGTACGAGGAGCTCACTCCTACCAGATCTTCCGGTTTGTGATGCGCCAGGTCTCTTTGACGAGCTGGCCGTCCCGCTCGTAGGTGATGACGACCCGATCGTTGTCGTTGTCATCAACGCTTGGGGAACAGTTGGCAAGCTCACATCGCGTTGGCCTTGGCGAGCGTGAGCGCCAACAGATCACCGAGCGGGAACTGGTAGTCCAAGATGTGAAGCCCAAGGCCACTAGGGCTCAGCAAGCCAGAGTCGAAGGGTACCGGGTTGACGCGTTGATCGTTGGCCTTGGGCTCAACACGAATCGCCAGGTAGCGGCGGCCATCATCGTCTTCGGTGCACGCACCGGCGAAGAAGTCACGATACAGCACGAAGGGCGTGTCAATCTCGACGGGGTAGGTGTTGGCAGGTGCCGGAATGTCCCCCCGCACCACGGTATTGAAGAAGGTTGCTGCGAAGCGTTGCTCGCCGGTCGCTAGCTCGGCCGGGTTGTTGCACGCCGGCCCCACACCAGTCTCACCGGCGTGCTCGTAACCGTTGAGCGCGCTCGGCCCCGGCGGATGGTCAGCGGCAAAGCTGCGATAGGCGACTACGCAGCCGACCTCCGATTTGTCGCTACAGAGGGGCAGATCGGTGAACGAACCGCCGCTGACATCACCGTCCTGCACGCTCACATCGCCGCCGATGAGCAGGGCTATGATCAGTCTCGAACGCAGATCGGCCGAAGGTTCGATGACGCGCTGGAGCAATCGCCGCGTCATGTGCACCCCTTGGGAATGGCCCATGATTACGAAGTTGCGCCTCTCGTCATCGTCCTGGCCACTGCCTTCTTCGAGGTAGTAGCGAAAAGCCTCCTCGATATCTCGATAGGCGATCTCGAGGTACTTGTCGGTGTCGGGCGACGGGTAGATGCCAATCGTTCCCTGGCGGTACAAGGGGGCAAAGACACGGCACTTGCTCGTGAACATCGCTGCCTGACCGAGCAACGGATCGAGCATTGGATCGATGTCTGTGAAGTCCTCGTGGTTGCCAGGCTGGAAGTTGATGTCGACGGTCGGGTACACGTAGAAGCAATCGAAGGACGGGTCCGCCGCGGGCTCGTGCTCCACCACTACGGTCGAGTTGTCAGCACGAATCTCCGTCGCGCTCAAGTCGTGGACGAGGCACTGGTTGTCGCTCATGCCCGGCCGGCAGAGCCACAGTGATTCGTCGAGGTACCGATTAGGTCCTGCTGGCTGGCTGGGCTCCGACCCGCCGCAAGCAGTAGCCGTCAGTGCGAGACATGCCACCAACGACCACAGCCAAGATGAGCCCATAGCCCAACGCTACGCCATTCAGCTTCAGTTGTCCGCGTCGGTTTCGTGGCGGGGATTTAGGTGCGACCCACTTCGCGGGCGCATCACAGATTGTACGCTTTCCTGAGCTTGTCGCAGTCGAAGTGCCGATTGCCCACGCCCCCGAAGCCAGCGCTGGTGAACGTTTCAGTGAACGTTCCCCCGCCGAGCGCGTCTTGGGCGGGCGCTCGGTAGTCGAGCAGCCAGCACTCGCTGCCGACGCGGTAGAAGATCGTTGCGTGCAAGTAGCGCTTGGTGATCTGCCCTGAGATCTTGTGCCGCTTGTAGCGCCAACCCGGACGATGGATGACGACTCCGTCAGCCGGATGGCAAAGGGGGCCCTCGCAAATAGCGCTCCACCACTGCGCAACTTTGCTCTCCAGCTCGGCATCGACCAGTCGCTTTATGCCGAGATACGCGCCTTCGAGGTGCTTGCACTCGGGCGGCTTCGACGCCATTCGACCTTGGCAGTCCGCAAGCTTCGCGCGCTTGGCGGTCGAGCGCTTCGAGGAGCTCTTCTTCGTGGCCGTCTTGCTGTTGCTTCTGCTCTTCTTTATCAGCGCGCAGCCGGGGAGCGCGATGAGCAGTCCGAGGGCGGCGAGGCGCATCCATGAGGTTACGGGCATGATACTGACTCCTTGTCGTTGGTTTCGTTATGCGGCGTGCTTGCCTTCTCAACAACTAGGTGTGCGTTGCGCCGCACGTGCGCCGCGCTAATCGAAAGAAAAGCGCCCAGGCGATCAAGCGCCACGGACCACTCAGGTCGGGGTCGTCGGGGCGAGGGGCGACCTTCGAAGCGCAAAGGAGTGCTGCCTATCCCCCCGCGGCAACAAGATGATAGGCTGCGTCGCAAATGCCGCTGGGCCGAATATTTCCGCGTTTGCTATCGCTGGAAGCGTCCCCGACCCTATACGTCTTTGGCGGTCTGCCTGCATCGGGCAAGAGCACGCTGTCCAAGCACCTGGCCCGCATTGTCGGGGCAGTGTATCTACGCGCTGACACCATCGAGCAGACGCTTCGTGACGCCGGCATGTCACTGGCAGGCCCGGAGGGATACCTCGTGGCCTACGCGGTGGCGCGGGACAACCTCGCGCTGGGGCTCTCGGTGGTCTCCGATTCGGTCAATCCCATTGCGATTACGAGAGAGACGTGGCGGCAAGTGGCTGTCGATTGCGGAGCTCAATTGGTCGAGGTGGAGGTTGTCTGCTCCGACTCG
>CAZRGL010000539.1:0-219 GCA_964599485.1 uncultured Polyangiaceae bacterium
GTCGACGTAGAGCACGCCGATCACTTCCTCGCGCGGCTTCAGAGGAGCACACATCGAGCCGCAGATTGACTGCAACATGATCGAGCCGTCGCCCGCCAACCGTGGATCCGCTTGGGTGTCGGCGAACAAAGCAGCCACACCATGCTCGATCACATAACCAACCACCTGACGGCTGTAGATGTTGGCCATGCTGATGCACGCACAGGGCATCTCGGGCTT
>CAZRGL010000539.1:229-7593 GCA_964599485.1 uncultured Polyangiaceae bacterium
GTGCCCACCGCTGTCGCCACGCAACTTGGTCACGCGAGGGTCGAGGCGGCTCATGAGGTCGCCTTCCTCGTCAGCAGAGCTCGACTCGGCGACCATCAGAATGACGCCCCGATCGACGTCGAGGATGGCGAAGAGCAGATCGAGAATGTCGTTGAGCAGGACATCGATCCCGCCACTGGGGCTCGATAGCAGCTCGCTGACTTTGAGCAGGATCTGCAGCTTTTCTTCGGCACGGTCCGCCGGCGATTCTGCGTGCAAGCTCAGCGCGGCAGCGCTCGGCGGTGCCGCATCTCGCCGCGACACCAAGTCGTCGATCGTCATGCGCGACAGCCCGTGGCCAAGCTCGCATATCAAGGTGGGCGCCCTGGGCGTCTCGGTCCGAGCCTGGCCGCCGCTCGGCCCGGCACCTCGTTTGGCGGCGTCGTTGACGAACGAGAAGACCACGTCGCCGCACTTGATGTAGTGCGCGCCCTTGAGCAGGCGTTTGCTCACCCGAACACCATCGACGAAGGTGCCGTTCTTGCTGCTGAGATCCTCGATGGTAGCGCCCGTGGGCTCGAGCACCACCTGGGCGTGCTTACGCGACAAGCTTCGGTGCAACACGAAAACGTTGTTCTCGGCCGTCCTGCCGATGGTGTTGACCCCGGGTTGCAGCGCAAAGACCTTCTCGGTCGGTTTGCCTGGATTCTGGATTAGACGCGCCACGACTTTCACCCGCGAGCTTACCCGCTGCGCGAGCATATCCCAGCGCGATGAGCGCGACGATCAATCTAGTTGCCGCGTGCGTAACGACTGGCTTCGCGATCGGTGATGATGCCGTCGGCGTCGTGGTCGGCTTTCTCGATCTGCTGGTTGTAGTAGGCGTTCTCGGACAGCCTCAGCCGGGGCCCGATGTCGGCGCCGCCGTCGTCGTAGCGTTCGGCTACTGCAGCGCCGAACGCGCGCATCGCGTCGTCGGACTCGAAGATCACCGGGTTTCGCGACACGTCCGGGTTTGCGATGCGCACGGGGGTCGCTGAGCAGGCCAGCATAGACGTGGCAGAAAGTAGCAGGAGCAGCGGGGCGATGTATTGGGTCATGGATGCCTCCCTAAAAGGGGGATGTGTGAGGTTGTCCAAATGTTCATTGCAGCTGGCGTGCCAGCACGAAGGCGCCCTGCCCGCCACCTATTTTCCGCCACTTAGCAGGCATTGGTCACTGGGACCCTCTGACATCCGCGCCAGTGTGTCACGCTGTGACAACACCTGTGCGTAGGCCGCTTCGCATCCACCGACTCAACGGATAAGCTTCGACGATGCGACGCTCACGCCAAGTTTTCTTGCTCTCTGGAGGCTTCGCCACGTTGGGCTGCCTCATGCTGAACCTGGGCTGCGGCGCATCTGAGCCAGTCGACACGGGACCGGCCGGCTATGGCGGTTGGACGCCTGATCAGAAACTGCAGAGCCTCCCACAAGAAGGCCCGCGAGGCCTGCTCGATTTGCGCGGGATCATCCACGCTCATTCGGTCTATTCCCACGATGCCTGTGACGGCGAGCCACGCGACGAACAAAGCGGGGACATCAACGAGCCTTGCTTGCAGGACCTCCGCGAGGGGATTTGCCGCTCGGCACACAACTTCGTGATGCTCACCGATCACAGCGACTCCTTTCGCGAGACCCCCTACCCCGACGTGCTGCTACATCTGCCTGAGCAAGGCGACGAGCTCGTCGAGCGCGGAGGCCATGCGGTCGCCAATTGGGTGGGTTGCGGCAACGATCAGCGCGCCCTGGTGATGGCCGGAACGGAGACAGCCACCATGCCGGTGGGGCTCGAGGAGCACGTAGCCGACACGCCCGAAGACCGCAGCGCCATCTACGGCTCGACCAGTGACGACGCCCTCGACAGCTTGCAGCAGCACGGCGGCGTGGTCTTGCTGCAGCACACCGAGGATTGGTCGGTGGACCAGATCGTCAGCATGAAGGTGGATGGCTTCGAGATGTTCAACCTACACGCCAACACCATCACTGGTGCTGGCGGGGCCTTTTCGTTGCTGAACAAGACCGCGACACCTGAGCTGTTGCCCCAGTCCGACTTGGTGCTCATGCCCATCGTCAACGAAGATGAGCGCTATCTCGACCGCTGGAGCGGGGCGCTGGCCCAAGGGGTGCATCGGGTCACGACCATGGGCACCGATTGCCACCGCAACACCTTCCCCCAACTGATGCCTGACGGCGAGCGCATCGACAGCTACCGGCGCATGATGGTCTGGTTCAGTAACCATCTACTCGTCGAAGCCGAGGCCGATGGAAGTTGGGACGACCGGCACCTCAAGGACGCCTTGCGCTCCGCCCGGCTCTTCGGCGTCTTCGAGCTGCTCGGCTACCCAGAAGGTTTCGATTTTCATGGGCTGGTCGATGGCGCCGTCCACGAGATGGGGGCGAAGCTGTCGCTTGCTGATTCGGTGGAGCTCGTCGTCAAGCTCCCCGCGGTGCGCGAGCTGGCCGAAGCCGCGCCTCAGCCTGAGCTGTCGATGCGTTTGCTCCGCGCAACTGTCAAAGACGGTTGGGAGCTGATCGCCGAATCCACCGGCCAGGCAGAGCTGCGCCACGACGTGGACCAAGCAGGCGCATATCGGGCTGAGGTGCGCATGAAGCCACGTCACCTCGAGCCCTTCTTGGCAAGCTACGCGGAGCTGGCAGAGCAGGACTTCGTGTGGATCTACTCCAACGCGATCCAGGTACAGTAGCGCTGCGGGCAACCTGTTGATGCGCCTGAGGTGATGCAGCCCAATGCCTGATCCATTGCAAGCGATTCGTCTGCTGGTGCCCGCTTGGGTCCCCTGGCTTGCGCTATGCATAGGCTTGACGTGCACCGTGCTCGCGACGTTGCTGGCCGCGCGCGTCGGCAGTTGGTTGGCGCTTCGCTTGCTCTTGCGTCGCAAGGCTCAGCGCTGGCCCCAACAGGACTGGCCCCAAGAGGATTGGCCAGAGCGAGCACGATTGGCCTACCCGGCACGAATTGCCAGCTCGATGGCCCTGCTGGTGCTGCCGATGGTGACCACGGCGTTTGCCTTCTTCTTCGACAGCGACATCGGCTACCTGCACATGCCGTGGCAAGCGGTAATCTTCGGGACGGTGGGGCTCGCTTTGGGCATCCCCAATCACTTGCGGGTTCAGCGCATCGTCCTCGATCGGCCGCTGTCACTGGGTCGCTGGTTGCAAGGCCTTGCGACGCTCTGCTTCGTCTTTCGGCCGCTGCTGCCGGCGGTGGGCTTGCTGGCGATTTTCGCGCCTCCTGTCATCGGCTTGGAGCTCGCCATTTGGCTATTGGTCACCCTGGTTGTGTTGCTGGGCCTGGGCACCGGAATCGCAATCAAGCTGGCTGCGCTGGTGGGGTTTGCCAAGCCAGCTCCAAGACGACTGCTGGCCATTGTCGAGCGCGCTGTACCAAAAGGAACAACCGCGCCCAAAGCGGTGTTCGTGGTGCCTTGGAGCCTGGCCAACGCGGCGGCGTTCCCCATGCTCGGCTGCTTGGCCTATACCGACGAGGCACTCGAGCAGCTCAGCGATGATCAGCTCGTCGCGGTGACGTCCCACGAGCTCGGGCACCTGGCTGAGTCGCCCACGATATTGTTCGTCCGTTTGCTCAGTGTGTTGACGCTGCTTCCGCTCGCCGCGGCGATCCCATTGTGGACTGCATGGGGAATCGCTGGAGCTTTCGGCGGCCTGGCCACATTCGTGGTGCTTTCGATCTTCTTTCGTCGTTTTGCCACGCACCTCGAGAAGCGCGCAGACGCCCACGCCCACGAGCACGAGCACGAGCAGGGCACCTACGCCAGCGCCCTCGAGAAGATCCACGAGATCAACCTCATCCCGATGATGATGCCGGGCAAGCAGGTGCACCCGCACCTGTACGACCGTCTCGAGGCAGTCGGCGAGAAGCCCGACTACCCCCGCCCCAAGGCTCCGTCGCGCCGCACCAGCTTGGCCAGCTGGACCGTCGCCATCATCGTGGCCCTCGCGGTCATGGTCAGCCCTTCGATCGCCCTGCGCATCTGGCTTCCATCTGGACAATACGCGCATCTCGACCTAGCGCTCGGCCGCCACGACGCACTCGACAATTTTGCCGAAGAGCGCGAAGCAGCAGGCGACATACCTGCGGCCATCTCAGCCTACCGCGCCATGATGGCGCTCTTTCCGACCGACCCCTTCTTAGCGGTCGACTTCACCTCGCTGCTAGCCGATCACGGTCGCTGTGCCAAAGCGCTTCAGATGGAACAACAGGCTCGCGCGCGCATCGAAGCGAAGTGGCCTCTGCGACTCGATCCGGTTGGCGAGCGGAACAAGGCTCTGATTCGCGGCAAAGCAGTCGGCGCCAACCTCGGCTGGATCATCGAGCGCGCCGGGCTGGAGCAGAAACTGGACGAGTCCCGCCGCTTGTGCGGCGTCCCAACCAGCAAACAGACGAACAGCAATCCGCCGAACCATTGAGCCAAGCCCGCAGACGCGCGGTCAACAGCGGCGCGCAACAATTGCCAAGTTGCGTGGCGAGACGTCGCGCTCACAAAAAGCCTCGACGCGCACCGACCAGCCGCGCTCCACCAGGCTCATGGCCCGATCGAGCACGAACCACAGCTCCAGGGAGCGGCGAAAGGGCACCCGCGCGAGGCTCAAGCGCGATGAGTCGCGCGACAGCTGCCAGCCGACGCGCTCGGCCTCGTCGGCATCCCAAGCACTGGGTAGCGGCACGCTGTCGGCTGCTACCACGTGCTCGACGAAGGAGCGAAAGGACCCGTCCACCAAGGGCTTCGGCACCGAGCTCACGCGGGTGTACTCGTCGCGGCCAGTGGCTTGGCGAACCAGCTGATCGAGCCCCAGCCGGTACGCCTCCGCCCGGCGCCGGCGGCGCTTGAGCCGAGCAGGTGCGAGGGTCTCCTCGGCAGTTGCGAAGCGCAGCTGCCGGCGGCTCAAGCCGAGATCGAAGGCCTGGGCCACGGCCGAACGGGGCGTGATGCGTTCGCTGTGGGGTTGGTAATGGTAGCAGCATGGTGACACGGCCAGCGCCGCGGCTTGTTGCGCGTCGGCGGCGTCGAGCGCCGCATCGGTGAGTGCGCCGCAAGCGTGCAGTGAGGTCAGGGTGGCGCCGGGCGGGAGACTGGGGCTGTCTGTCAGCACGTCACAAATCCGCAGCTCGTGGGCCAGCTGCTCACGGGTTGCTCTGCTGGATGCAGCGCGGCAAAGCTCCTCTCGACGGTCCACGAACACCACCGGCCGAGGAACCACAGAGGCCAGAACCCGGCCCAAATGCCCCTTGCCCGAGCACCAGTCCACCCAGCAGCTTGCCTCGCTGGGCTCGCGGCCAGCAACCCTGCGCACCAACGCCTCCACTTGAAGCCACTTGCGCTTGCGCACTCCGCGACGCAGCTCGGGGTCGCCCATCAGGTCGCCCAGACCGAGCTCGGCGCTCACCACGCGTGTCAGTCGCTGTCCCTCGACCCACCAGGCGCGAAGCTCGACGGGGCCATCAGCTAGCCGCGCTGGATCCTGATGCAGCTGCTCGACGGCCGCGTCTGACTGCGACCTGAGCCAGCGGGCGACCTGCCCATGCTGCTGCTCCCACGGCGCCGGCAGCTGCACGAAGGTGCGATGGCTCCAGACGTGCTTGTGCTGCTCGAGCCACCGCGCCAACTCAGTCAGGCGCGCAGCAATCCGTTCGGGTTGGTCGAGCCGGTCGAGCATCTCAACGAGACGACCATAGCCCATCCGCTGGCATTTCCCACCGGCCGAAACCCACACGCGCCGCGAAGCGAGGCGGGACCCATCCACCCTTTCGGTCGCGTTTTCCAAGACTCAAAAGGGCGATGACCCACCCATCTGCTTGTTCAGTCTTGCTTTTGGCGACTCAGCGTAGGGATGGGTCTCGGCTACCACGCAGCGGGGCGACGCGCTGGGTGATTCAGGCTATGGACTCGGCCGCGATGAGGCAACTGGTAACAATGAGCTTGGTACTGGCGACGCTGTCGATGGCGTTGCCGCCAGCGTGCACGCCTGCTGTAACCGAGCGAAGCCATACGCCGCCAGCGACGCCGCCGACCGCAACCCAGCAGCATGTTGCCACGACCGCGCCAGCTGTCAGCCCCACTGTCTCAGCGACCGCCAGTGCCATCGCGGCCGCGCCTCCAGCAGCTCCCCCGACGCCGCTGCCGCCGCCGGCCAAGTGGCCCGCCAAGTGCGAGACGCCGCCCAAGGACATGGTGTGCATCCCGGCGGGCAAGGCGATCATCGGCTCGAGCACGGCGCTGCCGAACGAGCACCCGCGTCACACTGTCGAGCTCAGTACCTACTACGTCGACAAGTACGAGGTCACCAACGAGCAGTACGCGGCTTGTGAGAAGGCGGGCGGCTGCCCCAAGCGAATTTTGTCCGATCCGTCGTTCAATCAGCCGCGCCAGCCGGCCGTTCCGCTGCAATGGGCCTACGCACACGCGTTTTGCTTGTGGGCCGGCAAGCGGATGCTGAGCGAGGCCGAGTGGGAGAAAGTCGCCCGCGGCGGCGACGATCGCCGTTATCCCTGGGGCAACCAGCCACCGAGCTGCAAACGTGCTCACACCAACGCATGCTCGCCTCATGTCACATTGCCCGTGGGTAGCTTGCCGGCCGGGCCCTACGGCGTCTTCGACATGGCCGGCAACGGCTACGAATGGGTGCAGGACTGGGCCAGCAATTGCTACGACGGCTGCGGCATGCGCGCCTGCGGCAAAGACTGCAAAGGCCGCGATCCGCTCGGACCTTGCGCCGGCGCGCAAGAATGCAAACACCACAGCTTACGGGTGCTCAAAGGTGGCTCTTGGTTCTGGTCCGACAAGCACATCCGCACCTCGTGGCGGCGCGCCGCCAAACCGGTCAGTGGCGTACATCGACTGAGCGTCCGCTGCGGATCGAGCAGCGCCACGCTGTCGACCTGGCCCCCCTTGTCGCAAACCGATCCGCTCCCTCGCCCGCCCGACACCGCCAAACCCAGCGCTGCAGAGCTGGCAACGTTCAACGCCGTGCCCGAAGAGGACGACGTGCTCAAGATCCCGCCCTGCAAACGGGTGGGTGACGCTACCGTGCACTGCCGCGATCCGCACTCCTACGTGGTGTCCAACGAGCCGCAGCGGTTCCGCTGGCTGCCCTACGTGAGCGACCTCGGCGGCGGCTACGTGGGGATCGGGGCAGCGCAGAACTACAGCTTCATCGCCGCTGCGCGCAGCCGCTGGGCCTGGATCTTCGACTACGACCCCTCGGTGGTGCGGGTGCACTACACCGTGCGGGCGCTGCTGCTCGCCTACGACTCGCCGCAAAAGCTCATCGCCGCGCTCGAACGCAGCCGCCTCGACGAGACCC
>CAZRGL010000540.1:0-7588 GCA_964599485.1 uncultured Polyangiaceae bacterium
CGAGCCAAGGTGGGCTGGGGCGATGCCGAGGCGGCGCGCAGCGCGTTGTACCTAAATGTCTCGCACGAGCTTGCAACCCCCATGACGCCCATCGTGGGCTATGCACGACTGCTCCTCGATGAGGAGCTCGGCGAGCTCAAACCACCCCAGAAGCGCGCCCTGGGCGCCATGCAAGAGTGCATCACGCGCTTGCGCCGGATCATCGACAACCTGCTGGACGTGACCGGTCTCGAAACGGGTCGGATGCGTTTTTCGCACAAGCCCTATGATTTCGCCGAGACCACGCGGCGAATGCTCGCAGGATTCGCGGAGCGAATCGCCGAAGCAGAGCTCGACTTGGTGACGGATTTGCCGAGCGATCCCATGCCGGCTTCGGGTGACGATGACCGCCTCTACCGGGCCATGAGCCAGCTCATGGACAACGCGATCAAATTCACGCCCAGTGGTGGGACCGTCGGCGTGCGGGTCGCCCGCTTGCCGTCAGGGCATTATGAGCTCTGCATTGCTGACAGTGGAAGCGGGGTGGACGCAGGGCGGCAGGACAGGATTTTCGACGCGTTCTACCAAGTCGATGGCTCGGTGACTCGAGCACACGGGGGCACTGGTGTCGGCCTCGCAATCGCACGCCGCACCGCACGGGGACTCGGCGGTGAGCTGCGGCTGCAGTCGCCGAGTGAGGTCCATATTGGCCAGCACCTCGGGGGCGCTGCCTTCTTCCTGACGGTAGCGCAGCGGGCGCCTGACGAGCTGAGCCCCAAGTCGCGCAGCCCAGAAGGCCGGGCGGGGCGGTGAACGAGCCCATCTACCTCGACCACAACGCCACCACGCCTCCCCATCCAGAGGTGCTCGAAGCCATGCAGATGGCGGCGCGTGAGAGCTGGGCCAACCCAGCGAGCGTCCACCGATTGGGGCAACGCGCGCGCGCACAGCTGGACAGCGCCCGACGACAAGTGGCGGATTTGGTCGGTTTTCATCCCCGCGACGTCGTCCTCACGTCTGGCGGGACAGAGGCCAACAACCTAGCCTTGCGCCACCCCTTCAAGGACGTTTCGGACGCTGGGCTGGTCCTCAGCCGCCTCGAGCACCCCTCCGTGTTGCGTACGGCCGAAGCACTCGCACACGAGGGGGTTGCGGTTGCGTGGGTCGAGCCGCGCGCCGAAGGGGACGTGCTGATCGAGGACTTCATGAAGTGCATCACTGAGCTCGACAGCCGGGCCAAGCGCGTACGGTTGGTCTGCTTGCAGGCGGTCAATCACGAGACGGGCGTGGTGCAACCCGTCGCGGCTTTGGCTGCTGCTCTCGAGGGGCACGATGGTCTGTTGCATGTCGATGCAGTGCAAGCAGTCGGCAAGCTCGACCCAGGCGCGTGGGCTGGTGCCGATTCAGTCAGCGTTGCTGCACACAAGATCCAGGGCCCCAAGGGGATCGGCGCGCTGCTTTGCCGCCCAGGCATCGTCATCCACCCCCTCTTACGTGGTGGTCAGCAGGAGCGCGGTATCCGACCCGGCACTCAAGATCCAATTGCCGCTGCTGGTTTTGCGGTTGCCGCCGAGCGAGCTGCTCGGGCGCAACATCGCAGCAGCCACCAAGCACTGGCTCCTCTTCGGGACAGTCTCGAGAAAAGCCTGTTCGACTTGGCGGCTGAGCTCGGGATCGCTGTGCGCCGCAACGGAACGGCTGGCCGCGTAGCCCACGTGAGCAATATGTCCTGGTCGGGCTGGCGTGGACCAGAGCTTTGCGCCGCACTGGATCTCGAAGGAGTGGCGGTTGCCAGCGGCGCGGCGTGTAGCGCTGGCACGGCAACGCCGTCCGCCGTGGTCGCGGCGATGCTTGGACCCGAGCGCGCCGGCGCAGCTGTTCGAATCTCACTCGGAGAAGGGAGCACGGCAGCGCAGGTGCGGCTGGCGGTTGCGGCCTTCGGTAGGGTGCTCGGTCGGGCGAGCGGAAGCGGCAGAGAGCGGACGCCAAATCGCCCTCGAGCGTCGCAAAGCTGAACAGTTGCCGAGCATAGAAGTTACTTCAAGCACGGTGGCAGAGGCTGAGTGTCTAGATTGAGCTCGCCGCGCAAGCAGGCGAAATCTGGAGCCAACACAGCGTGCCCCCAGGTCGACGAGCCCTAATACACTCAATGGAATCGGCGCCTCGGCCATACTGAACAGGCGGCACACCGACCTCGGTGCAGGATAGGCTTAATGGAAAGCGTTAGGTTATGGCAGGTAGAACGCGGTGATTATTGACCTTGTCTTCCTTTTAGCTCCTCGAGCGCCTGGGCGGCTTCGGATGATATTTCAGGGTCGGTGTTGACCAGCTCCTCGAGCACGGCGATGGCGTGCTGTCCCCCGATTTGCCCTAGCACCTTGCACATGAGCTGGCGTTCTTGGAGGGCAAATACTGAGCGGCGCTTCAGCTTCACGAGCGACAGTAGGCGCGAGGTCGGGGTGGCGACAGCGACAGCAAGGATCTGTTCGGCGTCACCGCTGCCCTCGATGCTGAAGTTGCCAGTTCGGGCCAACGCCACACAGGCAGCGTTGCGGAGCTTTTCGCTGTGGCGCTTGGTCGCTGACTGGTCGAAGACCTCGGCGTAGAGCTTCCCGAGTGCCAAGTGCGTGCACTTCATCAAGCCGAGTTGCTCGACGGCGGCCACGCGCACGTGCTCATCTTGGTCGGCCAGCAGGCGTAGCAGCCGGTCCTCACTTTGCGGGCCTCCCAATCTGGCGAAGACCTTCGTCGCCAACGCCCGCACTCTCGCTTCGGTGTGTTCGAGCATGCACGAGACTGCCGTCGCGCTGCGGCTGGTGCCCACTTGCTCGAGCAACAACAACATGTTGCGCGTGACGTACCAAGGCGTCGGCCTACCGAGGTGCTTCAGTAAGTGAGGCTCGACCTCGTGGCCAGCGCGTGACAGGGCGTCCATGGCGGTGCGGCGGACCCATCGATCCTCACTGGTGCACAAGAGCTCGACCAGCGAAGCGATGCCGCGCGGGCCGAGGATCTGCAACACGTCGAGGGCCTTGAAGCGCTTCTCTCGGTCGACGGTACTGTCGGCATAGATGCCAATGAGGGTGTCGAGCAGCGGTGGCAAGGCCGTGGCGCGCAGGGTCTCGGGGGCGAGCGCGCGCAGACGATGTGGTGCGGCGGGGTCGAGCTGCAGCGACCGCAGCGCGATGGATACCTCTGCCAAGAAGCGGGTGCCGCCCAGTCGCAACAGCTCGTGGGACAGTTCTCGGTAGGTGTCTAGGTGACGGGTTGCTTCGTGCAGGTTTTCGTTGAGCTCGCCCCCGGCCAACAAGGCCAGGCGCTCCTCGGATTGGCCGAGCACCTTGCGTGCTTTGAGGCGTTTGGCGAGTCGGGACCGCAAGCGCTCCGGAAGATCCCGGGGAGACAGCTCAGAGGCTTGGACGAGCTGTTCGAGCACGTCGACGAGCTCCGGGCTTTCCTCGTCTTCGATGGAGTCGAGCAACACGCGGGTGAGGGCGACGGCGCGGGCTCGCTGCTCCTCATCGAGCGTGTGGCTGTTGAACAGGGCGCTGACGACGTCCGCGCACAGGGCTGGCGACAAGCGCGCGATCAACGTTCGTGGCGGATCAGCTAGGCCATGATCTCTGAGACGCTGATCGACGAGATCGAGGTTGAGCAAGATGTTGGAGATGACTGGCGGGGTGCGAATGGGGCGCAGGACGTCGTCGATGAGTTGATCGCGCAAGCGATCGCGTTTCGAGGCTGGCAGACGTTCGTTGAGTGCGAGACGAGCCAAGTTCTTGAGCAAGCGGGTCATGGCGAGCTTGGTCCGCCACGGAAGCTCGCGATCGGTGACGATGAGCTCGCTATTGAGCACCAAACGTACGTTTTCGATGCGCTTGCGGGTCAGCTCAGTCGCGAGATTTTGCACCCGGCCTGCCGCCGCAGCCACGAGCACTTCGACGACACTGCTGAGCTCGTCGTGGTCGAGTCGTTTCAGCAGCGTCAAGCTGAACAAGCGGTGACGTTCGAAGTAGCGCAGCAGGCGCGGCACATGCAGCGCAGCCATGCCCGCTGGCAATACGCGCATCAAGCGACGGGGCTCATCGAAGTAGCCTTCGATGAGCAGATCCTCGCCAGCGCTCGTCTGCACGGTTACATAAGTTATCTCAGAACGGCTTTGCAGAGCGCGCATCAGCTGCCGATGCATGTTGGCGATGGCTTCGCGGGCCGAGGGGTGATTGAGATCGTAGAGGCTCGTTTGCGATAGGGTTCCGGCCAGCGAAATGGTCACTTCTGCCAAGCGCGCGCACGCTTGGTCATCCGCCGATTCCCCCTCCGGTGGTGGCGCCTGTTCGTCTAGCGTCCCCTTAATTCCCACAACAGCCCCAACCAGTAGAGCATAGCCACAACGTGGCCAATGGGCCCAGCCGCTAGGCGTTTGTGCGGCGCTGGCGTGAGATTTCGTATAACGCTACCGCGGCGGCAACCGATGCGTTGAGCGAGTCGAGCGTGTTGCTCATCACGAGGCGGGCTTGGACTTGGCATGCCCGCCGTACGCCGCGGCTGACGCCTGTGTCCTCGGCCCCGACGACGACGACGACCGGCCCGGTCAGGTCGATTTCGCAAAGCGTATTACTGGCTGCTGCGCACAGAGCGACCGTGCTGAGCCCACGCTCGGCGAGCATCTGGACAGCGCCGCGCAGTGAGCGGGTTCGGCACAATTGGGCGTGCTCCACAGCACCAGCTGAGGCGCGAAATGTGGCAGGGCTGAGCGGCGCGGCATGATGCTCGCCAAACAAGACTGCTCCTTGGCCGAGGGCAACCGAGCTGCGGACCACCGCCCCGAAGTTCTGGGGATCGGTGATGCCGTCGAGGGCGACGATGGCGGCGTCAGTCGAGGCGGCCATGGTCTCGAGCGACACCAACGCCAGGTCAGGTGCAAATGCCAGCACGCCTTGGTGGCGAAGCCCGCCAGAAAGTCGATCGAGCTCGCCGCGTGCCGACCGCTCGACCACCAGCTCCTGAGCTCGAGCGAATCGTGACAATGCCTCGAGACGCTTGCTCTGGGTCGCGGTGATCAGAACGCGTCCGAGCTTCTTGCCGTGCACGCGGATCGCTTCGCGAACGGGTTGTATGCCCGCGATCAAACGAGGTGTCGTGGTCGCGGGCTTGCCGGACAAGCTCAACCTCGTCTTGGTGGTTGTGGCAGCGCCGAGGCGATTTCCTCGACAATGGCGCTGGCAGATGCGGCCGGATCATCTGCGTCACGAATCGGCCGGCCCACGACGAGCATGTCGGCGCCAGCGGCGATTGCTTGCGCCGGGGTCCGCACCCGTTTCTGGTCACCGCTTTGTCCGCCTGCCGGGCGGACACCCGGTGTGATGATCTTCGCTTCCGGGCCGAGCGCAGCGCGCATGCTGGACGCTTCTGCAGGCGAGCAAACGAAGGCGCGGACGCCGGCGCGCCAAGCCAGTTTTGCGAGTCTGAGCGCCTGCTCGCCAGCGTTGTGGCTGATTCCAAGCTGCTGCAAATCGTCGTCATCGAGCGACGTGAGGACCGTGACGGCTACGATTTGTAGTGGAGTCGGGGCCTGGCCAGCTTCCTCGACCGCCGCTCGCAGCATCGCCTCGCCGCCACATGCATGCACGGTCAGCAAGCGCGCGCCGAGCTGGCCTGCGCTAGCAACTGCGCGACCTACAGTCGCTGGGATGTCGTGGAGCTTGAGATCGAGGAACACGTCGAGGCCGAGCTCGCGACCCAAGCTGACAGCCTCCGGCCCATGTCGAACGAAGAGCTGCAGGCCGATTTTGATGATTCCGACATGTGCGGCGACGCGCTCGGCCCCGGCCCGCGCTTCATCAAAGCTGGGGTAGTCGAGCGCGAAGATGAGTCGCGACTTCGCGTCGTTTTGGTCCACCACCTTGGCCGTCCGTCTCTGAGCTCGTGCCAGTTCGAGTGGGCTACATGTCGCCAGCGCAGAGCGGATCGCCCTTTCGGCAGGTCTTGGTGGGGGTCTTGGACCCGCCACTGCTGCCGGAGGCTCCTCCTCCACGTCGTACCCCGCCTTTGCCCTTTTGGGCAGCTGCTAGCTTTGCTTTGAGTCGCTTGAGCTTGGCCGGGTCGGCTGCCGCGTCGATTTGCTTGAGCAGCTTGGCGATCTGCTCTTTTCTCTCTTTTTCCCTCTTCGCGGCCTCTTTTTCCCTCTTCGCGGCTTTGGCCTTTTCTGCCGAGGCAGCGGCTGCGATCCGGCGTGTTTCGGCCTGCTGGGCGGCGAGTGTCTTGGCGTCTTCATCGGCGCGATGCTTCATGAAGAGCCCAAGGCCCGTGCCGCCGAGCACTAAGACGCATGCGCCAGCGATCAGGGCGATGCGCATGCGCTTCTTGCCCTTGTCTTGCTTGAGCTGGGCCAGCTGCCGCTCGTGCGCTTGCTGCTGCGTCATCGCTTGGATGCGCGCTTGCTGCTCCGCTTCTGCGCGAGCCTTTTCGACCTCGGCTTGCTTGATGGCCTCGAGGCGTGCTGATTCCTCACGCACGCGTTGTTCGTCTTGCCGGCGCCGGTCCTCTTCAGCCTGGATGCGAGCCTGTTCCTGCTCACGGGCTTGGCGCTCTGCTTCGAGACGTGCGGCCTCGGCAGCCTCAGCGGCTTCCTTCTCATCCTCCTCTTCGGTTTTGATGCGATCCTCCTCGATCGACATCAGCTCCTTGAGTGAAAATAGGACGGAGCTCTCTTCCTCTGACATCGTGCTAGTCGACTCCCTTCGAGGCTTGGGCCGCGCCCCAACGCACAAAGGCGGGGCACCGTTCTGATTTTAGTACCAAAATCTGGGCCGAGGTAAACCTTGCTCCTGATTTCGCCATAATTTCACCAACAGCTTCGGACGCACCAGCGGACCTTTTTTGACGGTGCTGGCCGCCTGAAGATCCACCTTAGTCTTGATCTAGCGCCCGACGGACTACTCTTTCCAGAAGAATTTCCAAGGATTGTGCTTCAAGTCGCGGGCCAGCTCTTGAAGGTCGTCGAACAACTGTTCGTCCATGACGAGCGCGCCGACGCTGCCTTTGCCCTTTCGGATGTGAGCGGCGATGACGCGGGCGTCAGCAGTCGCCTGCTTGGCCAGGAGCGTCGTTGCCTTGACGTCGCCGACTATGCTCTTGAGCCGCGCCAGCTCCTTATCGGACGCCAAGGTCAGGATTACCTTCTTGGCTCCGCTGAGCGTTGCGCGGCTGTCGGCCAGCAGGACAGGCACATCGCGAGCCCCTGCTGAGCTGAGGTGCTCGATGTTGAGCATCACCCGGTCGATGATTGGGCTGTCGATGAACTTCTCGCGTGCGCTGCGAACCGTGTCCACGCCCTCCTGAGTCATCTTCTCGACGTTTTCGGCGATGCGGTCGAGGCGTTTTTGGTTGTTGTGGAAGAAGGTCCCGGTGCCCTTCAAGGTCTTGCTCAGACCATCAAATGCCTCCCGAAGCTGGGGACGGTGCTCTCGCAGGGCCGCTACGGTGGTGTGGAGCAAGTCGTAGCTCTCGGCGATGAGTCGGTCGAGTCGAGGTGGATCGAGCCCGCGCATCACCGTTCCTTCTTTGATTGTGGGACGGGCGGTCGAGCCGGGCTCGATGGCCAAGAACT
>CAZRGL010000541.1:0-7551 GCA_964599485.1 uncultured Polyangiaceae bacterium
TCGTGGCCGCGACTCACCGCAATCTCGAAACCATGGTCGACAAGAGCGAATTCCGGCAGGACTTGTTCTACCGCCTGAACGTGTTGCCAATCTGGGTTCCACCGCTGCGCGCTCGGCGCGGGGACGTGGGGGTATTGGCGAAGCATTTCTGCGCAGTCTTCGGCGTCGCCAATGGCCGGCCGGCCGCCAGTCTCACGGATGAAGCGATGGTGAAGATTCGCAAGCAGCGCTGGCCAGGCAACGTGCGGCAGCTACAGAACTTCATCGAGCGCTTGGTCGTCCTCGCAGACGACGACCTGATCGGTATCGACGACGTACAAGCAGAGCTGACTGAGCGAAAGCAATTCGTGACCCAGATAACAGAGGGCTCTGTCGGCGTTTCATTGGCCAACATTGCGAGCTATGCAGGCTTGCCGGGATCGCGCTCCGTGCGTGCTGAGCCCAATGATTCCAAACAGTCAGATGAGCCAGTGGGCGCACTGGCGGACGAAGTGAGCGCGGCGGAAAGAAGCGCGCTCCGCAGAGCGCTCAAGCAGGCCAAGAACAATCGCAGTCTGGCAGCGCGACTGCTCGGCGTGAGCCGACCTACGCTCTACAAGAAGCTCAAAGAACACGGCATCGACTAACCACCGATGTTTTGACATCGAGGCGACGCACCGGAAGAGCTGGGCTAATGTGTCAAGGTGCCTCTGCAACTCGAAAAAGGCGTGCTCGTCGCTGAGCGTTATCGCCTCGAGGGTGAAATTGGTAGTGGCGGCATGGGCTGCGTGTGGGCTGCGCGCCAAGAGCTCACCGGCCGGCGCGTCGCGCTGAAGTTCCTGATTAGTGAGCACGCCTCGGACACGGCCCGGCAACGCTTCCTCAGTGAGGCACGCGCCGCTACCCGGGTGGTACACGACAACGTGATCGAGGTGTTCGACTTCTTCAAACTCGAAGAGCAAACGCCTGTCATGGTGATGGAGCTGCTCGAGGGCGAGAGTCTTGCGGAGCGACTCGACCGCTGTGAGGTCCTGCCAGTCGCAGAAACCGCGCTGATTTTGGCCCCGGTCGCCGAAGCGCTCCGCGCCGCTCATGCCGAGGGGATCGTGCATCGTGATCTCAAACCCGCAAACATCTTCTTGGCGCGAGACAAAGACGGTTGTGTGACCGCAAAGGTGCTCGATTTCGGAATCGCCAAGCTGCTCGACGGTGGGGAGTCCGACCTGACCGCTACCGGTGTGGCGGTCGGGACCCCGCGGTACATGGCGCCGGAACAGGCTTTTGGCGAAGGCGACATCGATCACCGCGCCGACATTTGGTCCTTGGGCGTCATTGTCTACCAGTGCCTCTCTGGCGTGCGTCCAGTAGACGGCGAGAACGCCCGCCAGTTGCTTCGGCGGCTTCTGGAGGACGCCATCGTCCCATTGGATGCGCTCGATCCAGACTTGCCTGGCGATCTCTGCACATTGACCATGGAGATGCTCAGCCACCAGAAAACCAAGCGGCCTGCGGATCTCGCCGCGGTGATCGCCATGTTGCGCAAACACGCTGGTGATGCCTTGACCCTGCCTGAGAGCCCATCCGCTCCGGCCAGCTTCACGCCTGCTGCTGAGCTCGGGCCAAGCGCCGAAACCCGCCCTGCGGCTACGCCCAAAGCCTCCGTCGTCGACAGAATTCGGCAAGACCCAAGCCGACCGACGGGAGTCTGGGCCAGCGGCTGAAGTAGCCCAGAGCGACGCGACTCATCTTGATGCTGTGGCCCCGGTACGGGATCGGAGCGCTCGCTCGAAACTTGCAATGACGGTGGCAGCGGTCGCTGCAACAACCATCGCTGGAGCCTTCCTCTTTTTGGCGTCCAACGAGACGACACCAATGGGCCAGGCGACCACGCCAGCAAGCGCAACAGTCGCACCATCTGCCACCGCTGAGCTGACGACCGCTTCGACGCCCAGCATACCGGCCGTGCTGTCCGCAGCAGCCACCACGTCGGCAGCCTCATCAAAGCAACTAGCCAAGCCGAACAGAAGCGCTTCTCCCAGCACACCGCGGGTGGCCCCCAGCGAGCACGAAGCGACATCGGCACCATCGACGAGCCCAAGCACGACAGCTGCGCCCCCGGCCACGACTGCAGCTCCAACCGTCTCCGCACCTGCGGCTACCCAATCCAAGACCAAGCCCGGTAGCCAGCCGGAGATTGATCCCGGCGGCTTCGTCGACAGACCACCATTTTGAGCATGAAGTCGCTATCAAAGCTTGCCGCTAGCTTGCTCGTCCTGTCGCCGACCGGATGTGTGCAGCTGCTCGACGGCGACAGCTACCAGACCGTGCATGTCGAGCGGCACACCTGCGCTTCCAACGAGGTACTGGTGGGAGGCGCCTGTGTCACAGTGGGCGTGGTCGACTGTGGGGCGCATTTCGTTGCAGATGGTCAGGGCGCTTGTTCGACGAAATCGGCGACGGACTGCGCCGACGGACAGAGCGCGCCGACTGCAGAAAGTTGCGGGCGGGTAGGCAGCGAATGCCCGGCAACAGCCGATCCGCAACAGCTATTGGACAGCGAGGAGCTCGCGCCCGGCGATTGGTACGTTTGGGCCGCCGCACCGGCGCAGGGAAACGGGAGCGCAGCGTATCCTTTTCAGAAGATCACTGAGGCGCTCGCAGTGGCGAAAAAAGGTGACACGGTCGTCGTCTCGGAGGGCACGTACACCTCGGCGCTCACCATCTATCCAGGCACCACAGTCAGGGGCGTGTGCCCGGGCTTCGCGCACATCAGCGGCGCAGTCACGATCATGGGCAAGGCAGGATCTGAAGAGCAAGTACAGCTGTCAGACCTGCAGCTCAGCGGCGCTGGCCTCATCGTGTACGGCGCCGATGCCGTCATGAAGAACCTGTGGATCCACGACACCTCAGGTGCCGGTATCGACTTGTCGACGCCCCCACTCAAAGAGGCCGAGGCCCCAAACGCAACCCTGGACGCCGTGCTCGTAGACACCACGCTGGGAAGCGGAATCGTCGCGCGAGGCTACGCCCTCGACCTCACCGAGGTGCACATCCGTGACGTAACACCTCTTGCGGCGCAACACCGGCCTGGGCGCGGCCTCGAAGTGATGCCGGTGCGCAATGTTTTCGGGAGCAGCCAGGCGTTCTTGGGAGGCGCGCTCAGCATGAAACGCTCGATGATCGAACGGGCCAGTGGTGCTGGGTTGGTGCTGTCGGGCAGCGGCGGGGTGATCGAAGACGTCATCGTACGCGACACCTCGCTGGCGGTGGTCGATGACCTTGGATTGCCCCCGGAGGGCTATGGCGTCGTCGTGGAAGCCGACGTGGGACGCGCCATCGAGGTCCCACCGGGATCGGTTTCAATGGAGCGGGTCATCGTCGAAAACACCCACGGCGCGGCGATACGCGTGGATCACGCAAGCCTGACGCTCGAGTCGTCGACAGTGCGCAACGTGAGCCCGGTCACGCAGACCACTTGCGCGGGTCACGGGCTTCGCGCCGTGACGTCGCGTCTGTTCGACGCTGCAGAAGTTACCATCAGCGACAGCGCATTCATCGGCCTGACGCAAACCGGTATTCACTCCCTGGGGATGGACCTATCCATCAGCGGAACGATCATCCGCAACGTGGCGCAGAGCACCTGTGGCGGTCTCGGCGACGGGGTCGCCCTGTATGGACACCCCAACTCCGTCGTCGCCGACATCTCGCCCGCGATGGTCCTGAAATCCGTGCGTCTCGCTAGCGCCGCGCGAGCTGGGGCGCTAGCGGTGGCTGGGGACATCGAGGCGACCGAAGCCTTCGTAACCGACACGCCGGTGGCGTTCTGGGAGGCTGAGTACGATGCAAGGCAAAGCACCTCTGCGGCCAACGGCGTGATCCAACTCGCCGAGAGCCAGGTGTGCGCTTCAGGAGACGTCATCGAAACCTGTCAAAGGCGCAACCAATATGCCGATCCTGGGCTCTTCGCCTGGGACGAAGACGGACCGATTGTGGACCAAATTCAAGCCTTTGGCTCGACCATGGCAACGAATGGAACGCTGAGTCCTGGCCTGGTGACGGTGCTGGGACACGACGAGATTCCGCCATCGCATGGGGGCGCGACGACTGCGTCCTGGAAGAACGCGTTTTTCCCTCCCGACCTGCCGCTGACGCTCGCGTTTCGGACCACGAGCTTCATGGGCCGAATCGGCTTCGGTGGACCTTGGCAAGAGGGCGTTGGCGTCGCGGCAAGCGAACACGTCTTGGTCCGGGCGCAGCAGCTCATCGGGCTGTCCAAGTCGCTGGGCAAGCTTGTCGATTTTGGAGTTGGCCTGTTGTACGTGCGCTTGATCCAACAAACCCAAGATGGGCTCGTTGGCATTGAGGGCGCCACCATTGCGCTCGAGGACCCAGCGTCCTCGTTGACCTTCTACCGCAGCGGGGCGCAGTTCGTAGCGCCAGAGCTCCAGAACGTCACGTCGAGCAGCGGTGACGCAATGATCGCCTTGGTGCCCCTCGGAACCGCCACGGTGTTGGCCACTTTGCCCGCTGGTTCCGAAGTGGTCTGCAAGGCTGGCACAGGCAATCCTTCCGCCGGACTGAGCGCCGAAGACAACAGTGCGCGTGTACCAATCGTTCCCGGAGTCCTGATAGGTGTGGAGCTGCGATGTCAGTGACATCGATCAGAAACGCAGCACGAACCCGCCACCGACTTCCTTGCCAGCACTGGCTCGCCGTGGCGCCGTGAAGTAGAGAACCGTACCGAGCGCCGCGCCAGCCCCGGCGACGGCAAACCCAACCGTGGAGATGTTCCCGGCAACCAGCAGGGTGTCGATATCGCTCTGTGATTGCTCGGGACAAGTCGCCGCCGTCGGACAGGCGTCGTCGAGGGATTGTTTGCGGTCGATGGCGATTGCACCGGCGACGGTCGCTGCCACCAGGGCGACCCCTGATGCAATCCACGCTGCAGCCGCTGGGCGAACATCGCGGGGTGGCGGCGGCGGCGGATCAACCAAGTCGAGGTATAGCGACAGGGTCTGCCGAGTGGCAAAGGTGCGCGTAACAGCACGGCTCTGGGTGCCATGAGTGACGACGAACACGTGGTCGCCTGGATCGATGAGGATGTCGAACTTGGTTCGCACCGGCACTTCTGCCTCGCCCGCTGGGCGCGTACCAGCAACGAAGGCAAGGCTTCCGTCCCGGCGCGTGATGGTCTCGAGGGGGCGGCCATCGATGGCGAGCGCAAGATTGGGACGGCCCATCGTCACGCGTACACGCGCCAATCGAGCCGCGATGGCACGCAGGTAGCCGTGGGTGCGCTCAGCAACGTTGGTGGGCAGCACCTTGCCCTGCTGGTCGCGCTCGCTGAGCGCCGTCACAAACATCTTCTGC
The DNA here is from genome assembly GCA_964599485.1 of uncultured Polyangiaceae bacterium. Lineage (GTDB taxonomy): Bacteria > Myxococcota_A > Polyangia > Polyangiales > Polyangiaceae > JAPYTK01. The sequence continues at coordinate 5,350 of CAZRGL010000541.1, forward strand.
GCTTGCGTGTAGCGTGCCAGCGCACGCAGACAGAGTGCGATGTTGTAGCTCGTCACTGGGTGCGGATGCAGCCCAGCGGACTTGCGATAGGCTTCGAGGGCGTCGGTCCACAAGCCCTGCTTGCGCAACACCGAGCCGCGGGAAAACTCGCTGCGGGCACGCCGCAAGCGCGCCTCAGACGCAGAGTCGGGCGCTGAGGCGGCGACAGGCGTAACAGCTTCAGGCTGGTCGGTTGGCCCTCGCTCGATTGGCTCTGCTGGCGGATCGCCGGCCGAGACCGTCGACGAGCTGGCGAGCAGAAGCGCTATCACAGTTAGAGCAAACCGACGCCGCATTGCAGGCAATCTACAACACAGCTTCGATTTGCCAATGTGAAAAGGAAGGTTGCCACCCGACTGTAAGGCAGGCTTTGCACGATCACGGAAGAATGGCGCAACTACGCGAAACTGCGTGGTGCTGCGACCTCTTCCTTTAGGCACGGCGGTTGCACACAGTATGGTCATGCGCGGATCGGCGCAGCATCATCCAGGAGTAGCCATGAACCACACCACGCTCACACGCTTGCCCTATCTCTCACTCGCCCTTTTCGTCGCTCTTGCTGGAGTGACGGCATGCTCTTCCTCGCCTGAGCCTGGCGACCAGGCCTCCACTACGAGTGGCCAGACAGGTGGCGCAGGCGGCGCCGGGCAAGAGGGTGGCGGGGACCAAGGCGGGCAGGGCGCTGCCGAGTCCGCCAGTGTCGACGTGTATTTGGCCGTCGGTGAGATGGGCGCTGCCAAGGGGTGCTACTTCCTCGGCGACATGCTGAGCGACGCGAGTGGTTGCTCGCTGTATCGGCTGCGGGTTCAGCTCGACGACGGCATCGTTCAAGAGCACGCGGCCGTGGTCACAAGTGCCGACAAGGGCACCTGGCAACCGACCGTCAGCAACGATGGCCGCATCGCTTTTGCGCTGGCCGATGGCAACAAGGTGTTGGTCCACAGCCGTGCGCTCGATGCGCCCGCCGACGATGTCGGAACCGTCGTCGCTGAGGGGCGCTGGACTTGGCCGAACTGGTCACCGGACGGCTCGCTCAACATGGGAGAGACCGTCAAGACTGGTCTCAGCTGTTATCTCAGCATGGGCCCCATGGCAGGCAATTGCACCCAGGTGGAGCGCTGGAGCTCGACCCATCGGGTCGCCTTCGACGGCGCTACCCCACTTTCGCCACAGCTCCTTGCCGGGATGACTGGGTTTTCCTTCGATGACACCTGGACCAACCCGCAACACGCGGAGCTCGTGGCCGGGCACGGCAAGTACCAAACCGATCTCGAAACCCTACCCAGCTGCGACGGCAAGCCCGCCACCTCCACGGATTGCAAGCAAGTCGGCTACTCGCCCAAACCGTCCGTCATCGACGCCAACACCGGTGACCATTGGACCTTCGAGCTCAGCAGCGATGAGGCGAAGTTCTTCGACAAGGGCAAACCGCTGCCGCTGGAAGGCTGTGCGCACCTCGCGTGGTCCCCTGACGGCAAGAAGCTGCTTTGCACCGAGCAGGGAACGATGGCGGACGGATTCATGCAGTCGCGGATTTTCACGTTCGACTTCGATCGAAATACCGATCCCAAGAACGTAGTCTCTTCGAAAATGGCCAGTCCTCTTTTCGAGCACCGTGAATCAACCGAGATGTTCACGTTGGCACAAGGCGAAGCGTGCAGCGTCTACTATCACAAGTATGCCGAGTGGTGCGGAAGCGAGGACTTCGTCGTCGCAACCGTCGGTTGTGGCTGCGAAACGACCCAATGCACGAATGAGACCGGCGGCGAGCCGAAGATGATCGGCGAGCGCATCTACTTGATCGGCGTCTCAGACCCGAGCGCGCCGGTCTACTACGACCTGAACGCTCAGCTCGAATCGAAGCTCGGTGCGGCCAGTGGCTCGCTCACCTCGTTCACCGCTACCTGCGGTGCGCTCATCCCCTGAGCCACCTACCGCGCGGGCGCCTCAGACCAATTGCGCGGGGCGCGTGGTGGGGGTGGGCGCCGAGGCCGGCGCGGCCTTGGACGGCTGATGGTCGTGCTGATACAGTCGATGAGTTGTTGACGTTGCACCATCCTTGGACTGACTGTTTTGAGCCTATTGGGTCAAATCTGGTTACTCATAACTGGTTTTTACGCAACTAACCAAAACGGTCAGTCCAGAACGGCCAACGGGAGCCCA
>CAZRGL010000542.1:0-7549 GCA_964599485.1 uncultured Polyangiaceae bacterium
GGTGGCGCAGCGTCCTCTGATGGCGGCGCCAGCTGCCACCAGGAATCGGAGACGCGGCGGGTGGGGGCGTGAGCAAACCCGACGCTGCCGAGCATTTGAGTCAACACGACGAGCAAGCCAACGAAGGCGCATGGCCATACGCGCATCACAGGCTTTCAGCGATGTCGATTGTTGCCGCAGCACGACGCCGCTCGAGAAAATCGCGCAAGCGCCGACTCCCCGCTGAGCGTTGCCATTCGGCAAGGACCTCTGCACGGATGGTCTCAAACTGAGGCTTGCTGGCTACCTTTCGCTCGCGCACCCGAATGATGTGCCAGTTGCCCGCCGCCTCGATGGGGAGACTCATGCTGCCGACAGGCAACGCCGCAGCCGCCTTCGTCACACTGGGACCGAGATAATCGCGCAACTTGGCAAGCGGCAACAGCACGGTGGGCAGCGGCGCCGGCGGCAAATCGGACAGCGTGCTCGAGGCCGACCATGGCTGGCCGTCGGCGAGGCGTTGGCGCAGCTGCTCGGCCCGGCTGGCAGCAGCTCGTCGGCTCTCGCCGTCGCGCTGCCGGACGAAGCTGTGCTCGAGCCTCAGGGCGGTCGCCCGCGAAAAGAGATGGCCTTGCTGCTCGTAAAACTGACGCAACTTTGTTTCGTTCGGCACGGGTTGCTGCCGACCGCGCGCGACGATCAAATCGATGACCGCAGCGCTGAGGTCGCGACGAACCTTGCGATCGCGCTCTGCCAGGCCGAGCTCCATACCACGCTGTACCAACAGCTCCTCGTCGATGAGGCGATCGAGCACGCGCTGCTTGACCTCCGGGCTCACCTTGCCTTGCCGAGTGGCGGCCACGGCAGCCAAAGCCCGCTCGAAGTCGGCTCGGGCTACGGGTTTGCCGTTGACGCGCGCCACGACGTCTTTGGCCAGCTCGACGGGCTTGTCTTTGCCGTCGCCTGCCACCACACCATGAGCCGCTAGCGCGATTCCGAGCAGCGCGCCCATGGCCAACAGCCAGGGCCGGGCGGGCCGCTTCGTGTCAGCCATCTTTTTTGCTCGGCCCGGCAGCTCCGCCATCCTGCTCGCCCTCTGCAGCTGCTTTGTCGGCAGCCTCTTTGGCAGCCTTTTCCGCTGCCGCTTTGGCAGCAGCAGCGTCGAAGCGAACATATACGGGCGACGACCAGGCCCGCTCCTCGTTGCTAGCCAAGCAGTCGTCCTCGAGGGGCGTGCGGTAGTCGCCGTAGCAGGGGCGCGCCCGAACGCAATTGCCCGCCTTGTCACGTTCGCAGCGTACCGATGCGGCATTGACCGCTGGGGTGGGCTCTTGGATGGCGCGGACATAGTAGATCACGTCCCGTTTGCCCTCGACGAAGGTCGGATCCTCGAATTGCATCTCGCAGCTGCTGCCCTTCGCAGAGCAATCGTGCTTCTTCCAAACGTCCTCGATGAGCGGCTCGAGGGGCTCGTCGTCGCGCTGCTGCGGGCGGATGCGAATTACCTCGATGCGCGTGATGCGACGTCTTTCGTCGCTGGGGTTGTAGCACTCGTTCTTGCACAAGCGCTTCAGCCGTTCGGTGGAAACGCCTGCGACCGACCAGTCGGGACAGCCTGGCTTCTGCTTGAAGGCGCCCGCTGCACGAACCGAGAAGCGAGGTGCGGTGCCCAGCTTCAGCTCAGAGCCCATCGGCGCTTTCTTGCCGTCGGGCTTGAGCAGATCAAACCAGAGCAGAATGCGATCGCCGCTGGTGCCATACACTTCACGCCGGTTCATGGCGTCCCAAATCGCGCCGCGCTTGCGTCCTTGACTGTGCACGGCGATCAGACCGCCCGTGAGGAAGAAGGAAGCCTGTCGTTCGGCATGCACGACCTTGAAGGGCGGCAACTTGGCCAGCTGGGCGGGTCCGATCGGGATGGACTCGGGCGTCGCCTCTCCTTCGAGTCCGAAGATGCGCTCGCGCCATTCCTTGCTCTTGGCGCCGGTGGCCTCGGTAATGCTCCTGCGCGCAAATTCCTTGTAGCCCGTGCCCGGCCTCGAGCTGTGATTGTCGCTCGAAGCCATAAAGCCCATCACGACGTGACGCGGCTTGGCACCTTTGAAATAGCCCCGCGCCAGGATGTATTGCACCGAGCCGCCGGGGCGATACATGAACGATGGCACAAAGCAGTCAGTACATTGCCCGCAGTCTTTCCAGTCTTCGATGGGAGCGCCCGGCACCGTGAGGTGACCAAAAGTGCCGGCGTCGACGTAGCGCTGCCTGGCGTCGGCTGCCCGCTTGTCGCATTGATCTTTGGGCGTAGTGCCACAACGTGAGCGGATGATCTCAGCGGCGCGCTGGCAGCAAGGCGTGAAGTTCTTTCGCGTCGCCGGGCAAGTTGCCTTGCCCTGGGCGTCGTAGCTGGTGGCGAGCCAAGCGCGATACTCCTCGGAGTTGCCGTGGCCGCTCATCACCTCGATGAGCTTTTGCATCTGGGCATCGTCTTGCTCAGGCGCCAGCTGCTTGTCCCACAGATAGCCCGGCGGTGTGTAGAAGCCCCAGGTCGTTCCATGGGGGATCACCAACGTTTCGAAGCCCCATTGCTTGAGCTTGCCAAAGAGCTCCTTGGGCGTCTTGGCAGTCTCACGGCACTCGACGGGCAGCTTGCGAACGTCGACCCCCTCTGGGCAATTGTCGACCGCGTTCATCTCTCGGAAGTAGGCGATCAGATCCTTGTAGCGCTGCCGATCGCTGAACTCACGAAAGGGAATCGACAACAGCGTGCCCCAACCCACCGCGTCGATCAGGCTACCGAACGCCTCGCTCACAAAACCTGCTGCGGCTATCGGCCGAGTCGGGAGCTTGTCTTCGCTCGTGTCGCGAAAGATGACGTTCTTGTGCCCATAATGATCGGCGGGTGTCCGGCCCACCTGCGTCCATTCGAAGCCTGTGAATCCCACCAAATCAGGCTGGTCATGCCCTTTGGCGACAGCGTTGCATTGGCGCACCGACTTCTTGGTCTCGGCCCAGCGACGCGGCGTAAGCGACTCGGCGTGGTCGGTCATGCTGAAGAAGTCGAGGCTCGAGCAGAAGCGCGCGTAGTCACAAGCATCTGCTGGGGGATGCGCCCCCTCACCGGACACGAGCGGCAAGCTGAGCCGAGAAGGTCGAGTGCACGTGCAGGTCGCCGAACAAGATCTGCTTTTCCAGCTTGGCTCCGTGAGCTTTGTCCTGGCGTGCGGCTCGGTCCGCCACCATCGCTTTTGGCACCGACTTGTCGTGCACCGTGCCGGCTGTCTCGAGCTCGCCGCCTCCGTACAGCACGTACGCAGCGATCAGCAACAATCCCAGACCGACTCCTACGCCGATCAGCACTTTGGTGCGGAGCTTCATGATGGAGCAATTCCCACCGCAGCGGCGGCGCCGCAAGTCGCTCAGAAACTGGCCGCGACGCCAAGCTTCAAACCACCTCGCCAGAGTTGCGCCGACCCCTTGACTGCGCGGCTGGATTCACCACGCCAAAAAGCGGCAATACCGAGGGTTGTGGTCAAAGCAACGAGGCTCAGATTGGCGGCGAGCAGCGCGTTGGTTCGGTCCTGAGCCAACTGGCCTTCGCGCGCTGGCCCAGCGGCCGGGCTCTGCTCGAAGTCGTCGTGTAGCGCGATGGTGTCGACGGCCGAGGCGACGGTGGCTGCACCGAAACCAGTGGTCAAACCAACGCTCAACCAAAACCAAGCTGGTGCGACCAAACCGCCCCCGACCTCCGTGGTGGGAGCCAGAGTAGGTCCGCTCTGCGGGCCCAACCATTGCTCAGGATCGAGCTCCAGGCTGACACCAGCACTGACCTCGACGGAGCGGGCTCGGTGACGCGTACCGCTGCTGACACGCAATCGACGCTGTCCGACCGCCACCCAGTGCCAGGCATCGACGGCGACGTCACCGCCATCGATGCTGAGCGCGCACCCTGCCCTCATTCGACCACAACGGAGCTTGATTCGACCGCAGCGCTTCGCAAATTTGTCCCGCAAAGCCACGGCGGCCGAACGGAGCCCTTCGTCGAAAGGATCGCGTGACGCCCGGTCGGCCAATTCCATCGCCAGCAAAGCATCCTCGGTCAGCAACACCGCCTTCAATGCCGCCAGCAGTGCCGCTGAGTTGGCAAGCCGCGCATCGGCAGCAGCAAAGTGAAGCGCGGCTTGCCGGGCGTCTCCTCTCGTACGAGCGGCCACGCCTTGCTCGAAAAGCAGTGCGGCTTGGCCCTGGGCATCATCTGGTTGGGCAGCAGCGGGGCTTGCCAGCGCCGTCGCAATCAGCACCGTGCTGACGAGTGTCAACGCCGCAATCTTTCGCCCCGCCCACGAGCCCGCCGAACAAGACCCCACAGCAGCGATTCTAGCCCGGATTGACAGTAGCGACGCTTTGCTTTGCGTCGAAGCCCGAGAGGGGCGAAAGTGAATCGAAATGAAATGTCCACGCGATGGTTCGGAGTTGAGCAAACGCCTCTACGAAGCCGACGTCGAGGTTGACGAGTGCGGCGAGTGCGGCGGCATGTGGCTCGAAAAAGGCGAGCTCGAGCGCATCCAGGAGGTGGTCGAAAACGACTACTCTGCCGAGCTGTCCCAAATCCCCGACCGGGCGTTGAGTGCGTATCGGGGCGCCCGTGACATGCGCCCGGGTGTCGTTCTGAAGTGCCCAAGCTGCGTTTGCGAGCTCAACTCTCACGAGTACGGCTACTGCTCTCAGATCTACGTAGATGGCTGCAGCCGCTGCGGCGGAGTTTGGCTGAACAAGGGAGAGCTCGCTGCCCTCGAGGTGTTCTTCGAGCGGTCCAAGGCGGAGACCCGCGAGATCCGCAAGGGTTTCTGGAGTAGCTTGAACGACCTGATCTTCGGCGGGATTGTGCCCGACTGACCATGGGCGGGAAGCGATAGCGCACGCGCGACGAGCAGAACGCGTTTGGGGCTGGCGGAGATCTTCAGCGCAGCAGTTGCTCGAACAGCTCGAGATTCTCGCTCTCGTCAGGATCGACCCGCTTGTCGGCGTCGATCACCTGCTTGATGGTCTGCAGGAAGATCTGCCGGTGCTCGACCGGCACCTGGCCTGGGTCGACGTCCTCGGGCTTTGGCGGCACCTCGAGCCATCCTTCAACTTGCTTGCGCTCATCGTCGTCGAGCTCGAGCTTGCGCATGAGCTTCGCGACAAAGGAGCGTTCCTCTTTCTGCACCTCGAGATCCGCCCAAGCGAATGAGCAGACGAAGCGCATCAAGCGCATTCGATCAGCGGGGCCCAGCTTCTTCAACATGGCGGCACCATAACCGATCGGGGCGCGGTACGAAATGTGCATGAGCATGTATGGGCAAGCCACGAGAGCTGGTGAGGGAGGGTACGAGAGCGGAACTCGCGCTATCATCTCGGAGTGAACAGGTGGACGTGGCTTGCGTGGTTGTCGATCCTCGTGGGTTGTCCAGCGCCTGGCGCGCCCAATCAGCCTGCTGAGCCAACTGCCACGGCGGAGCCGACGAGCAGCACCACCATCGTCTCGAGCAGCGCAACACCACCTCAAACTGCGCCGAGCGCGAGCCAGTCAGCCGGCACGACCTCTGCGTCGGCAACACAGTCGACAGCCATCACCGTCGATGAAGCGCTCCGATTGCTCTTCCTTGACAATCCGCCTACAGGCGCAACCGAATGCCAAGCGCGCGCGACAGCAGGTGAGCAGATTCGCTGCCTGTTGGGGCTTCGCTTCGCCTCCGATCCGCGAGCCCTGAAGCTCGCCCTGGCCCTCTACGAGACTTCAGGATCGGTGGCGGGCGTCGAGCACGCGTACACCATGGACGGCGGCTGGAGAGGCAAGCTCAAGCTCGTGCCCGAGCCACCCGTAGGGCGACACCGTCGGCATTTGGCCTGGATCCTGGGTGCGATGAAAGACTTCGACACCTTCTTTGCCGGGCTGGCCAAGCACAGCACAAAGCCGCTGCCTTACCGCTACGAGCCCTTGGCGTTGAAGTTCTTCCGCTCGGTTGGACGCACCACCCCATCGGCGTACGCGAAAGGTTGGACCGTTGCCTACAACGTTTCTGGCTCGCTGCACAGTTCGGCCGATGCTGTGCGTGAGACCTTCTTCCACGAGATCTTCCACCTAAACGATCGCGCCCACGGCGACTGGTCATCATCAGCACTCAGCACGATCTACGATGGCATCGTAGCTGGCTGCACGACCAAGGCCCGCAAGCTCAGCACACCGTGTCTGCGGCCGTACGCACCGAACCACACCATGGTGCGTGGCGGCACGTACTACGCGTTTCAACCAGGCAACGGCGTGTGGGAGTACAGCGCCGAGCTGGCGATTCGCTACTACCGGACGCACCGCCGAATCCTGTCCGGCAAACGCCCCATCGGTCGCGCCTTCAAGTGCGGACCGGCCCAAAATGGCAAAGCCTGGTCGCTGTTGGTCAACGAGTTCTTCGGAGGCATCGACTTGACCAAGCCATGCAAGTGAGAGCGAAGCCGAACGGGTTTCAGCTACGAGGCCGCCACATGGTAGGCTGGGCAAAGCTCGAGTTGCTGGGCCGCTTCGCGAGGAGAAGTCAGCGTGGACGACAAGACCCGTCGAAAAATCTGCCAGCTCATTGCGGGACTGGTGGTCGCCGATGACGATCTCGACCCGACAGAGGAAGCGTTCATCGAACGGTTGTTGGCCAAGTGCGGTTTCGAGCCCGAAACGCGTGGCACGCTGTTTCCCATCGTGGATCGTGAAGAGGCAGCGGCCGCCATGAAGGCGCTACCCGAACAGGTCCAGGCCTATGTGCTCGACATGATGATCGACGCGGCTGCGGCAGATGGAAAAGTGGTCGCCACCGAGCAGCGCTTCCTCGAAACCGTGGGCGAAGCGCTCGGCATCGATCTCGAGGAGCTTCGTCAGCGAATCGACAAACGCCTGAGCGCGCTCTGAGTTTCTTGCGGAGCTCGGGCTAGCAACTTTTCTCGCCGCACGTTCTAGGGCGCGTAGGGAATGGCCCAATCTCTCAGAGCGTTGGGGCCAGACCATGGAATTGTCGCGGTTTTCTGGCGTGTGGCGGCTCAGGCGCTACATTGCGGCCGTGCGCCCATTCACCCAACGACAATCGAGGTGGCGTCTGCTCGCAGGCATCTGCTTGCTGCTCGCCTGTGTCTGTTGGGCTCAGCCAGCACGGGCCAAGCGGTCGTTTACGATCATCCCGCCCAAAGACAAGCTCACGGCGATGCCCTCGTATCGCTACGCCAACATGAGCGAGGCTGAGGCGCTCGCCGAGCTCGACAGGCGCAAGGTGCCCTACCGGCGCGTGGGCCGGGTTTTTGGAGTCCGCACACCCGTTCGCCTCACCGGAAAGCTGCACGGCGTGGACATTCACTCCTCGCTTCCGCCGGAAAAGCGAGCAGCAAGCGTTTTCGAGATCCTCGACGCACGCCTAGCGCTCACGCTCGATGATTTCACGGCCCTGCTCGAGCGCCACGATATCGTCGAGCTCGTTCACTACACGATGTTCCGGCCCAACGGGCCGAAGCCCACGAAGAAGCCTGCCAAAGGCAAGGCTGCAAAGAAGAAGGC
>CAZRGL010000543.1:0-7524 GCA_964599485.1 uncultured Polyangiaceae bacterium
GGGGTGGCGGGCGGGGGGGGGGGCGGGGGCGGGGGGGGCGGCGCCGGGGGGGGGGGCGCAGGGGGGGGGGGGGGGGGGGGGGGTGGGGGGGGACGGGGCGGGGGGGGGCGGGGCTGGGAGGGACTGGGTCGCGAAGGGCTGGGTCGCGAGGGGCTGGGCTGCGAGGGGCTGGGTCGCGACGCGGGTGGCTGCGAGGCGGGTTGTGATGGGCGCGAGGATCGACGTCGCGATCGTTGCGAGTCCTTCGGTCGTTTTGAAGAAGAGCTCCGCTGCAGCTTGTGGAGGCCGAGATCGTTGAACAAATTGCGATTGCGCGAGCTGAGCTTGGCGTATTTGCCCGTGATCTCCTGATGGCTGATGAACAGCTCCTCACGCCGGCCGTCGCCGAGGTCACGTTTGAGCTGCAGCTCCCCAGGCGTGCGGCTGTGGCGCAGCATGTCGCGGGTGAGCGGTGCGACTGCTTGAATGAAGGCGACGGCGACCGTGGCTGGTGTGTCGAGCTCGGTGACCGGCTTGCCGTAGAGTGTGGCTGCCAGCAGCTGAGAGCGGTAGCGGGTCAGGTCGCTGGTCGTCTCATCGATACGGCTCCAAAGCCTCTTGACCATGGCGGCATCAATGCCTTCCAGGAGTGCGGGCTCGCTGGTTGGTATCTCGTTGGCGTCGATTCGTACCACCGTGATCTGGCGGCTTTCGCCCTCGCGTAAGCTGATGCGCAAACCGGCAGAGGCGTCCTTGGCCTTCTTGCTCAAGATGATGGCTTCACGCTCAGTCGTCCGCGTCAGCCGGGTGATGTAGTAACGCTCGAGGTGCACATCGCGCATGCGCTCGCGGCCCAGCCAATTCTTGCCCATCATCTGAATGGTGAGCTTGCGCTCGAGCTGGGAGACCTTGATGGGTTGAGCCCAGAGGTGCTTGCGCGGGATTTCGATCGACAGGGTGGCGGTCAGCCCTCGCTGCATGATCGCGTAGGCTTGAGCTTGGACGGGCTCTTCTCCGCGCCCAGCTTTCCAGCGCACGCCCCAGGTCGTGTAGGGAAGCTCGTGGCACATCATGAAGGTGTGGAGCGGCTGCAAGAAGGCCGCAGGCCCGCAGCCTCGCATGGCTTTGCGCAAGGTCGCGTCACGCCACGCCTTGACCCCCTTCTTTGCGCGCGCGAAATGCTGCGCCGATGCCTCGGCCACTTCACCGGCCACCTTCGAGGTCGCCTTGCTCAGCTGGGCCCGATCGGCGAGCACCTTGTTCACTCTCACTCCGAGCCGTTCGATGTCGGCGATCTCGGAAATCGCAGCGGCGTTGGCTTCCTCAGCCGTTCGCTGTGCTTTGAGGAGCGCTTCATCCACTTGCAGCAGGGCCACACACGTATCGGTGGCGGCCGCCAGCGTTTCGATGAAGTTCTGGTTCAGGGGAAAAGACGATGAATCTCCGTACAGGTACCTCATGACTCTGCCTCATGAGTCGCAATAGCAAACACCGGGCCAGCCCAGCAGAATTTCGGTCTCAGCGGATTGTTCCGGCGTGGCTTCGAGCAAGCCGATCCGGCCGTCCAGCCGGAAGGCTCTCGTGTATGGAGTTGTCTCACATTGGGGGACGATGTCGCAGAACTGTGCTCACACCATGGATCGACTCGGATCCCAACTGAACAACTGCACCGTTACTGTTCAACAGGCCAGCCGGCCGCCCTACTCGAGGTACTTCGCCATGAAGATGTCTTCCCCGCCGGCGTTGGTCAGGGTGTTGCCGTCAAAGTCCACGTTGCCGGTGAAGGTTCCCGCGATGAAGACGTCGCGCTGCGCATCAACTGCCAATCCGTTGCCGATTTGGAGGCCGGCCGTTCCGAACCCGTGGCTCCACAGATGAGAAAAGTCGGCGGCAAGCTTGCCAACGAAGAAGTCGTCGCTCTTGGCCAGCTGGAGATTGCCGCCGCCTAGATCGATCAGGCCCCGATAGTCACCGATGACCAGGATGTTGTCGCTGCTGTCGATGACCAGCTCCTTGCCTTGTTGGGTGTTGGTACCGCCGTATTTGTCGCTGGCGAGATGCCCGCCGTTGCTGTCCAGCTTGAGCAAGAACATGTCTGCTCCGCTGGAGTTGAGCGTACCTCCCCCAAAGTCGACGCTGCCGCGGAAGTAACCCGTGAGCACCACGTTGCCAGCGCTGTCACAAGCAACCGAATGGCTTCGGTCTTCTTGGGTGGAGCCGTAAGCCGCGTCCCACAGGTAGCCGCCGTTTTGATCGAGCTTGGCGACGTAGATGTCGATGTCGCCGGCGCTCTGCAACGGCGTGACGCCACCGAAGTCGAGCTGTCCTGAAAACGAGCCCGTGATCAAGATGTTGCCGTCCTTGTCGAGGGCGATGTCGTAGGCGCTGTCGACGTCACTGTCGCCGAAATGCTTGCTCCAAATGTGGTCGCCACCTGCGGTGAGCTTGGTGACGAACAGATCCGTTCCACCTGCGCTGTTGAGCACCGTCATCCCGTCGAAGTTGACGGTGTTTTCGAAGCTTCCAAACAGCACCAGGTTGTCCGATGAGTCGACGACCACCCGCCAGCCGTAATCTGCTTTGTTGTCACCGAAGTGCTTGCTCCATTGGTGCAAGCCCATGGGATCGAACTTGGCGATGAAGATGTCGTCTTGTCCGGCGCTCGAGAGCGTACTGCCGCCAAAGTTGATGTTGCCAGCAAAGGAACCGGTGATCAGAACGTTGTTGCTGCCGTCGGTGGCGACGCCAAAACTACGCTGATCGCCGTTGGTACCGAAGCTCTTGCTCCACATGTGGTTGCCGCCAGAATCGAGCTTAGCCACGAACACGTCGACACCGTTGACGGCGCTGAGGGGCTGATTGCCACTGAAGTCGACGGTGCCATCGAAGTGCCCCGTGGCCAGCAGGTTGCCCATCTTGTCGGTGGTCAGGGCCCAGCCTTGTTGGAAGGCTCCTGCGTCGCCGAATCCCTTGCTCCACACGTGTGAGCCGTCGGCGCAGGAGCGAGCGCCATCACACAGGGCCGCGCCCAAGGCGCACTCCCCCTCCGGATCGGCTGCTGCCGCGTGGGCCACGCACACGCCAGCTTGTCCGGAGTTGTTACAGCCTTCGCAAGTGCCGTCGCATTTCTCCGCGCAGCAGACCCCATCAACACAGTGAGTCGACATGCACTCAGCGTGATCGCTGCAGTCGACTCCATCGCTCTTGACGCAGTTGCCTTGGCCGTCGCACTTGTCGCCGCCCGCCTCGCTGCAGGCCTTGTCCATGGGCTCGTGGGCGTAGCCGCAGTGGCCGTTTTCGCAGCTGGCGCGAACACACTCGGAGCTGGGCTGCGGACACTGATCGGCGCTCATGCATTCTGCGCCACCTCCTTGGCCCGCCGCGCCACCTTGGGTGGTGAAGCTCGTCGTGGTCTCGCCGCCCGTTCCCGTCGTATTGGATGACGATGTCTCGATTGCTTTAGTGCCTGCAGAATCCAGGACGCAGCTCGCCACCAGATAGGCGCCGAGAACCCCACCGACAAGCAGATGGCCGTGACATCGCGGAGCAGCGTGTTTGCTCATTCCTGAGCAAGTCTACTCGACCCAGGAGGCGCTTGCGCGTCATCCGCTGGCAGTTGGGGCTTTTTCCCGCAACGGCCATTTCGGAGGGGGCATTCGACCGGGATCTGCACGCAGCTGCCCTCACGCAGCTGAGAGAATCGCGGCAGTCCCGATCAGACGAACAGGAGCTGCTGCTGTCGACGAAGAGCACCACCCTCATCGCGGTAGGTTGCTGGACGACTGCGATCACGTCAACGCGTGCGCCGCCCAACAAGCGTAGAGCGCAGGTCGAACTCTGCTAGCCTGGCTCCGTGCGTCGAGCGTTGAAGATTGCTGCCATGTCGGTCTTGGTCATTGGTGGCCTGCTTTGGGCATACACCGGGATCGAGCAGCTTGTCCGACCAACGGCTGGAGACATCTGGTATTTGGCTGCGTGCTTGGCCATCGGGTTGTGCCACCTCGCTTGCGTGGCGCTCGTGTGGCGCGAGTGGCGCTACCGGTGGTGGCTGAGTCACGCGCTTGGCGTGGGTTCGCTGGCAGGTGCCCTGTGCTTGACGATGAAGAAAGACGCAATCCCCTGGCTTCTGTTGCCCGCGGTCGTGATCATGCTGGCGGCGGCTTGGCTGCGGCGCCGAGAGGCCGCGGTGGTCGAGTCGGCCGAGCCGGCCAAGGCGGCCAAGGCGGCCAAGGCGGCCAAGGCGGCTCAGCGTAGCGAAGCCATCGCTCCGGATCCGGCGGAGCCTGCCGAAGCGATCGAAATAGACCAGACGAAAAAGGCGACAGATACGAACGAGCCAAAAGGCCCCGATGATCAAACTGTGCCGGTGATTGCAGATCGGCTTCTGGTGGCATCGGCGCTGAGCCTGTTGAACATCATCGTCGTCGCCAACTGCTATGGTGTGCGCGACGAGCCGGTGCTCGAGCTGTTGTTTCTGCCGTGGGGCCCGGTGGCCCTGCTCGTGCTCATCGCTGTCGTTGCAAAGGTCACCGAGATGCGCCAGCTGCGGCTCGGCCTGGCGATTCTCTTCGGGGTGTTGACCGGGCTTTGCATTCTCGGCTGGCTAACCGGGATACGTCTGCGAGAAATCGAAGACCACGTCGTGCCTGGCTGTTTCATCGTCGCGTCGCTGCACCTCGTTGGCTGGGGTCGCGGTCCAGCATCCACCGAACCGAGCGCGCGCCGCTGGGTCGTCCGAGCGAGCGCTGTTCTGGTGTTGCTCGGCGCGGTCCTGTGGGCCGTGAGCGCGGCCACATTGACGTACAATCTCGCGCAGCCAGTCAAGCCTGAAGCGCCCGATGAGCCCGACCCAGTTATTGCGCAGGGCAAATGGGTGCTCATTCAGGATGGTGGACGTTTCGATGCCTTCGTTTGGTTTGAGGGTAAGGAATATCGAATCTTCCCAGTCGATCTGAGCCGCCGCGTATTCGGCACGATCTACGCCCCGTGGCGTACGAAACGAGCACCCCGCACGGTAGCCGTGGTGAAGAAGGCGGATGGCTCCTACGCGCTCATCAGGCGCCGGGGCGTGGTGGACGCCGCCTGCGCCGGCCCCTGCACTCCAGCTCCCAAGGGCGACAATTTCATCTTCTACAGAGTGGGCAAAGGCCTGTCTTGGAAGCTCCGCCGTAGCGGAGAAATCAAGGAGCCCGGACGGCTCGGCGGGGCAGCCTGGCGGGGGGATGCGCTCGAGTTGGTTCTCGCGCCCACCAAAGGCGCCCTGAAGGTGGTTCGTTTCGAGGCTTTGGGAAAGCGAGTCGAGCGGCCCTTGGGGCAACATTGTGAGTCGGGGCAGCGCTTCGAATTCGCATACTTGGCAAAAGACGGTTGGACGATTGTGTGCACTCGCCGAGCCGTGCAGCGCGGCGCGGACGGTAGCCTGATCGCACTCGAGGTCACGGTCGACGAGATCGGAGCTGCAGGATCCAAACAGCGCTCAGTCGTGCGCACCGAAGGACCGTTTTCGACTCCGGCTGACAAAGAGCTACATGTGTTCGTCGTGAAGGCTCGAGGCAACATTTTTCAGCCCCTTCCCGAAGCGCGCCTCGCCTCCGTGGCGCTTTGGAAAAAAGCCGGCAAGTGGCAGCGCATCACCGGTCCCGACGAGGATCGGAAGTGTGCTCCCGAGTTCAACTATGTGCTGCGCAATGCTCAGCTCGAGCCCCGACTGGTTTGTACCGGTCAGCCCGAAAACCATCACCTCATTGGAGAGCGCTGGATAAGTGCACGCCAAGGGGCTACGCCGCTACCCGACGGACGCGGCGGGCATTGGCAAGTCGGTGGCGCTTGGTACGCCGAGCTCTATACCTCGCAGCAGCCAAATGCGCTGCGTCCGAAACGCAAGCTCAGCCGCATCGCGTGGTACCTGAAGTGGAGTTTCATCATCACTCCCGTATGGGTCCCGCTGGTCGGCTGGCTTGCGATGCTTTTGGCATTTCCCATCGGGCTGGCCGCGTGCGTCGTCGTGTGGCGGCGGTCGCGTGATCAGCCCCGCACCGTACCCTGGCGAGCCATGCGGGCACTGTCTCTGTACTACGTTGCTGTTTGGCTCATGTGGGCTGATTCGTGGTTCAGTTTCTTGCACTGGATCTCGCTCTAGTCCGGCTCGAACTGCTCGCTCCAACTGACCACAACGCCTATCGTGCTCCGTCAGTGAGCAAATCAGTACGCTACGCATTTCTCGCCCAAGGGCGACTCTTCGTGTCCGCAGGTGGCGCCGAGGAGCCACGGGAGATCGAGAGCTGTTTCGCAGAGGAATACAAGGCGCGGGTCCGCAAGATGCGCAAGCGCCAAGCCTGGAAAGAGCAAGGCGCTGGTGCGCGGTTCATGGGGGGCGGCGCACCGCTTTGGGGTGATGAGATGGATCTCGAAGCCGTGCCAGTGGCTTTCACTGGTCTAGCCCCAGGACGCGAGCGCGGCTCGGTCATCTATTCGCTGAGCACCGGCGTGGTCGGCGGCGTCTTCACGCTGGAGCTGGAGAGCGGCGACGAGAAGCGGTTGTTTCACAGCGCGGACCATCGCATCGAGCATCTCGCGACCAGCCCGGACCACAATGTCATCGCTTGCACCCTGCGGGGCAAAGACGGAACGAGCGCCATCGCCGTGATGGCCCCCGACGGTTCGGATCTGATGGCGGTAACCGATGGCGATGTCATCGATCTGGCACCGCAGTGGCTGCCCCGCAGCGCGATCCGCGACGAGGGCCGGCGCCATCAACTCGTCTTCCAGACTGCTGGCCTCGGCCGCAACGAGAGCGGTGTCTTCGTGGCGGTAGGCCCAGCAGCCGCCTCGATCCTCGACGCCGAGCACGGTGAGCTGCAGGTCCTGAGCGAAGACGAAAAGCGCGATTTTTTGGCCCCGTGCATGGACGCCGATCGCACGCTCTACTGCGTGCGTCGGCCCTACACCGATATTGCTGCCCCGAGCGCGTGGCGCGCCGCGGTCGACACACTGCTGCTGCCCTTCCGCTTGCTCGCGGCGGTGTTTGGTTGGCTCAACTTTTTCAGTGTGCGTTACTCGGGCAAGCCGCTGCTGACCTCGGGCTCAGCACGCCAGCGCAGCGCCGATCTGCGTCAGATGATGATGATGGGCCACATGGCAGGCGCCCGCGAGGACGCGCAGCGAGAAAGTGAGCGCGAAGCCGGCGAAGCGGTCCGTGATTGGGAGCTCGTTGCCATTCGTGAGGACGGCACCGAGGAAACCATTGCCAAGCGCGTACGCGCCTTCGACCTACTCGACGATGGCTGCGTCCTGACGACAGACGGCCACCGGATCGAAGTACGCGACGCCGACGGCAAGACCGAGCTGCTCGCCAAGCATCCACGCATCACCCATATCTGCGCGTTGCGCTAACCCGGAAAACCCCATGCGGGCGGCCCGAAATCGCCGTAGGGGGGGTTATCCGGTTTATCCCCGCCCGCGTCGGCGTCGGCGTCCGTGTCCGCGTCGGCGTCCGTGTCCGCGTCCGCACCGCGTCGAGGCCATGCGCACTCGTTTCCCCAAGCT
>CAZRGL010000544.1:0-7510 GCA_964599485.1 uncultured Polyangiaceae bacterium
CTTCCGAAATGTGGCCGTCCCGGGAGGGGATAAACCGCCCGAGACTCCCCTACATCGATTTCGGAGTCTTGAGCGGGGGTTTTCACCGCGTGGCGTGTGCCATGGGCAACCGCCGCTTGCCCGTGCTGCGCAATCCCTCGAACACCGGCACACATTCCAAGTTTCGAGCTCGCCGCTCAAAGGAGACAGCTATGCACGCCGACGCCTACTATGCCATCGGCAGCACACACATCGATTGCCAGGACTACGCACTTGCTGGTCTGGCAGCCGCGGGCTTGCCCTATGCCATCGTCACCGACGGTTGCAGCAGCTCGCCCCGCAGTGACGTGGGCGCTCGTCTGCTGGCAATCGCTGCTGAGCAACAGCTCTGCAGCGGAAACGAATCACCGAATCCCGAACGAATCATCGCCCGTGCCGGTCAGCTCGCTGACGCGCTACGGCTCAACAGCTGCCTCGACGCGACCTTGCTCTACGCCTGGTCGCAACACGACTGCACTGAGGTCGTCCTCAGTGGCGACGGCGTGATCGCCACCCGACGCGATGATGGCCTCATCGAAGCCTGGGCGGTCTCCTTCGACGACGGCGCGCCAGCCTATTTGAGCTACCTGCTGGATCAGCCGCGACTGACCAACTATTTGGCACGCAACGCCACTCGGCAAGTGGAGCACTGGCTCGACGGCGAGCGGCTCGCGCGCCGCAGCGAGCCGTTGCTCGCTCATCCCTATGGCTTCAGGCTGAGCTTGCCAATCGAACGCTACCCGCTGGTCATGCTCCTCAGTGACGGCGCGCAGTCGTTTCATGATGAGCGCGCCTGCCGCCGCTTGGAGCTGAACGAAGTTCTGCCTTTGCTGCTTTCGTTCAAGTTCCTCAGTGGCCGCTTCGTGGTGCGCCGCTGCCGCCGCTTCTTGCGCAAGCAATGTCCCCGGCGAGGCTGGGGCAACCGCGACGACATCGCCGCGGCCGCCATTTGCACCGCGGACGCCATTCGCAATGGCGCTGGAGGCTCGTCGTGAAGGTGTTCGTGAAAGGTCAGGGTTCGTTGACGCTGAACAAGAGCGCATTCTTGGCCAAGGGCGGACAGGGCTCAGTGTATGTGCTCGGCGATAGGGCTTTCAAAGTCTACAACGCGGGGACTGCTGCTATGAGCGCTGGCAAAACGCGAGAGCTAGCTGCCATTGCAGATCGGTTCGTGATTACGCCTGAGGCGCTGCTGCTCGACTCGCGCCGAGGCAACACCATTGGCTACAGCATGCCCTTCGTCCAGGGCGCGTTCGCCCTATGCCAACTATTCCCGCCCGCGTTTCGCCAGCGCCACAATCTCGATCCCTCGGCGATGTTCCGCTTGGTCGGAGAGCTCCAACAGCGGGTGCAGAGCATTCATCGCGCGGGCGCCTTGGTGGTCGATTTGAGCCCGCTCAATTTCCTGGTCGATCAGCAGCTGCGTCATGTCTACGCGATCGACACCGACAGCTACCAAACGCCAAGCTATCCGGCCACCGCCATCTCGCCGTCGATCTGCGATCCGCTCACCGCAGCCACTCAGGACTTCAGCGAGCTGAGCGATTGGTTCTCGTTTGCGGTCGTCGCCTTCCAAATGTTCATCGGCGTTCACCCCTACCGCGGCAAGCACCCCAAGGTCAAAGGCCTGAGCGAGCGGATGCGCCAGCACCTCAGCTTGTTCGGCCCCAAGGTCAGCGCGCCGCCCGTGGCGCTCGCCTTCGACGTCATCCCTCCGGCCTATCGAGACTGGCTCCGCGCCGTGCTCGAAGACGGCAAGCGACTAGCCCCGCCAACCTCAGCGGGCGGTCTAGTACTCGTGCCGGCCGTCGCGGCCACTGTCTCCCCCTCTGTTCATCAGGGCGCCGCTGTTTCTCTGACCCAAGTGTGCTGTTTGCCAGCGACGATTCGCCAGATCGGCTCCGACGGCCAGGACCAGCTGTTGTTGCTCACCGACCAAGGCCTGCTCGACGAAAGTGGCCGTCGCATCGACAAAAGCGCTCCTTCAGACGCCCAGCTGGTCACCACCGCGCGACTCGGCCGTCCCGTGCTCGCTTGGATCGAAAACCGCAACCAGCTTCGCTTGCGCGACAGCCACGCCAAAGTGCAGCTACAAGCTCCGACCACCGCCGAGCAGCTCTGCGTGGTCGGCTCACGACTGCTAGCCAAGTCAGGCGACCAGATCGTCGAGCTGCTGCTGACCGAAGTGGGCTCGGGCCTCATCGCCTCGAGTCGCGTGGTGGCCAAGGTGCTGCCCCACGCCAGTCAGCTCTACCCGGGCCTGATCGTCCAGAGCTTGCTCGGAGCATGCTATCTGTCACTGCTCGACGAGCGTGGCGGCTGTCATCAAGTGCGGGTAGCCGAGCTCGACGGCATGAAGATCCTCGACGCCAAGCACGACCGCGGCGTCGTAGTGCTCATCGCCGCTGACCAGGCAGGTGACTGCCACAGGTTGGTGCTGCGTCATCGTCTCGACGGCAGCGCCAGCTACGATCTGCGCTGGGTGCGCGACGTCGGGCACACAGCTGTCGACGTGTGCACCCTCGACCGCGGCGTGTGCGTCTGCCGCGACGAGGACGGCGGCTTGGAGATCTTCTCGGCCAAGCCCGGTTCGACCAGCCTGCGACAGTTGCCCAGCGAGCCAGCGCTAGCCGGCGGGCGCCTCGGTCGCCACGCCGGCCAGGTACTGCTCGTGCGCGACAAAGAGCTCCTGCGCATGTCGACGAAGTAGCCGGCCCGGCCCCACGTGCAAGCGCCCGAAAAGGTGGTGGCCTCGAAGATGCCAACACCGAGAATGTGCCCCAATGGGCGCCGCGCTCTGACAGAACGACCCCCACTGCCGGACAGTCCACCCCGTTCTGTCAGGGCATGGATGGCCGTACCGCAAACAGCCAGTTGCAAGCGCCCGAAAGGTGGCGGCCTTGCGACTGCCAACAGCGACAATGGGCCCCAATGGGCGCCGTACCCTGACAGAACGCCCCCCACTGCCGGACAGCGCACCCCATTCTGTCAGGGCTGGGATGGCCGTAGGTCATCCCTCCTGTCTGTTCTGCTTTTGGCTACGGGACGATAGATGGGTCAGCTGCCGCAGACCGACACGGGGATGCACCAGTCGGTGTAGCAGAAGCCGTCGCTCTCGGCGACGAAGCCGGGCGGACAGGGCGGCGGCGGCGCGTCGCAGTCGGGGGTGACGCATGACTTGGCGGTCACGGCACGGCAACTACAATCCTGTTCGGGGATGCAAGGGCAACCCATCATGGGCGAGCACTGCCCTTGCACGCAGCCGGGCGTGGCCTGACACGGGCCGTCCCAGCCACAGGACGCGGCGGCGCCGGAGCAAGCCCACTCGGGAACGACGCCGCAGCTCGGCTTACCAGTGACGCACACCGTCTCGGCCTGCACACACGAGTGGAACGCAAAGGCAATGCAGTCGGCACACGGGCCCGGATCGCAGGTGGGGCAGCACGAATCGTCGTAGAGCGGGGCGCAGCTCGGATAGGCGGCGATGCAAGCGGCCTCTGGCAGCCCCTCGCAAGGCTGACCACCGCTGGAGCTGGTGCTGCTGCTGGAGCTGGAGCTGGTGCTGCTGCCGCTGGAGCTGCCGCTGCTCGACGTCGACATCGTCGAGCCGTTGCCACCTGCGCCTCCCACGCCCGGATCGACGAGCGCCGTGCCGCCACACGAAAAGAGCAACGCCAATCCAACAGCGAGCCCGAGCCCTCCAACGAACACAACCGTCGTTCTATTGCTCATGCCCCATGGTGCCTCAATTCGACTCTTCTTTCGAGCCGTCATTGCCGCTCGGGCGAGCCGCTTTGCGCCAGGGTCATCTCTCCCTCGCAATCGGCACGGCTCGGTTGCGGTCAGCGAGCGCGAACGATGTGGTAGCTCTTCTTGCCGGCGCGCAGGATCATCATCGTTTCGGTGCCCAGATCCTCGTGCGTGACGACGCGTTTTTCGTCGCTCATGCGCTGGTTGTTGAGATAGACGCCGCCGCCTTTGACCAGACGTCGAGCCGCGCCTTTGGATTGCGCCAAGCCGGTGTTCGCCAGCAAGTCGAGCAACGCCACGCCTTGCTCCAGCTCGCTACGCGCTAGCTCACTGTTGGGCACGTCGGCGAGGAGCGGCTCGAGGGCTGCGTCGTCTACTTCATCCAGAGCTCCGCCGAACATCACCTGACTGGCTGCCACCGCCCGGCGCATGTTCTGTTCGCCGTGAACGTAGCTGACCATGTCTTCGGCGAGCGTACGTTGGGCAGCCCGCTTGTGCGGCGCCTCTTGATGAGCTGTCACAATCTCGGCAATCTCGTTCAGGGGACGCGGCGAGAACATGCGCAGCAGCTTGTCGACCTCGCTGTCGTCGATGTTGAGAAAGTACTGGTAGAAGGCGTAGGGCGAGGTCAGCTCCGGATCGAGCCAGAGCTTGGCACCGCCAGCCGTCTTGCCCATCTTCTGGCCCTTGGCGTCGAGCAGCAGCGGGTGCACGAAGCCATACAGCTGCGCCCCATCGAGCTTGCGACCGAGCTCGATGCCCGCGGTGATGTTGCCCCACTGATCGGTAGCGCCGAGCTGCACCTGGCAGCCGTGCTCACGACCCAGCACCACGAAGTCGTAGGCCTGCAGGAGCATGTAGGAAAACTCGGTGTAGCTGATCCCCTGCTCGCGATCGTTGAGCCGGGCCCGCACCGACTCTTTGGCCATCATGTAGTTGACGGTGATGTGCTTGCCCACGTCGCGGAGAAATTCCAGGTAGCCGATGGACTTGAACCAATCGTGGTTGTTGACCATCACCGCGCCCGTCTTTGGATCGTCAAAATCCAAGAATCGGCGCAGCTGTTGCTCGATGGCTTGGACGTTGGCGCCGAGGGTGTCGGTGTCGAGCAGCTCGCGTTCCTGGCTCTTTCCAGATGGGTCGCCGATCATGCCCGTGGCGCCGCCAACCAACGGGAAGGGCTTGTGCCCAGCCCGCTGCAGCCGCACCAGCCCGGTGATGGGCACGAGGTTGCCGAGGTGAAGGCTGGTGGCGGTCGGATCGAATCCTGCGTAGACCCGCACACATTGCTCGGCCAACATCTTGGCCAGCTCCTCACGTGAGGTGCAGTCCGCTAGTAGCTTGCGTTGCTCGAGCTCGTCCAGAAGGGGTAAATCCGCCATGGTCGGCGGACCCTACACCAACCTGGGCAGCGGATGGACCACAGCGGCTTGTCTCTGGCTAGTGCTAGTTGGCCTCGATTGTCTTTGCCACAAACGGGATGACCTCGCTCTCGATGCCGAAATAGCCGTGGGGCGCCAGGGGGCCACAGTCGGATGACTTGGGGGGATCGCCGCCGGTGAAGATCTTGTCGGTTACCGATTTGGCGTTGCTCAACGCGGCCACGATCTTGGCCACTCCACTCGAGGGGGTGCCGGGGCACTTGTCTTCCTGGTGACCAAACACCAAGGAGGGGACGGTGATCTGATCCAGCTGCAGATCCAAGATTCCGTTGGGATGGGGTGCCGCGCCACCTGGTTGGGTGGAGGCTGAGCACACGCCGTAGCCGTCGATCTCGTCACCTAGCCGGATCGCGGTGTTGGTCGCCGAGTAGGTTCCGACGCTCATACCCAACACCCAGATGGGCACCGAGACCTTGGACTGGAGCCAAGCGACCACCGCCGCGACATCCGTCGCCTGATCGGCGCTGGTTCGATACGCCAGCGTGAGGCCGTCGGCGAAATCCGAAGGCGCGTCCATCAATGCAACCAGTAAGCCCTCATCAGCCAGCGCTTGCGCGCTTCGAGCCAGAAACCCTTGGCTGTTGATCACCGGTGAATCAGCACTACCCCCAATGTTGACCTTGCCTTCGCCGCCCTCCAGCAAAATGACGGCGCGCTTAGCGGGAGACGACGGCGAGATGAAGACCGTTTTGACCGTCACACCGCGCGAAGACTCGACCTCGACTGCAATGCTCGAGCCGAGAGCCAGCCCGCCGCTGCCGCCACCGCCATCCGCAGCAGCTCCTCCACTGCCGCCACCACCAACCGCAGCACTCCCCCCCATGCCAGCGCCACCACCTGTCGTAGCGTCGGGGCTGCTTGTCTCCGAAGCACAAGCCGTCAGGGCCCAAACGACCACGACGCCGAGCATTGCCATGATGACCGCATGCTGTCTCATCTCATCAGCCTTCCCTTTGTTGCTTACTCGTGCCGCCGAAAGGTGAATTGTGAACGAGATAAATGGCTGGGTGGGATTTATCGTTGGGCCCCGAGCGGTCAACGAGCGACAACGTCCGCTCACTGGCATGACGGTCACCCGCACGATAGGAGTAGGCCATGCTGATAGAGCACTTGGGCAAAAAGCCAACAATCGATCCTGACGCCTACGTGGCGCCAACCGCCACGATCGTAGGAGACGTGACCGTCGCCGCTGGTGCGCGCGTACTCTTCGGAGCGAGCATCGTGGCCGAAGGCGGCAGTATCGAGATCGGCAACAACTGCATCATTCTCGAAAACGCCGTCGTGCGCAGCACGGCCAGACACTCGACGCGCATTGGTGACAGCTCGCTGATCGGTCCGAATGCGCACGTGGTCGGCTGCACCATCGAGCCTTGTGTCTTCATCGCCACGGGGGCCGCTATTTTTCATGGAGCGTATTTGGAGACGCAATGCGAGGTTCGCGTCAACGCAGTCGTACACACGTGCTCGCGACTGGCCAGAGAGGCCACGGTGCCCATCGGCTGGGTAGCGGTTGGCGATCCTGCCCAGATCTTAGCTCCCCACGAGCACGACGCCATTTGGGCGCTGCTCAAGCCAATGGAGTTTCCGACCACGGTTTATGGCGTCGATCGTTTGCCCAATGAGCAGACCAGCATGCCCCAGGTCACAGCGCGCTTGTCGAAGATCTACGGCGAGCACTGCGCCGACCGCGTGCTCACCCCCGACGCGCTCGGTCAAGCGGAGCGCACGAAACGATAGACGTGGGCCGGTTTGCTGACCGTGTGGCGTTTGCCGGGAGCGCGCTCGATGATGCCGTCGGTTTGCATGCGCTTGAAACGGCGCCGGAAGTTTCCCGGATCGTAGGTGTGACCCTTGATGGCTTCGTACACTTCGCGCAGCTCGGCGATCGTGAAGGTCGGCGGCACCAGCTCGAAGGCGATGGGCGCGTAGTCGATCTTGCCGCGTACGCGCGCCAAGCACATCTGCAAGATCTCTTCGTGATCGAAAGCCAGCGCGACCTCACCGAGCTCTTCGGCCATCGAAAACCAACGCGCCTCAGCTGCATCGCTGCCAGCATCGACCAGCGGCACCAAGTCGGGGCGCACCAGGGCGTAGTGAGCCACTGTGATGACGTGGGCGCGTGGATCGCGAACTGGCTCGCCAAAGGTGTAGAGCTGCTCGAGGTACACCTTGTCGGCCGGCAGACCCGTCTCTTCGCTCAGCTCGCGAGCTGCAGCCTGCTCCAGGCTCTCGCCGGGGTCGTCTTGCTCCGCGACGTGCACGAAGCCCCCAGGAATCGCCCAGGCCCCCGCGAACCGTGG
>CAZRGL010000545.1:0-7484 GCA_964599485.1 uncultured Polyangiaceae bacterium
CCAGCAGTGTGATGCCTAGCAAAATCTTCGTCTTCATCTTGTCCGACGCTGAGTATCACACAGTCCAGGCAGCTCACACCAGCCATACGCAAGCGAGGGACTGCCACGCGACAGCTGTTTTGCCGGCCAGAGTCTCCGGAAATCCCGGGGCGATTCAGGGGACGCAATTGTCGTTGAGGAGGGGGCTGCTACGAACCACGCAGTAGCCCAAGTAGTCCGCTCTGGCGCTGTTAGCGGGAATGGCTTCATGCCTTTCCATTTTTGCTCCGCAATGCTTGCCGTCGCCGGTTCGTTGGCCAACCCTTCCCGTATGTCGAACCAGGCTGAGATGCCCGCAAACGCCCCGAGCCCATCGGTTCCACCGAGCAAGTCGAAACGGCAGCTCAAGCGCTTGCTGCTCGGCCTGGTTGGCTTGTTGGTGGTGCTCGGTGGTGGCGCGGCCATCTACTACTACGTCGCGCTCGGTGCGGCGGTGGCCACGCGATTGCCAGTGCTCGCTCGCCACATGCCCAAGGACCTACAAGTCTTCGCAGAGGTGCCCAATGTCCGTGCGGCGCTGCGTGCTTCACAACGCCCCGTGGTCTTCGATCGGGAGGCGAAGAGCGGCGGGGGTGACGGCGACGAGAAAAAGGCGGTGACCGATCTCGTCGAGGCGCTAGCCGGCTCATTCGGTCTGTCTCGAAGCGAGGCCGAAGCCGTGCTCAAAAGCGTCGACGCAGTCGCCATCGGGGCGCGTGGTTTGGACCAAAAGCAACAGGTGGCAGTAGTCGTTGGCTTCCGCGAGACGGCCGCTGCCAAGACGATGCTCGCTAGCAAACGCTTCAAAGAAGAAGGCGAGCTGGCCGCCGGCGCCAAGCGCTACTCCTTGGCGAGCGGTAGCACCACAAAGAGTGAACAGTTCAGTCCTCGCGGCATCTTCGATGAGGCCAACAGCTCGGGTGTGACGATGATGTGGCACGAGTCGGCCAAGCTGCTCGCCATCGGTGACGAGAAGCTGCTCAGCGACATTGCTGCGGTTGCATCCGGCACCAATCCGTCGCTCGAGCAGAACGAGGCCTACAAAAAGGCCAAAGGGCAGTTCGAGGCCGAGGCGATCGCTGTCGCCTTCTTCGATCCGGCTTCGCTCGTTTCGATGTTTGCTAAAGGCAGCCCAGAGATCGCCGAGGGGTATCTGAGCGATCCCGGTCCCTACACGCTGTCTCTGGCCTTGGTCGAGGCGGGTATGCGCATCACGGCCAAGTTCGGAGCCGCCGGCCACAAGTTGCCCGACATCGACATCAAGGCGCCGACCGAGCTCACCCTTCCGGACAAGCTGACGCGCAAGACCCTCGGCTACATGGCGTTTTCAACTCGTCTGGACATGAAGGGGGCCGCCGCGATCGAGCTGTTTCAGCGCGAGCTGAAGAAAGTCGATCCCCGAGCGGCCCGTCGCATCGAGCGCAGGCTGCTCAAGAAGGTCAAGAAAGAGCTCGGCGTGAGCCTGGCCGAGATCATCGATGCAATCGGCGATGAGGGCGTCATCTCGATATCCACGCCGGAGACGATCGATCTGCTGTCGGCTATGCGCGGCAAAACGAGTGACTTGTTTGCTGTGACATTTGCTCAGCGTGTCGAGGACAAGGCCGTCGTCTCGAGCTTGATGAAGACTGTCAGCGCGATCGTAGCCAAAGAGCTTGCAAGAACGCACAGCATGAGGCCCGAGGCCAATGGCTTCGTCTTGGAGCCAGTGCGCAAAGGCCTGCCTCTCGTCGAGGTGCGCTTGATCGACGAGTTATTGATCGTTGCTGGTGGCAACGCGGCGCTCACGACTGACAGCATCAAGGTGTTGAGCAAAGGTGGCTCCAGTCTTGCTGACGAGGCAGCCCATGAGTTGGCCATGGATTCCTTGCCGAAGAAGACGAGGATGAAGATGTGGTTCGACTTGGGTCGCTTGCTGGCACAATCGATGAAGATGATGCCGCTCGCGCCAGCCGAGATGAAGCCCATCGCCGATGTGCTCGAGTCGATCCGAGCGTCGGGAGACAAGCGAATCACCAGCGCGCTCGCCATGGGGATCGAGGCCTCCAAGCAGCGCTTCAAGGTGCGGCTCGATTCGCTCAACATGATCGGCACCGGAGCCGCGCTCGGCATCTACGGAGTTCGTCGCTACTTGTCGTCTGCAAAGACCTCCGAGGCGAAGAACACCATCGGGGCGATCTCGCGAGGCGCAACAGCTGCCTACGAGCGCGAGCGCATCGGAGCCGATGGCCAGACCGGCACCCACGCTCTCTGTAAGAGCGCCATCCCCGTGCCTGCGACGGTACCGCGAGGGCGCAAGTATCAACCGAACACATCGCCTGGCAAGGACTTCGAGACGGGCGACAGCGAGACAGGTTGGAAGTGTCTCAAGTTCGGGCTGACCCAGCCCCATTACTACCAATATACCTACAACCAAGGTAGCGGTTACAAGGGGACGGCGCGAGGCAACCCAACGTCACCAGGGCCCAATGGCTATGAGTCGGCTGCCGAGGGCGACCTCGACGGTGATGGCAATACGGCGCTCTTCATTCGCACCGGCACCGTCGATCCGAAAACGGGTCGTCTCAAGTCGGCGACCCAAATCTACATCGTGGACGAGCACGAATAATCTCGACCATGGCAGACGAAGAAAAAAGCGCGCCGCCGGTCGCGGCTGAAAAGGCAGCGGCATTGAGTGGCGGTTTCCAGGTGCTCTCCAAGCCGAGCGGCCCACTGTGTAACCTCGACTGTCGCTATTGCTTCTACACCGAAAAAGACGCCCTCTATCCAGAAGCGAAGAGTTGGCGCATGTCGTCAGAAGTGCTCGAGCGCTACGTGAAAGAGTACTTCGCGGCGCATAGCGGGCCGGTCATCGAGTTCGCTTGGCAAGGGGGCGAGCCGACCTTGCTGGGTGTGGAGTTCTTTCGGGAGGCGGTGCGCCTGCAAAAGAAGTATTGCCCAGAGGGAACGCGGGTGAGCAACGCGCTGCAAACCAATGGCGTGCTGCTCGACGAGCAATGGTGCGAGCTGTTTGCCGAGCACGATTTCTTGGTGGGGATCAGCATCGACGGTCCGCGTGCGCTACACGACGGCTACCGGGTCGATCGCGGCGGCAAGGGAAGCTTCGACAAGGTCATCGCGGGGCTCGAGCTGCTGCGTGCGCACAAAGTCAAATACAACATCTTGTGTGTAGTGCATCGCAAGAACGCCAAGCACCCAGCAAAGGTCTACGGCTTCCTCAAGAGCGTCGGTGCCGAGTTCATTCAGTTCATACCTCTGGTCGAGCGCAGCGCCGGACAACAGCAGCTGCTTCGATTGGCCGAGCCACCGAGCGCAGCGCAAGAAGAGCTGCCGGTTACGCCCTGGAGCGTGCGCGCCGACGACTATGGCAAGTTCATGATTGGCGTCTTCGACGAGTGGGTGCGTCAGGACGTTGGCAAGGTCTTCGTGCAGATGTTCGACATCCAGGTAGGAGCGCTGCTCGGGCACACCTCGGCACTATGCGTCTATGCTCCCACTTGTGGTCGCGGTCTGTTGCTGGAGCACAACGGCGATGTCTATGCTTGCGACCATTACGTCTATCCGGAGTACCTGCTCGGCAATCTGATGAATGAGCCACTTGCTCAGATGGTCGACAGTCCCGAGCAGGTTGCTTTTGGGCTCGACAAGCGCGAGAGTTTGCCGGCGTATTGTAAGGCCTGCGACCATTTGCCCCGATGTTGGGGCGGCTGCCCGAAGCATCGATTCGACAAAACGCCCGACGCTGATCCGGGGCTCAACTACTTGTGCAGCGGCCTGCGTGCTTTCTACGACCACAGCATGCCGCTGTTCGAGGCTATGGCCGAGCTGTTGCGCCGCGGGCAGCCGGCCGCGCGGGTAATGGATCTGATTCGGCAACGCGAGGCGGAAGCGGGCAAGACAAAAAAGAAAACGCCGCGAAACGCCCCTTGTCCTTGCGGTAGTGGTCGCAAGTTCAAGCGTTGTCACGGCCGTTGATGGGTAATCGACTATGGAAGAGGCTCGGACTTCTGGAAAGCGTGCCACGGGCAAGCGTCAGCTCATTTTGATAGCTGTGCCATGGGCAAGCGGAGCTTGCCCGTGTTTGAGGGCTTACACACCTCTGTTTTGATAGCTGTGCCATGGGCAAGCGTCAGCTTGCCCGTCACCTCTGTTTTGATAGCTGTGCCATGGGCAAGCGTCAGCTTGCCCGTGAGGGCTTACACACCTCTGTTTTGATAGCCGTGCCATGGGCAAGCGTCAGCTTGCCCGTGTCCGAAGGATTGTGCTGCACGGGCAAGCCTGAAGCTTGCCCATGGCACGAATACTCCTACCGGTCGACGGATCTACTTGCGGCGCTTGCGCTTCTTCTTCTTGTTGTCGGCGTGATGGGTGTTGTCGAACTTGATTCCCAGGCGGACCTGCTTGATGGCTTTGCGCGTGAGAGCAATCGCGGCGACGCGGTGGCCGCCCTTGTCGGCGCTGGCCTTGACGAGGTTGTGCTCGGCGACCTTGAGAGCAGCGATCGCGGCCATCATGCGCGCTTGCGGCTCGGCTTGGGCATTGGACAAATGACTCGAAGCCAGCATGAAGGTGCAGGCGCTAGCGAGCGCGATTGTCGAGATCTTCCACGGATTAAGTTTCTTCATCGCAGTTCCTCCCAGGATTGGTTGGCGCCGGGTGCATCGATTTGGGGGCGCAACTGAGCAGCTTACCCCACCGCGGGCGGCCCTAGGGAAGGCATTTACGTTGGGTTTTTGCTTCCCCCGAGACGGGGGAAAAGCGGCCTTATTTCACGGCGTTGAAGGTGGGGCTGGCGGCGGCGCCGGATGCGGAGGCGGCTGGGCCGGGTGCGGGGGCTGAGCCGGATGCGGCGGCTGGGCCGGGTGCGGCGGCTGGGCCGGGTGCGGCGGCGGCTCATCTTCCAGCGGAGGCGGCGGGTTGTCGCAGCTGTAGCCGTATGAGCCTACCTCGTCGTTGTAGTAGTTGTGCGCGTCCACCGCGTGGCCGTTGGCCGAGTTCTTCAAGCTTCGGGAAATGAGCGCCACGGTGATGCCCAGCAAACCGACGCCGATGCCGCCGGCGAGGATGCCAAACGCCTTGGTGTCGTCTTCGCCCAAGTAAGCGAGACCAGCGAGTCCGCCGAGGCCCGCCACGCCCAGGATCCCCCCGGTCCAACCCATTCCGATCGCTGCTGAGCCGTCGCTTTCGGCTTCCTCGGCGTGGTCGACCGCGTCGGGTACGCAGCGAACGTGGTGAGCGAGCCCGCTGAAGCCGGGGGCCTTGGTGAGCATCTTCTTGCCGGACCAGATTTGCAGCCATCATCGTAGCGAAGCGTGAGCTCGTGCTGGGCCACCCAGCGTGGCGTGTAGCCGGTCGCTGCGCTTCCGCAGCCCATTA
Source organism: uncultured Polyangiaceae bacterium (assembly GCA_964599485.1). Classification (GTDB taxonomy): domain Bacteria; phylum Myxococcota_A; class Polyangia; order Polyangiales; family Polyangiaceae; genus JAPYTK01. The sequence continues at coordinate 5,395 of CAZRGL010000545.1, forward strand.
GCAGACAGCCGGCGAGCAGGGTCGCTCCGATTTTGACTTGCTGTGGCTTGGTTGGTGAGTGGGTCATCGTTGCCCCCTGGCCACCGCAATGGCGTCGCAGATGGCTTCTTGCTCGCGGGCGTCATCGTTGAAGGTATTGATGCGATCGATGGCGCCTGCCACCTTGCCTTCGGGCTCGGGGTGGCCCATGGCGAGCCCCGCCGCGATGAACGGAAAAGCCACGATGGCTCCGACTGCCATGACGACCAGCAAGTACTTGCCGCCGTCGCCGCTCATCTTGCCTTTGGGCAGAGGTATGAAAGGTCCAGGCAGATGAGGGCCGACGACGATGATGCCGACGGGGTGGTGATGGTGACCGTGGTAGCCGCGCCGCCGCGGAACGTAGTGGCCGGCCCCATCACGTGGAACGCGATAAGTGAATGGGCCTGACGGGCGCTCCAGGGTGCATTTGGGCGCCTTCTCGGGCGCCATCATGACGATCTTGTCTCCTTGCCAAACTGGTCTCGCCCGGCCATCTGGCGGCGGCTGATACTTCGAGTTGTAGCTGCAGCCCATGGTCGCGCAGGCCGTCAGGGCCAAGGTTGCGACTGCAAGTGCGTGCGGCCAGCTCTTGTTGGCGTGGTGGTAGAGCATCTCAGGGCTCAAGATACACCCGTTACCCTGCTGACGCGCAATCACAACAGCTTTTCGGCTTACCGTCGACGCTGGCCGCCGCGGACTGAAGCCAAGCACAACCTGAGGTGCCGTGATGACCGATTGACGGCAACAGGTGCGGGTGGCACTGCTCAGAGCGCTCTTGGGGGGACGGAGCGCGAGCCAACGACGTGAGCAATACCGAGCCCAACACGCCTGAGGCGCCTGCAGCGCTGTCGCGCCCGTCGTCGGCCCTGCAATCGCGGGCCGGCGTGTTGCTCATGATGGGTGGCGCGGTGGGCTTCATCGCCATGTTCGGCTTCGTCAAGCACGCTCGCACCGAGCTCGACGCCCTCGAGGTGATGGCTTGGCGCGGCATTTTGGCCACGCCGCTGGTGTGGCTGCTCGCCCGTCGCAAGGACCCGGCTCTACGTATTCACAACAAGCGTGTCTTCAGCGTGCGTGTGGTCTTCGGCTTCGTCGCGATGTTCTGTTACTTCACCGCCGCGCGCGGTCTGGCGGTTGCCGATTTGTCCCTGGTCCACAAGCTGCAGCCGGTTGTGGTCGCGTTGCTCGCGCCGCTGTTTCTCGGCTCGATCGAGCGGCCCGGCTGGCGCATTTGGGTTGTGGTTGCGTTCAGCTTGGTGGGCTGCACGATTCTGCTCGCGCCGCAGCTACAGTTGGGCTCGGTCTGGGGCCTGTGGGCGCTGGGCGGTGCGCTTTCTTCAGGCGTTGCCCACCTGTGCTTGCGCAAGCTCGGCGAGACCGACAAGCCGAGCGTGGTGGTCTTTTGGTTCCAGCTGTTGCTTGGCGTGACTGCGGGGTTGGTGTTCGTGTTGACCACGAAAGGTGCGCGTCTGCTGCCGCCGCCGCACATGTGGCCGGTGCTACTGGGCGTGGCGATTGGGGCGGCCAGTGGTCAGCTGCTCATGACCATGGCCTATCAGCGTGAACGCGCTTCGGTGGTGGCCGCGGCCGGCTACGTTGCGCCAGTGTGGGCGGTGCTGGTCGACCTGTTGATTTTCGGCCTCTGGCCCACCCAGCATGCATTGCTCGGCGGCAGCATGATCGTGGGCGCTGGCCTCTGGCTAGTGTTCCGCTCAAAGCTGAGCGCTCCGCCCCTGACGCCGCCATGACGTCTGACGCTGAGCCAGTCAGCGGGCGGGGTAGATTTGGGCTTCGATGTGCTCGTAGGCGAGCGCAGTGGGTGTCTTGCCGGTTTGCTCGTGCTGCTCGAGCAGCTTGCGGGTGCCTTCGCGGCATACTCGCTCGAGCAGCGGACGTACCCGCTCCATGCGGGCGTCGTCACGGTGGATGTATTCCTCGTAGCCAGCCATGACGCCCGCGGTGTTGTGGGTCCAGTCGGGTTGGTAGAGGATGCCGCGTGCTTGGATGCGCTCGGCCAAGGCGAGCTCTTGCTCTTGCGACACGGCCGCGAGCTGGTTGTTGGCCGAGCC
>CAZRGL010000546.1:0-7478 GCA_964599485.1 uncultured Polyangiaceae bacterium
GCACGGCGAGCACGGCAAAGCACACAAGTGTAAATGCAAGCATGGTGAGGGACACCATGGCGAGGGACACCATGGCGAGGGACACCATGGCGAGGGGCACCATGGCGAGGGGCACCATGGCGAGGGGCAAAAGTGCAAGCACGGCAAAGCACACAAGTGCAAGCACGGCAAAGCACACAAGTGCAAGCACGGCAAGCACGGCAAAGGGCACAAGTGCAAGCACGGCAAGAAATGCAAGAAGTGCAAGGGGAAGAAGGCTGGCTTGAACTTCAGGCTCGGAGATTTCACGTTCACCCCGAGCGGCCAATACATGCTGCGTTTTCGCCACCACGAAGGCCATGACTTCGGCGACGGCGGCGTGACCGACACAGTCCGACACCGCGCACGGCTTGGTCTCGCGGCCACCTACGACAATCGCTTTGGGGTCGTGGCCCAAGTTCAAGACGTGCGCTTGTGGGGCGAAGAAGCCAACACCCTGGGCGATTTCGTTGCCAACGGCTTCGATCTACACCAGGGCTACGCGCGCGTGATGCCGTTCAAGGGAATGGAGCTGCGCGCCGGCCGGCAAGAGATCGCCTTCGAGAACCACCGGCTCATCGGTACGGTGGGCTGGCTCGAGCAAGCGCGTTCCTTCGATGGGCTCCGCGTCATGTTCAAGCATGGCATGTGGAGGGTCGACACGTTCTACGCGAAGATCGGCGAAGACGCCTCGACAGCTACCGACGCGGCCGGCAATCCCATCCACACGGACGACAAGGACGTCTTGGCGGGCAACATCCACATCGCCCCCTTCAAAGAGCTCGAGATCGGAATGGTCGACGTGCTCAACATCAACGATGTCAACGGCCAGAAACGCTACACGGTGGGCGGCATCATCAGCGGCAAGACCTCTTTCGGCCTGTCCTATTCCGCAGAGGGGTACTACCAAGGCGGCGGCGCTGACGGCGACGTCGACTACTCGGCCTACATGGTAGCCGTCAATCCGAAGTTCACGGTCAAGAGCGTGGCCACCAAACCATTCATCGCGGCCCGTTTCGAGCTCATCAGCGGCGATTCCGACCCCACCGACACCACCGTCAAGAGCTTCGACACGCTCTTCGCCACCAACCACAAGTTCTACGGCGAGATGGACTTCTTCCTCAACTTGCCGGTTCACACTCAAGCTCGCGGGCTGATGGACGTCGGTCCTACCCTCGGTTGGTCGCCTCACAAGACCTTGTTAGCCAAGGGTTCTTACCATTACTTCCGAGCCGCCGCGACGCAGGACGACGACCTCAAGGAGTTCGGCCACGAAATCGACCTCAAAGTCGTCTTCAAGCCGTACAAGGGCCTAGCCTTCGACTTCAACTACAGCGTGTTCGCGCCCGGTGACATCTTCAAGACGAGCACCGGCTCCGACGACGCTGAGCATTTCATCTACTCCACGGCCAACGCCAAATTCTAGACTTGTTATGATGAACAGATGCGAGCCTGGATTCTGGTGCTGCTATCTGTGACGGTCGCTGGTTGCGGTTCCAAGAGCGACGCCTGTCGCACCATCGAGGAAACCATCAAAGACGAGATGGCGTACAAAGGCACCACAGGTGACCCATGCCAGTCGTCGCATCCCGAAAGCACGTACTACAAGACGGCTTGCGACAAGTGCAGAGAGAAGTGCGACTCGTGTGACGTGGCCCCCTGAGCTGACCGCGGCGCCGCCGTGTCGCTTGGCTCCGATTGTCATGCTGCAGTCGAGTACAATGCTGCAGTGGGTGTGATGGGCAAGACGCTGTTGCTACTGGTGGCCACACTGGTGACTCTGGCCAGCTGTAGCTCCGAGCCCACGGCGATCACCCTCGGTACGGGCAGCTCTGGCAGCTCTGCCAGCTCGAGCAGCAGCTCCAGTAGCAGCTCAGGCAAGGTCGGCTACCGGCCCCACGTTCAGGCGGACCTCGACGTGCTGAAGTGCAGCGACGCTTCCTGTCACGGAAGCGGCAGCGTCACCATGACGGTGCTCGCCCATCCATCCACCGACAAGTCCTGGCTCGACAACTACGCGCAGGTCATAGCGCGTGCTGGCTCGCCTGACGCCAGCCCGCTGATTGACAAGGCAAACGGCGCGGCCGGGCATGTCGCCACGCTGAGTAAAGACGATGCAGTCATCAAGCGTTGGCGGGGCTGGATCGCCGCGGGCGCACCGTATCAGCTGGGCACGGGTGCGGGTGGTGCGGGCGCGTCCACGGGCACCGGGGGAGCTGGGGGCAAGCCGGCGGGCAGCTTGAGCTGGACCGCAGACATCTACCCGCTGCTAATCGGCAACGCTTGTATGGACTGCCACGGAACCTCGAACATCAAAGGCAGCTACTCGCTGGCGACCTACCAAGCGGCCCTCGGCGCAGGCAGCGACAGCGTGCCCAACGTAATCGCCGGCGATCCGAGCTCGAAGCTCGTGCAGTACGCCCTCGCCGCCCACACCAACATCGGTGCCGCTGACGCCCAGTTGATCTACAGCTGGGTGGTGGACTGGTCAGCTCAACAGGACTGAGCTTATTGCAGCGTCAGTGATTCGGCGTCCGCTTGCTTGCAAGTGGGCCCACAGCGTTCGCCGTTGGGGTACGAAGTCGTATAGGTGGGCTGATAGCTCCCCGAGCCTACTTCGGTGGCTCCGCGGTACACCTGCACATCGATCTGCGCCGGTGATGCAGTCGGAAACACGATGCCTGATATCTGATGCTCTGTATCCCCCAAGGCGCAACCAGAGGTTGCGACGTAGAAGTCGGGCTTGGACTGGTCACAGCTGACTGCGTTGGCACAATTCGATCGCGGCATGGGCAGCGGCAGGGTCACCGTGCAGGTCGTCTTTTGTCCGTCTGCGGTAACCGTAATCTCGTAGTCACCCGCGGTTTTCGCATCACCCGCAAAGCTCACCTGGAATGCCGTAGCGCAACCCATCAAGGTGCAGGTCTCTTCGAGCGCGTCACCACAGTTGGGCAGTAGCGCGAGAGCGGCCACCGCAGCGAATGTCGTCTTGAGCAGTTTCATGGGCCTAAGGCTTCGCAACGCACATGCCATCGCGGCGGACGTGAGCAAGTCACACAAGTGGTCGAGATCGCGAGGCCGCGTGGCACACAATGAGTCAAGAAGCGTTCTGGTTGTCACGTTTTTTCTCAAGCGACACACGCTATTTCGAAACTCTGTCGTAGGGGCGGGCTTTATGCCCGCCCGTGTCGTGATGCTGCCGTACGGGCGGGAGGGGATTGACCCCGCCCCTCCGCCGATTTCGGAGGCGTGGAACGGGCCCCGGCTAGCTAGGTTGGTGGTGGTTGGGTGCAGTAACCGCCGATACAGCTCGCTTCCGGATCGCAGCAATCTTCTGCGGTCTCGCAGCCACTGCTTCCTGTTGGAATGCAGTCGTCGACTTCAGGCTCCTCGCAGCTCTTGTTGCCCATGCCGTCGTCCTTGCAAATCAGGCCGCTACAGCACTCGTAACCGGCATCGCAAGGGTTGCCCTTTTCCTTGCAAGGATCGAGGGCCCATTGGCCGCGCATGTTCTCGTTGTTGGTCTCCTGGCCGGGCAGCCAGAAAGCCGGGTGACTGGGGTCTTGGCCCATCTTGGGCTGCAGATCGATCGCCGAGACCCAGAGCTGTTTCTTGCGCTCGCTGGGGTTGGTGGACGTCAGTATGTTGCCGTAGGTGCGCTCAGTCGAAAAAACGATCCACATGTAGCCCCCTACTGCAACGGGTAGGAAGTTGGGCTGGTAGTTGAGCCGCTGCTCGGCCGCCCCGAGCACCGCGACACCGTTGAGGGTATCGAGCTTGATTTGAGTCGTGCCGCTGTTGTTCGTCAGCCAGATGTCGCCATAGACGGGCTGGCCAATAGCGCCCGCATCGCAGTAGGCGTGGTTGCCGCGCATGACTGCGATCCAATCGGAGCCGGGGCTGAAGCTCGGGTAGGTGACCACCGTGTCGGTTGCATCGTTGTCGACGATCTTCTTGACGTTGGAGAAGCTCTTGCCAACCACATCCACGTCGGCGATCCACAGTTTGGAGTGCGTGAAGTACAAGCCTCCTGGCTCATCGCGCACACTGAAGGAGATCTTCTTTCCATCGGGTGACCACTCGGGATGTGATGGGCCGCCGCCACCCGGGTTGAGATAAGCCAGCGGGGTGGCATCGTTGTAGGTGCTGAGGATCAAATGACCGTCCGTGGTCATCGATCCGTTCCAGTGCCGATACAGAACGAATTCGCCATCGGGGGAGATGGCCTGAAAGCCCGACGGCTGCCCCGAATTGTAGAGCGAGGCGCCCGTGGCAGCGTCGAAGCTGCCCCAATTGCTCTGCCCACCATTGAATCCCGCCACGATTCGGCTGCCCCCCTTGGCAACGCTATGGCACGCCACACAGGTGACGCCGGCGGGCTTCTGCAAGAAGTTCTCTGGCGCCGTGTTGCCCATCTTGAGCCGCACGACGTTGCCTTGGTTGATCTCCCAGAAGTACACCGTGCCCGCGAGGTTGGCGGGGGCGATGACCCAGCTCTGCGTGACGGGCAGGTAAGCCTGGTTGCCGTCGTGGCGTTGCAACTCGATGGTTATGCTGCCCTCGGTCGAGTCGGTCAGCTTCTTCCAGATGTCCACCGGCATCGTCGGCAGCGCAAATCGTGGTTGCTGCGGAACGCCCCAGACTTCGAATTCGAAGGTGGGGCCGGTGATGTGTAAGTAATACGTCTCGCTGCCGGCGCCTCCGCTCCACTGCAGAACCGGTCCCAGAATGCCGCGCGGGAAGACGGTCTTGTCATATGGATAGAGCAGTTTGAGCGTGGGATCGGCTTGCGCGGCGGCGGCAAAGTCTGCCTTGATGGCCGGATCGATGCTGCTTGGATCGCTGGTGAAGTGCAGCTTGACCGTGACCTTGGTGGTGGCTTTCAGCGTGCCCGAATCGAAGGTCACGACACCAACGCCGCCCACGAATCCGGTGGGCGTGACCGTGCCGCTCGACAGTCCGATCGAAGCGATGTCCAGTCGGTCATAGGACCAGGTCCCGGTCACGTCGACCGAGCCGCCACCTTGGGTCTTGCCGATGGCTTTGAGCGTGAGGGGCGTGATCGCACCATCGAGCACTTCGAGCGTCGGGTTGGCGGGGCTGATCTCGATCGACACCACGGCTGAGTTGCCGCCGGTATTGAACACGTCGCCTCCGCTGCCGCCGCCGCTGCCATTGCCGCCGGCGGCCGTCGTCGTCTGGGCGGTCGTCAACCCTCCAGACGACGTGCTGTCGCCGGAGCAAGCCGCCACCACGAAGGCGGCAGCAACCAATACACATAGCACTCCAAAGAAGAGCTTTCGCTGGCTCAGCATCTGCTCAGCCTATCAACGCTTCCCATGTCAACGCGATCAAAAGCGCGCGCCGGCTATGCGCAGAGCGAGGACGAGCATACGCAGGCCCGCTCAATAGCCACCCCAATCGAACACGAACACGACGTCGGTGAATGTGTCCGCTTCGACGACGACTTTCCTGAGTCGCTCGCCGCCCTCGATGGGATCGGTCATGCCCATGCAGTATTCACCTGGCTCGAGCGCGAGCGCATAGGTGCCCTCGGAGTCGGTGATGGCGCTGGCAAACGGGCTCAGCCCGAGGGCTTCAGCGTCGACGTCGCAGCTCGCATTGTCGGCAGGATCGATCGCAGACAGCTCGAACACGCGCACTTGCTCGTTGTTCATCAATCCAACTTTGCAGCTGTGGTCGCCTGGACCGCAGCCGCCAGTAATCCACTTGCCGTAGCCATATACTCCGGAGCCATGCTTGGCCTCCAGATCGGCCACATAACCATCCGTGGCTACGCAGTGACCGGGCGTTCGGCTGTACTCCTCCCAGTCAGCTGGGCATAGCGGCGAGGAGCCGCAGCCGGCGGCAAAGGTAGACATCAACAGGGCGGCGGCGGTCAGGAAAAAACGTGTCTTCATAAGGGGCTGTCCTCCTTCGTGTCTCTCGTAGGAGTTACGTTGCACAGGTTATGCCGCATGTAATATCAGGCACTTGGGATAGTCGGGTGCTACATCCTCTGACATTGGAGTCACAGCTGACGTGAACCGCTGACACAGCGGTGGATCTTGGCGTGTTCGCGCAGTACATCCCTGTCGTGAAGGCTGGCTATCCGCACTGCTTCCTTGGGTCCCTGGTCGCCCTGGTCGCTTCGCTCAACGCGTGCGGGCCGGAGCAATCAGGGGTACCGGACGGAGCGAACGGTGGCGACGCAGCGAGCGGCGGCGTTGGCGGAGTTGGTGGAGCCGGCGCGGGCTCGGCAGGCATGTCGGCTTCGGGCGGCGCGAAAGCGGGGGGAGCCGGCGGCGTGCCCGAGGATCCTGGGCCGGCGCGCTATCGGCACGGACAATTGCGATCGCCGATCACCGCGCATGTAGCCGCCTCGATGCGCGCAATCCAAAAGGCCAACATGGCGCCCAACAACCAGATCTTCATGAAGGTCGGCGCCTCGGGCACGGTCAGCAAGAACCTGCTCTATTGTTTCGCAGGCGCGGCGCAGCCCAAGTACACGGTCGACCTAGACGGCCGCGACGAGCTGCAGCCCACCATCGACTACTTCCGCCTCGGCGACGCGGCGGGCAGCACGCCTTTCGATCGACCCACCCTAGCTGCGAAGGTCGGGCAGAGCGCCAAGTGGGCGATCGGCGGCAGCCCGTCTCCAGTGGAGCAAGAGATCGCGGCCATCAACCCGCGTCTGGCACTGGTCAACTACGGCACCAACGACATGCAGCTGGGCGTCACGCACCGCTCGGCGATGTGGCCCTTTTTCGACAACTTCAACAAGCTGCTCGATCAGTTGGTCGGCTTGGGCATCGTGCCCATCATCACCGGCCTGAACCCACGTTCCGACAAGGTCTCGGCCGCGCAGTGGGTGCCGACTTACAACGCCTTGGTGCGGGGCATTGCCGAGGCGCGGCAAGTACCGTTCATCAACATCTACGAAGCCAGCGTCGATCTGCCCAAGATGGGTTTGCAATCCGATGGCCTTCACGGCAACGCCTACAGCTCTGGCGGCGCCCAGCCCTGCGTGTTTACGGCCGCCGGCCTCGAATACAACTACAACAACCGCAACCTGCTGACGCTGCAGGTGCTCGCCGCGGTCTGGCCCCTGATGGTCGACGCCAACGCGGTCGCGCCAGATCCTGAGACCGAACAGCTGCAAGGTGCTGGCTCCGCCTCTGAGCCCTTCCTCATCGAGGAGCTACCGTTCACACACGCTGCTGACACCAGCGCATCACCCAATAGCAACCTCGACAGCTACCCGGCTTGCAACGCCGATCAGGACGAATCGGGCCCCGAGCTGCTTTACCGATTCGAGCTGACAGCGACGACCGCCGTACGTATTGCCCTGCTCGATCACGCCGGCGTCGACGTCGATCTGCACCTACTCGACGCGTCAGCCTCGGCCAGCGGCTGCATCGAGCGTGACGACCGTATCATCGAGCGCACGCTTCAAGCCG
>CAZRGL010000547.1:0-2191 GCA_964599485.1 uncultured Polyangiaceae bacterium
GGGGCCGCCACATCACCATCGAGGTCGACAAGGTCAAGATCGCCGACAGCGCCCGCGATCCGAGCCGCATCCGCAACACGATGAAGGCCAAGGGCGTGGCGGGGCCGCCTTCATCGGCCGATCAGGACGTCTTCAAAAAGCTGCCCCCCGAGCCAGCCGAGCCCACCGAGCCGCCATCGAGCGGCAGCCCCTGGAGCGAGCGGGCCGCCCCATTGCCCAAAGAGGCCCTGCCCTCTTCGGGCGCGCCCACCGCAATTCCCTTGGAGCAGACCGCAGCTAGTCCTGGAACGAGTATCGAGCCCAGCGGCGGCGGCCGGGCAGTGTGGCTCGGCGCGGCGGCGGCGGTGGTGGCCATCGGCGGCGCCGTGCTGGTGTGGTCGCAAATGGGCGGCGAGCCAACCACCGAAACGACTACAGCCACGAGCGGCGCCTCGGCGAGCCCGTCATCGGCAGCAAGCCCCGCGACGGCAGCCGACCCAGCAACAGCAACAGACCCAGCAACAGGAGCCGACCCAGCAACTGCCGCCGGCACAGCCAGTGCGACCAGCGAAGCGACGGCAAGCTCTGCGCCGACCGTTGCGACCACGGCCGCGGCCACGAGCCGCTCGTCCAAGCCTGCCGCCGTGACGACGACGAGGCCTGCGACGACCAAGCCCAAGACGACGACCACCCCCAAACCCAAAACCACCAGCGAGTACATCCCCGGCCCGACCTTCTGATTCCGCCATGTCTGCGTTTCTTCGATTCTCCTCGTTTGCTGTGCTCGTGCTCAGCGTGATGCTGTCCGCCGCACCAGCCGCGGCGTCTGGCGACGACTCTGCACTGACCGATCAGGCCCGCAAGCTGGGCAAAGAAGGCATCACGCACTTTCGTGAGAAAGAATACGAAAAGGCGCGGGCGGCACTGACGGCGGCCTGGGCCATCAAAAAGCACCACCAGATCGCCGGGGCGCTCGGCACCGCCGAGCTCAAGACCGGCCGCTTCCGCGACGCGGCCGAGCACCTGCACTACTACATCGAGAGCCTGAGCCCCGAGGCGCCCGATCGGCAGCAGATGAGCGCGTACTTCAACGAGGCCAAGGGCAAGGTAGGCTTGCTCCGCGTCAGCGCCAGCGTGCCAAACGCCACCATCAAGCTCGGCGATCGCACCCTAGCCGCCGACGAGCTCGACCCCCTCTTCGTCGATCCCGGCGCCCACTCCTTCAAAGCCGACCGCGAAGGCTACGACACCGCCCGAGCCACGGTACAAATCGAAGCCGGCACCGAAAAGTCCGTGAAGCTCGCCCTCAAGAAGAGCGGCGACGGGGCAGGACTGCCAGCGTGGCCGGGTTACCTGATGCTCGGCCTCGGCGGGGCAGGCATGGTGGCCGGCGCGGTGCTGATTGGTGTGGCCACGGGCCCGGCTTCGGATGCCGATGCCTTGGGCGAGCAACTGCAAGCCACCAACGGTGAGCGGTATTGCCCCAAGGGTGGCTCGAGCGCGGAGTGCGGCGAAATCTACGACCTGCGCTCCGAGTCGGACACGCTCACCAACGCGGGCGCCGCCACGCTGATCGGAGGAGGTGTGCTGGCGATTGGAGGGCTCGTCTATGTGCTGGTCGCGCCGGCGGACGACCAGAACGAAGCGCGGCTGCGCTTTGTGCCCATGCTTACACCCACCACGGGCATGCTTGGACTTTCAACCACTTGGTAGGGACGACGATGAAATACGTATCCATCTTTGCTTTGATCGTTGGCTTCGGTCTTGTTGGCGCAGGCGGCTGCTTCGTCGACACGGCATCAGATTGTCTGGACAACGAGACCTGCGCCGAGCCCGGCGATACTACTTCGGGCTCGAGCTCCACGACCTCTAGCGGCACCGCGGGAGGCACACCGGCCGGATGCGTGCCGGCCGACGAAGCTGCACCGGTGGAAGACAAATGCGGCGTCTTCGTCTCTTCCTCGCTCGGCGACGACGCCACCGCCGATGGCAGCAAGGCCAAGCCGTACGCTACCATCACAGCGGCGCTCTCCGCTGGTAGCAGACTTTATCTATGCGCAGAGGAGTTTGAAGAACAGGTCGTGTTGCCGGCCGGCAGCACCCTCTACGGCGCCCTGGACTGCACCAGCGACTGGTCCTACTCGGACCAAACCAAGAGCCAACTGACTGCGGCGGCGGACACTATCCCACTGAAGCTGTCGAGCGGCAGCGG
>CAZRGL010000547.1:2291-7474 GCA_964599485.1 uncultured Polyangiaceae bacterium
CAAAACGGCGGCAGTGGCAACGAAGGAATATCGAGCCCTCCGGTCAGCATGCCGGCTGGAGCCGGGGGGCTCGGACAAAAAGGCACAAAGCAAAGTCCAGTCGTATGCGAGACAGGAAAACCTGGCGGGGCGGGAGACCCCGGCGCCCCTGGTGCAGGTGGGACGGGCCTCGGAACACTCTCCAGCTCCGGGTATTCCGGTTCAAACGGCGAGGCTGGCCAGTCCACCGGCACACCTGGTCAAGGCGGCGGAGGCGGCGGTGCATCGAAGGGACAGATTGCTTGCAGCACCCCAAGCCATGCCGGTCACTCAGGCGGCTCAGGAGGAACAGGCGGATGCGGTGGGAGCGCTGGTCCGGGTGGAACAGCAGCTGGCAGCAGCATCGCCCTAGCAAGTGTCTCCGCGACGGTGACCGTGGCGAACAGCACCCTTTCGGCTTCTGACGGCGCCTCCGGAGGCAAGGGGGCTTCCGGCCAAGATGGCGGCGCAGGTAAAGCGGGCGGTATCGCGCTCGACGGGAACGCTTGCGCAGGTGGACTCGGAGGCACAGGCGGCCCTGGCGGACCAGGCGGCGGAGGCCTTGGCGGCCACAGTCTGGGCATCGCTTACACCGGTACGGCGCCAACAGAAGACGCTGTGACGATCACTTTTGCAGCAGCAGGCGCAGGTGGCATTGGCGGCACGTCAGGCAGCGTCGAGGGCGGCAAAGGCGATGACGGCAAAGCCTCCGAGCGGCTCAGCTTCGACGAATGAGCCTGCAAGCCAAACTCGTCCTTCGCGCCCTCATCTTTCGCACCCAAAAAACTCAAATCGTCATGCGCTTCTTACCTTTCACATTGTCAGCGGCCAGCATCTTGTTCTCCGCCCTGCTCGCCCCCGGTTGCAGCGACGACTTCGAGCCCGACCCCACCGGCACCACTAGTAGCAGCAGCGGCACCGCGGGAGGCACACCGGCCGGATGCGTGCCGGCCGACGAAGCTGCGCCAGTGGACGACAAGTGCGGCGTCTTCGTTTCGGCCAGCAAGGGCAATGACGGCGACGCTGATGGCAGCAAGGCCAAGCCCTACGCCACCATCGGCGCGGCGCTGGCCACCAACACCAACAACATCTATCTGTGCGGCGAGAAGCTCACCGCAGAGACGATCAGCGTCGCAGCGGGCAAGAGCCTCTACGGCGCCCTGAGCTGCGCCACCGACTGGTCCTACGACGCCGCCAAAAAGAGCGAGCTGACCGGCCTAGCCAACAGCCCAGCTGTGACCGTCTCGGGCGACGGCAAAACCAACCTGGCCGACTTGGCCATCACCGCCCCCGCCGCGACCGACCCCGGAGCCAGCTCCATCGCCCTGCTCGCCTCGGCGGCCACCGTCGACATCGTCCGCACTGACCTCACCGCCGGCGCCGGCGCCCCAGGAGCCGATGGAGCGAGCACCCCCGCCGACATCGCCCTGGACGGAGTAAAGGGCGAAGATGGCACCAACCAGCCGACCGGGGCCTGCGAGACCCAATCGCACACCGGCGGCAAAGGTGGCACAAAGAGCTGCGGTGGCACTGCAGCTGACGGCGGCGCTGGAGGCGTTGCTTTCACCGATCCCGGCGGCAAGGGCAAAGAGGGCCAACCCACCACGATGGACACCACTGGAGACGGTGGCCCCGGTCAAGTCGCGGGCGGCGCAGACTGCGTGACCGGTAAGCAGGGCGCGAAAGGCGAAAACGGCGCGCTGGGGACCGGAGCAAGCGGGCTGGGGACCCTTTCGGCCAGCGGTTACGCCGGCGTAGACGGGGCGGCCGGAGAGCCGGGAGCCCCCGGCCAAGGCGGTGGGGGCGGCGGCGCGAGCGCCTGCACCAATGGCAACACCGGCCCGTCAGGCGGCGGCGGTGGTAGCGGCGGCTGCGGGGGCCAAGCCGGCGGCGCAGGTCTGGCAGCTGGCGCATCCATCGCCCTCGTCTCGCTCAACGCCACGGTGACAATCACCAACTCGCAGCTGACCACCTCGACCGGCGGCAAAGGCGGCAATGGCGGAAACGGTCAGCCCGGCGGAGCTGGTGCCGATGGGGGAGCTAAGGGCGGAAACTTCGCCTGTCCTGGAGGCCTCGGCGGCAACGGCGGCAAAGGCGGCCCTGGCGGCGGGGGCCTCGGCGGCCACTCGGTGGGCATTGCCTACACCGGCACCGCGCCCACCGAGGACAGCGTCAGCTTGACGATTGATTGGCTCCGCCGGCCTCGGAGGCGATGGCGGCGATGGCGAAGCAACGAGCAATGGCGCCGACGGCGTCGCCGCCGAGCGACAGAGCTTCGAGTAGCGCTACTCGTTCCACAACTGGCGAATCCCGGCAGTTCTTGCGCCGTTGCGCCTAGCCCAAACCAAGACGGACAAAGCTTCGAATAGGCAAACCGGGGCACCGAGGCCCGCCCAAACCCTCCACATCCTTTCTCGGGCATCGGGGCTGCCTACCACGACCCAGCAACAAGCTCATTCGCCTAGTTGGACATGACACTGCTCACCGCAACTGCCCGTCCCAACCTCGACGACAAGCTCAACTGTCAGCGGCGCCACCAGACCGGATGCACCATTTTCGGTCGGTAACCTCATCGAACTTGCGCCGTGCGTAGGCGAGGCGCTGCTTGACCGTGGGATAGCGCTTCATGAACCACGCGATTAGCTCGAGCGTTTCGGCCCGCTCTTCGTCGCTGATGGGCGCCGAAATTCGCCTGTTGAACTCTCTTGGCTCGAGCGGCGTCTCGACCTGTTGCGCTATCTTGGGATCGACGTAAACACCGCTCATGATTTTGCGCCGCGGCCAGCTTTCAGGATCTTGAGCATCCTGATGTCGGTCACGTCCTTGTCGCATGGCCCAGCGCTTGGTCGTAATCAGGTCGTCCATTGCAGGCAGCGCGATCGAAGCCGACCCTTCGTAGCTCATCTCGTTGCGGCGCGCCCAGGCGTCGTCAAAGGCAAGCCGCACACCGTCAGGCGTCGACTTGCTGCGGGCCACGAGCACATCTATGTGCTCATCGTTTTCCAACACGTAGCGGCCCCTCTTGCGCGCCCCTTCCGGCGGATGATTCGGCGCTAGCTCGAGCGAATCGAGCGCTTGATTGAGCGGTTCGATGTCGTCGATGTGGACCCACAAATCATAGTCCGCAGTGAGCACCGGCAGGCCATAGGCGATGAGCGCCCGCCGCCCGATGAGCAACGCGCGAACACCAGCTCCGGCGATAGTCCCAAAGAACTCTTGCTCGTCGAACAGCACGCTTGTCAGCTTAGCTCAATTCGAGTTGGTCCCTACATACAGCGCGCCGTTAGAAAGCACCCACCTCGGCGAGGGCCGGGCGGGACCGGGACGTGCGCGCCGCGTTGTTGCTGATGGCCCCACAGTGAGTAGTCACTCATGGTGCACCGTGACGGTGGCTCAGTCGAAAGAGAGCTTCTCGGCAGCAGTGCCGTCAACACCCTTGTTGGCATTGCTGCTGCCGCCACCGAGACCGCCTTTTCCTGCTGAGCCCGGCGTCAACGTCGTCTCGCCCATTACCGCAGGCGCTGCTCCCAAGTAGGCAACTGCCAGCGAGTGGCCCCCGCTTCCGCCGCCGCCCGGGCCGCCATCGCCGCCCTTGCCGCCCTTGCCACCGTCGCAACCGGGCGAAGGAGTCATGCCCTTGCCGCCAGCACCCTTTTCGCCACCAGCGCCGCCGGGTTGACCGCCGCCACCTTGGCCGCCGTCTCCGGCCGCAGCAGCGCTGAGCGCACTGTCGGTGAGGGTGATGGTCGAATCGAGACTCAACAGCGCAATGCTCGATCCAGCCCAGCCCGCTCCCTTGCCTGCAGCGCCGCCGCAGCCGCCAGCGCCGCCGCTGCCGCCCGAGGCGCCGATTGGGTTCTTGTCCGGACCACACGGCGGCGCTTTGCTGCCCCCGCCGCCGCCGCCGCCTTGCGCCGTACCTCCCGCTTTGCCGTCGCCGCCGCTCACGCCTTGATAGCCGCTCTTGCCCAACACACCCTTGCCCGCCGCCCCTTGGCCCGGCTCGCCCGGCGTGCCCACGGCGCCCTCGCCTCCAACGGTGCAAGGCAACAAGCCCTGGCCGTACCCAGCTGAGCCGCCATTGCCACTGGGCAAACCAGCATCGCCGCTCTCAGCCGCACCCGACGCCACGCCGTCGCCACCCTTGCCGCTCTTGCTGCTCGGGCAGCTGGCGTTGCTCACCGCCGCGCCGCCGCTGGAAAACACGGCGTAGCTCTGGCAGTCGGCGTCGTCGCCCTTGTTGCCCGGGCCGCCGGCCGCGGCCGCATCGCTCGGCGCGTCCTCGCCGTCCGCTCCCTTCGCGGGTGTCCCGGCGCGGAGTTGGCAGCGCACGAAAGTAGCCTCCGCGCTCTCGGCAATGACCGCAATCGAAGAGGCCGCGCTGTCGGTCTTGTCGGCGGCCATGATGACGAAGTCGACGACCTTGATGCCAACGCCGCCGGCGAGCAGCAGCGCTGGCTCGGTCGAGTCGGCCGGCTCGATCAGCTTGGTCGGCGCTTCAGCGTGGTAGCTCCAGCCGCTGTCGCAAGCCAGACCGCCGTAGAGCTCGAGGCCGCTCGGCACGGTCAGGTTTTCGGTGAAGCTCTCACCACAAGCGTACACGCGCTTGCCCGCTGCGGCCGCTTTGTCCGCTGCCGCCTGCAAGGTCGCGAGCGGCTCCTCCATGCTGCCCGGATTGGAGTCGTCGCCGCCGGCTCGAACGAAAATCCCCAACTCGTCGTTGATTACACAACTGTCCTCACTCGGCGACGCGCTCGGGTCGCAAATCGGGTTGCCGCCGCCTGTGCCTCCGCCCGTCGTCGTGGTGCCCGAGCCGCCTCCTGTGCCCGAGCTCGAGCTGCTCGTAGAGGTGGGGACGTAGTCGTCGCCGCAGCCCAGAGCGGCAAGTCCAAAAGCAATGGTCAGCAGGCCTGCGCTCGCAACCCCGGCGCTCAATACGACTCGAACAATAGTCATTGGACTCCCTGTCGCAATCTAGTCGAAAGCGAGGATTTCGGCTGCGGTGCCGTCGCCGCCCTTGTTGGCGTTGTTGCCGTCGCCGCCCAACCCGCCATTGCCGGCCGCGCCAGCTATGAGGCTCATCTCACCCTGTACTACGGGCGCCCAATCCGTGTGGGCGATGGCCAGAGAATGGCCGCCGGTTCCGCCACCGCCCGGGCCACCGT
>CAZRGL010000548.1:0-7465 GCA_964599485.1 uncultured Polyangiaceae bacterium
CAACGGCATGGTGGTGCCCAATTATTCGAGTCGCGCCGACTACGATCGCATGGCCGCGCTGGGCGTGACTTCCTACGGTCAGATGACTGCCGGCAGCTTCATGTACATCGGTCCGCAGGGCATCGTGCACGGCACGGCCATTACTTTGCTCAATGCTGGTCGTCGCTACCTCGGTCTCGCGCCCGAAGAGGATCTTCGCGGCCGCGTGTACGTGACTTCGGGGCTCGGCGGCATGAGCGGCGCTCAAGCCAAAGCTGCGGTGATCGCCGGCGCCGTTGGGGTCATTGCCGAGGTCGATGAGGTTGCGCTGCGCAAGCGGCACGAGCAGGGCTGGTTGCAAGAGGTGGCGACCGATCTGGATGGGTTGCTGCGTCGCATCGAGCAGGCCCGCGGCGCTCGTGAGCCCCTCTCGATTGGCTACCTCGGCAACATCGTCGACCTGTGGGAACGCCTCGTGAGCGCTGGTGTGCCGGTCGATCTGGGGAGCGATCAGACCTCGTTGCACCTGCCCTGGTCGGGTGGATACTACCCTGCCGGGCAGTCAGTCGAGGAGTCACGGGCGATGATGAACGCCGATCCGGAGGCATTCAAAGCGCAGGTGCAGGCCTCGTTGCGGCGGCACGTGGCGGCCATTCACCAAATGCGCGATCGCGGTATGGCCTTTTGGGACTACGGCAATGCCTTCTTGCTCGAGGCATCCCGGGCCGGAGCAGAAGGCGTGCTCAACGACGATGGCAGCTTCGCCTACCCTTCCTACGTCGAGGACATCATGGGGCCGATGTGTTTCGATTTTGGCTTCGGACCGTTCCGCTGGGTGTGCTGCTCCGGTGACGAGGCCGACTTGCGCAGCAGTGACGCGATTGCGGCCGAGGTGCTCGAACAGATGGCCTCCCAGGCCCCAGAGCAAACCCGCCAGCAACTGCTCGACAACCTGCACTGGATTCGACAGGCCGAGGACAACCAGATGGTGGTAGGTTCCAAAGCCCGCATTCTCTACGCCGATCGCGAAGGCCGCACGCGAATTGCCGCCGCGTTCAACCAAGCCATCGCTGACGGCCGGCTCAGCGCGCCCATCGTGCTGGGTCGGGATCACCACGACGTGTCGGGTACCGATTCACCGTATCGTGAAACCGCCAACATTACTGACGGCAGTCGTTTCACCGCCGACATGGCGATTCACAACGTTATCGGCGATGCGTTCCGTGGCGCCTCTTGGGTCTCGATCCACAATGGCGGAGGAGTTGGTTGGGGCGAGGTGATCAACGGCGGCTTCGGCCTGCTGCTCGACGGCTCGAGCCAAGCGGCAGCGCGCGCTAGCTCGATGCTCGACTGGGATGTCAGCAATGGGTTGGCCCGGCGGGCCTGGGCACGAAACGAGGGGGCGATATACGCCGCGCAGCAGGCCATGAAACAGGTCGATGGGATGGAGATCACCCTGCCCCAAATCGCCGACGATGCCTTGGTCGAGGCAGCACTACAGGACACCGCTCAGGACTGAGCTTGGACAGCAGGGTCGCTTGGCCAGCGGAGACGTCGATGACAGCGAAATACGTGATGGCTTTGGATTGTGGTGGGGGCACGGGCCGCTGCATGCTGCTCGCGCTCGAGGGCGGCGGCGCTCCGGTCGTCAGCGGGCGCGCTTTTCGGCACCCGGTCGAGCCCAACACCGGCGGTTGGGGTCTGAATCTGGACACCGCGGCGATCTGGCGTGGGCTCGGCGAAGCGGCGCGCGAAGTGATGGATCGAACGGGCGCTGCGCCCGAGCAGGTAGTGGGGATTGCTGCGACAGGTATGCGCCATGGCGCGGTGCTAATCGACTCGAGCGGGCTGGTGTTGTGGGGCGTGGCCAATCGCGACGCGCGGGCCGCCGGTCAAGCTGCTAGTTTGGCGGCCGAGCGGGGCGCGCAAGTCCACGAACGTACCGGTCACTGGCCTTCTCCCATTGCCCTGGCGGCACGCTTGTTGTGGCTGCGCGAGCATCAGCCCGCGCTGTTGCAGCAAGCTCGCGCGGTCCTGTCAGTTAGTGATTGGGTCAGCTTCAAACTCTGCGATCGCGTAGTTGCCGAGCGATCGCAGGCTAGCGCGAGCGCACTGTTCGGTCTGGTCAGCGGAGACTGGGAGCAGGTCCTGCTGTCCGCCCTCGGGTTGCCACTGCAGATGTTTGGGCGGGTCGTCGCGGCCGGGCAGCAAGCGGGCGAGCTGACGAAAGCGGCGGCGGCGCATCTCGGGCTGAAGGCTGGGATCCCGGTGGCAGTGGGCGGCGCTGATACCCAATGCGCGCTACTCGGAAGCGGCGCTGTCTGGCCGGGCGACGTCGGTGTGATTGCCGGTACGACGCTGCCGCTGCAGCAAGTGACCGCCGAGCCAATCGTCGATTGTGACCAGCGCCTGTGGACTGGTCACCATCTGCTCGAAGGGTGTTGGGTGCTCGAGTCAAACGCCGGCGCTGGCGGGCAAGCGTTGCAGTGGCTTGCAGACTTGCTGTTCGCTGGCCAGCCTCTGGCGGTGCCGGCGCTGTTGGCCGAGGCTCGTGGCTCGGTCATTGGAGCTCGAGGGATCACTTCGCCCCTCGGCGCGCAGCTCTTCAACGCAGGTGCGTTGGGCCTGCCCGTGTCCAACTTGACGTTGTCGCATTTGCCCGCCGAGCTTGCTGCGAGCCCTCGTTGCCATGTTGCCCGAGCGACGCTCGAAGGGTTGGCTTACGCTGTGCGGGCCAATCTCGAGCAGCTGGTCGAGGTGTCGGGGCACGATCCGGCTGAGCTGCGTTTGGCAGGGGGACTTTCACGCAGCCGGATGTGGGGCCAGCTGGTCGCTGACGTCTGTTCGAGGCCGGTGCGCTATTGCGGCGCAAGTCCTGTGGCGCACGAAGCTTCGTTGCTCGGCGCAGCGATTTGCGCAGCAGTTGGCGGCGGCCACTACGAAGGGCTCGAACAAGGCGTTGATGCTTTGGTCGCGCAGAGCGCTTGCTTCGAGCCGGGGCAGGACGCAGCGGCGCGCTACGCCGGGCTGTTCGACGACTGGCAGACATTGCGCAGGCAGCGGAGCGAGGCCAACGAGACGGCCGCCCAAATCCTGTTGGCTGCAGTCGGCGATAGCGCCGAACAGGGCCCGGAAGCTGGGCCTGCGTCCGAGCGCTTTGCTCCGAAGATCTTGGTCACCGCCCCTCTCGATGAAACTGCCCTGGAGCGACTGGGCGAGCTGGGCGAGGTCAGCTACGCCCCCTACATGCAAGCGCAGCGCTTGCTCACTGGCGAGGATCTGGTCGAGGCGCTCGAGGGCGTGCACGTGTTCGTGACTGAGGTCGACATCGTCGATGCCGAGGCGCTGGCCGAGCTGTCCGAGCTTCGTGCGGTCATGTGCTGTCGCGCCAGCCCAGTGAACGTCGATGTCGAGGCATGCACAGCATTTGGTATTCCGGTCATCCATGCCCCCGGGCGCAACGCAATTGCCGTGGCCGAGCTCACGTTGGCGTTGTTGTTGGTGCTCTCGCGCAAGATCGTGCAGGCCGATCGCTTCTTGCACGAGGCCGGCGGCGAAGCAGGCGACATTGCTCGCATGGGGCAAGCGCACGAACGCTTCGAGGGATTCGAGCTGCGCGGCAAGACCATCGGCCTGGTGGGCCTGGGTCTGGCCGGACAGCAAGTGGCGACGGTGCTTGGCGGACTCGGGGTGAAGCTGCTCGCTTGTGATCCCTTTGTGGACGAAGAGCAGGCGGCGCTAGTCGGCGCGCGTCTGGTATCCCTCGACGAGCTGTTGCGCTGCAGTGATGCGGTCTCGCTACATGCAGCGGTCAGCGCGGAGACGCGCGGTCTGATGGGGGCGGCTCAGTTGGCTCAGATGAAGCCAGGCGCGCTCCTGGTCAACACGGCGCGCGCTGCGCTGATTGACGAGGACGCGCTGCTCGAAGCCTTGCGTTCGGGAAGGCTGGCGGGCGCTGCGCTCGACGTGTTTGCGCTCGAGCCGCCTGGCGCCGACCACCCCCTACTGCAGCTGCCACAGGTGGTCGCCACGCCGCACGTTGCCGGTAACACCATCGACGTAGCCCGCCACCAAGGTGCGATGGCAGTCGAGGCGGTCGAGTCGCTGCTGGCTGGCAACCCGCCAGCGAGATTGTGCAATCCAGCTACGCTCGAGGGCTTTCGCTGGATGGGTCCTCGGCGGGTGCTGTCTGACGAGCAAATAACAGCGCTCGCCAATAGCGCCGGACCTGCTGTGACGGACTTGGAGGCGGAGCAAGCGCAAGACGACAGGGCCACCGATGACGATGACGAGCTGCTCCTCGGAGCGCTGACGACGGCCCAGCAGGTTGCGGAGGCAGCCGCAGCAGCGGCCGAACAAGCAGCCACGGTTGCAGCGCATGTGGCAGCTGCAACTGTGCCGAGTGAACCGAGCGCTCCGCCTTCGAAGAGGCGAAGAGGTTTGCTGGCTGGGCTTCGCGATTTCGTCGGTTGGCCCAGCGGTGACGAGGCAGGTGCCGAGTCCGTTGCTCCCGAAGATGGAGCTGAGGCTGTCGTAGCTGCGGGCACCCGACCTGCACAGGACGAGCGGCCGCAGCAACAAGTGGCCATGCAGGCCATCATCGAGAGCTTTCTTCGGCGGGTTGTGGCGGACGAAGCCATCGCGGCGTTTTCGAAGAACAAGAAGGTTACGGTTCGCTACCAGATCACCGACTTGCCCATTGGTTTCCACATGTGTTTCGTCGGACACCCCGTGCGCTGTGCGTTGGGTGCGCCCCCCCACAAGCCCGAGTTGACGCTGAAGATGAAAGCGCAAGTCTTCGACGATGTGATGACCGAGCGCATCAGTGGCATGAAGGCGGCCATGAGTGGCCAAATGGCATTCTCGGGCAACACCATGAAGGCCATGTCGCTGCAGCGGATCCAGAAAGATCTGAACCGTTGCTATCAAGCGGCCCGAGACGAAGTAGGCGATCCCGGTGATCTGAACGCGCTGTCGTCTGCGGAGAAGAAGAAGGTAGCGATTGGCACTGAGACCGCGGCGGCCCCGATTCAGGCGCCAGCAGCGGCCGCCCGGCCTGCACGCAGCTTGGTGGGCGACGAGCGCGACGAAATGGTGACCCTCGTCGAGGAGCTCTATGGAGCTGGCCTGCTCACTTCGACGGGAGGAAATGTGAGCATGCGCCGAGCCAGCCATCCCGAGCAGCTCTGGATCACGCCGAGCGCGATGCCCAAGGGCCAGCTCGGCCCCGAGATGTTGGTGCGTGTCGACCTCGAGGGCGAGCCCCTCGACGACGACTCACCTGCGCCGTCGAGCGAGCGGCTCATGCACTGCACTGTTTTTCGCGATCGGCCCGATGTTCATGCCGTGATCCACAGCCACGCTCCCAAGACGATCGCGCTCGGCCTGGCCGGCTTGCCCTTCTTGCCCATTTCGACCGAGGCCGCCTTCTTCGGCGAGATCCCGCGGGTTGAGTTCCGCATGCCGGGCACCGAGGAGCTGGCCGAGGCGGTGGCTGCTGTGATTGGCAATGGGGCTGCGGTGATGCTGCTCAATCATGGATTGCTGGTGGCGGGCAGCTCCTTGCGGCGAGCCGTCGATCTCACCCACATCGTCGAAGAGACCAGTATGGCCATCCTCGACTGTCACGCTGTTGGTCGAGCGCCACCCGTGTTGCCCGACGACGTGCTCGAAATGCTCCGCGAGCTCGGCGAGCTCATCGCCTGAAACCGAGAACCTACGCTGACACACCAGCTGGTCAGGCTCACTGCGCGGCACTAGGCTCGCCACGTCATGCACAAACAGTTGCCGTACTCATGGTTGCTCGGTGTTGCGTCCCTGACCGTTGCACCAACTGGTTGCGCTCCTCCAGTGCCGCAATGTCCGCCTGCGGTCATCCTGCCTGCGCCAGTGGCCGCAATCCCTGCGCCCCAGATGCCCGTCGCCTCGAGGCACAAGAGACCGCTTGCTGTCTTGCCGATTGAAGACGCGCAGCTGTTTCGTTCCGAGCGCTCCGCCGTGCGCGGCTTGCTCGCGTCCACCCTGGCGCAGCACGCACTGGATTATCGTGTCCTGCCGCTGTCCACCGTGGACAGCAAGCTTCGGCCAGTGAGCAAGGCGGGTGAGCGCTGCGCCTTCGAGGGCACGCCGTTTAGGCGCCAGGTCAGCAGCCAAGGTTGGCACGCAACCGAGCTCACCGTCGTGCACAACGTTACGCCGAAACCCGCTGAGCTATGGGTGAAACTAGGTGGCAAATGGCAGCCTGAGGTCCTCCTCGCTGGCATTTGGAACAGCAAGCTGCCCCGCATGCAGCGTTATCAGAGTGCCTTGGCCCAGCTGCGGCCCCTCCAAAGTGGTGGCGGTGTGCTCGGCGCGCTCTCCGGCCGGCCTTCGTTCAAGCATGCGGCGCGAGGCGCGAGCCTGACCTTGTGTGAGCTGGAGGACCGATTCTTGGGCGACTGTGCACCGCACTCTACTGCCTGGCGTGATCGGTTCACCGAGGTAGCGGCTTGCTATGCCGGACAGGATCATACGCTCGACCAGGTGCTCGTCGACACCGCTGCGGCGCCGCCACGCTGCGAGATGACCAACTTGGAACAGACGAGCGGCCCCGTGGCTGAGCGCGAACGATGCTTGTGCGCAGCGCTCCTCTCATCGGCAGGAGTAACGATGCGCACAGCTCGCCGGAAGCTGCGCATCGAGCACGAGGCCGCCGATCTCTCCGGCAAGCGCAGGCCTCAGATTCGCGTCGTCGAGGTCAGCGAAAACCTCCATGCCGAGCACGATTGGCACCGATACGAATTGCCCATTACCCCCCTGCGGTCGGCCAGCTCGATGTCTTCGCGTCGCTTGGTGGTCGACAATCTCGACGCGGTGACCCATCCGCTGGCGCGTTGCCGGATCTCCGGCAGCGGCCCGACCAGCGCCGAGCTGACGGTTGCGGCCAGCGGCGTTGTGACAGCCCAGCGGATATTTGGCGCCGGCAAGCTCGACCAGGCCACCAGGGCTTGCCTCACAGGCGCCCTTTCCCGAGCTCGCTTCGCTTGCACCAGAGATGGAAAGACAGCCACTTTGAAGGTTGCTTTTTGGTGGCCCTGAGCTGCCCATAGCCCGCTTTCAGGCGAGCTGAGGCCGCGCTTCTGTTAGGCTTTCACCGTGAACATTTCCTTGTCTCAGTGTGGCGACAGCAGCACCAAGCTGCGCCCGGTCGCTTGTTCAATCGTGCTTGTCGTGGCCGCAATCGGTTGCTCGGGGACAACCGACGTTGCCTTTGGTGGTGGCTCCTCATCGTCCACATCGGGCGGCACGACAGGGCAAGGTGGCATGACCGGGCAGGGCGGTACGACCGGGCAGGGCGGCACCGGAGAGGGCGGCAGCGGAGAGGGCGGCAGCGGGGAGGGTGGCGCCGGGCAGGGCGGTCAAGGTGGGGTAGCCCCAGGCTGTGGTGACGGCCACGTTGATGCTCCGGTAGAGTGAGACGGAGTCATTCTGGACGGCAACACCTGCA
>CAZRGL010000549.1:0-7434 GCA_964599485.1 uncultured Polyangiaceae bacterium
ATCCTGCTCGAAAGCAGTGAGCGCTTCGGCCAGGGTGCTGGGCACATGCTCGACGCCTTTGAGCTCCTCGGGCGACAAAGAGTAGATGTCCTTGTCCAGCGGATCGCCCGGGTCGATGCGGTTCTGGATCCCGTCGAGCCCGGCGAGCATCAGGGCGGCAAAAGCGAGGTAGGGATTGGCGGTCGAATCGGGGTAGCGCACCTCGACACGGCGGGCGTTTGCAGAGCTTCCGCCAGCCACCGGAATGCGAATCGCCGCGGACCGATTGCGACTCGAATAAGCGAGGTTCACGGGCGCTTCGAAGCCTTTGACCAAGCGGCGGTAGCTGTTGGTGGTGGGGTTCGTCAGCGCTGCGAGGGCGCGGGAGTGCTTTAGAATCCCACCGATGTACCAGAGCCCCACGTCGCTCAAGCCTGCGTAGCCGTCACCAGCGAAGATGTTCTTGCCGTCCTTCCAGAGCGACTGGTGACAGTGCATTCCGCTGCCGTTGTCCCCATGCAGCGGCTTGGGCATGAAGGTCGCCGACTTGTTGTGACGACGGGCCACATTCTTGACCACGTACTTGAACCACAACAGATCGTCGGCCATCTGAGTGAGCGAATCGAACTTGATGCCGATCTCACCCTGGCCGGCGGTACCGACCTCATGGTGTCCGACTTCCACCTCGATGCCCGAGTCGATGAGCGTTTGCATGATGTCGGAGCGCACATCCACCAAGGAATCGGTGGGCGGAACCGGGAAATAGCCTTCCTTGTGGCGCACCTTGTGGCCGAGGTTCTTACCTTCCAGGCCAGTGTTCCAAGCCGCCTCATCGGCGTCCACCTCGTAAAAACAACCGTTGGCGAGGCTGTCGTAGCGAACCGAATCGAACAAGAAGAACTCGCTCTCCGGCCCGACATAGAAGGTTTCGGCGATACCAGTTGACTTGAGGTAGCTCTCTGCCTTCTTGGCGATGTGCCGTGGATCGCGGCCGTAGGGCTGCCCGGTGATGGGATCGCGCACATCGCACACCATGCTCAGCGTCCGCAGACCGGCGAAAGGGTCGATCTTCGCCGATTTCGCATCAGGAATGATGGCCATGTCAGAGGCGTGGATGGGCTGCCAACCCCGCACCGACGAGCCGTCGAAGCCAAGGCCCTCCTCGAAGAGCTCATCGTTCAAGCGGCTAACCGGTACGGTGGTGTGCTGCCAAAGCCCCGGTAGATCGATGAATTTCAAATCGACGAATTTGCAAGCGTGGTTCTTGGCTAGCTGGATGACTTCGCTCTGCTTCATGGTGACTTGTTTGCTCCGTTGGAACGAGCCCGTAGCGCGCCGGCTGGGGCTCAGTGAATCAGATGGCGTCCTCATCTCGATCGCCGGTGCGGATTCGAACCGCCTCGACCACCGGAAGGACGAAGATTTTGCCGTCGCCGATGCGGCCGGTTTTTGCGCTCTTCTCGATGGCATCCACGACCTGGTCGACCAACCCGTCGGGAATGACGATGTCGATCTTCACCTTTGGAACGAAATCCACGACATACGCCGATCCCCGGTAGACCTCTTTCTTGCCACCTGTGCGCCCAAACCCCTTGACCTCGGTGATGGTCATGCCTTGCACCCCCACCTCGGCGAGGGCCTCTTTGACCTCGTCGAGCTTGAAAGGCTTGATGATGGCTTCGATTTTCTTCATGGCAATCACGCGCTGTGGCACGGCGTCTGCGTGCCTAGGAGAGCCGTGGGACCTCCGGTGAGCGTTTTGTAGCCAACTTCTCGTTTCCGGAAGGTTTCGTAGTCGAACAAAATGGTCCGGCTTGTCGGCCGCGCTCGCCTCGCCTAGCCTTCGCCCTGCTGCGGAGCGAGCGCTTCCGGCCGATCAGCGCTGCACGGTTGTGTCCACCACGATCAAATCGGGAACCGTTCTTTCGGGTAAATACCGAGTTGGTCGCGAGTTGGGCCGCGGAGGGATGGCCGCGGTCTACGAAGCGTCCAATGTCGATATCGGTAAGCGCGTAGCCATCAAGCTGCTCGCGGGGCACTTGGCGACCTCACAAACCGTGGTGGAGCGCTTTTTGCGCGAAGCCAGGGCGGTTGCGAAAATCCGCAGCCCGCACATCTGCGATGTCTACGACGCCGGCCGCCTCGACGACGACACACCCTTCCTGGTGCTCGAGCTTCTCGAAGGCGAATCGCTCTACGACGCCATGGTGCGCGATCGACAAATGTCGCCACCGCTCACGTTGGCAATCATCCTGCAGGTCTGCCGCGGTCTCGCCAAGGCTCACGAGATGGGGATCGTGCACCGCGATCTGAAGCCCGAGAACATCTTCCTCACAGTTGATGACGACAGCAATCTGCTGGTCAAGATCCTCGATTTCGGGCTCGCCAAGTTCTACGACCCGGTTGACGGAAAAGGTAAGCACGCCCGGCTGACCCGCGAAGGCGCAGTATTCGGCACACCGGCATACATGAGCCCGGAGCAGGTGCGAGGCCAAGCTGCCGCCGACTCGAGAGCCGATCTGTGGGCGCTCGCCTGCATCACCTACGAGTGCTTCACGGGTACGACGGTGTGGAAGACAGACGACGGTGTCGCGATGACCTTTGCGCAAATCGCCACCTCACCGTTGCCCGACCCGCGCGAGTACCGGCCCGACTTGCCGCTATCCTTCAACGCTTGGTTCACTCGATCGCTCGATCGCGACATCGAAGCCCGCTACCAGACGGTACGTGAGCTCGCCGACGGACTCATCGACGCTTTCAACTACTCAGCCAAAGGCGGCGGCCTCGATGTCTCGCTCATCCACCGGATAACCAACGAGGCTGCGGCCGGGGTCGACTCGGAAGCCGTTACGCAGCGTCACTCTGGCGCTGGCGCAAAACCACCCACACCGCCGGCCCCGGCACCTTCGCCCGGGCCAGAACAACCATCGGGCTCCCCGGTCGCGTTGCAGGCCGACGATGATGTACAGCTCGACATCGATCGAATGCGCAGTGGGCGCCCCAGCCCAAAGCTGATCGGCTCGATCCTCGCCATCATCGCAATCCTGCTGGTGGTCATATTGCTCATCAACAGTGGCACGACGCCCGCACCACCAGAGGTGAAGCGCTTCGGCGCAGTTGCGGGGAGCCTGGCGCGCGCCAAGCCAGCCGCAGAATCTGGCTTCCGATTCGTCTCCAAGCATCCTTGGCTACCACGCATCCGTGAAGCACAGGTCTTCATAGGCCGGGGCGAGCACCAGCGCGCCTTGACCATCGTCCGCCGAGTGTACGAACAGAGTCGGCACGGCTTCGCGCGAAACTGGATGGACCAGCTCCAAATCGCGATCGCGGCCAAGAGCAACAAGCAGCGTTGTCAGCTCAATGGCCTTGCTCGGCCGCGCCGCTATGACTTGTTGGACCAATCGCGCAAGCCCGTTCCGGCCGAGCCGCCGACGATTGTGCGTGGGATCAGCGGCGCTCTGATCGGCTGGGCCGACGCCCGCGAGGGCAAGCAGCACGCTTACGCCGTACCCCTCGACGAAACACTACGCAACCGGGCGTTGCCCATCGACATCACTCCGGAAGGCTTTCGAGTCCGCGCACCCGCGCTGCTCCCCGTCGCCCAACGGTTCTTGGCAAGCTACTGGGATTCGGGCGGCAGTAGTCCGGGTACCTATTTGCGTTGGCTCGGCTCGAGCGCGGTCATCGCCGGACCCCCGCTGCTCGTCTCGGAACCGAAGCCGGGCGGGTACTTTGCGGATTTCGCCCGCAGCTCTGATGGCGGGTTCGTCGCCGCTTGGGCAGCACAACGCGAGGCAGACTCGGTAGACCTGTTCTTCCGACGCCTCGACAAGAAAGCGCAAGCTGCCGCAGCCATCGTGCGCGCAACCGATTATTTGAACCGTGGTCGCAATCGTTCTCGGGTGCGACACGTGCAGGTGCAGGTCGTAGGCAAGACCATACACTTTGCTTACAACTTCATACGAGGGGCGATGAGCCAGGTGCGCTACCAAGCGATTCCACTGGCCACTGCACCCCCCGGCGTACAGGGACGTCAACCTGGCAAGGTGCCCGAAGAGAGAACCATCGGGCAAGAGGCGCACATCACGCCGCGCACCGTGAAAGCGCATCAGCCAACGCTCGGATGCATCGCCAGCGGATGTTTCATCGCCTGGCAGCAAGGCAACCAGGGCGGAACGCTCGTGGGCTTCGTGGATGGCAAGAGCGGCAAGCTGCAATGGCACAAGTCGTTTTCACCCAAAGGCAAGAGCCCGGCAATCGGTGTGGCGCCCAACGGTGACCTCAGGCTGGTTTGGGTCGAGGGCGGTAGGCTCACGACCGCGACACTGGGTCGACAAGGTGTGGGCCCGCGCAGCAAAGTCGCCCGCATGGTGGGGGATCATGCGCCGCTGTCGATCGCCCCCGGGGCCCGGCGTGGTGAATGGTACCTGGCATGGCTCGACTACGAATCCGGCCGGCTCGAGCCGTATGCGGCGCGGATTCAGTGCCAATGACGAGACCTCCCGATGCAGCATGATGGGTGCAGCATGACGGGTGCAGCATGATCACCTTTCCACCGAGAGCCGAGTTGCGGGCACGCCCCATCAGCACGGAGCGCACGTTGTTGGTCCCGCTCGATGTCAGCGACGCCGCTGAGCTCTGGCAAATCGTCTGCAGCTCGCGCACGTGGCTGCAGCCGTGGCTCCCGTGGGTACCGCTCCAGAAGAACGCAGAGTCCTCACTACGTTTTGTCGAGGCCTCGGCCGCCGACTGGGACTGCGGACGCGCGGCGCGCTTCGGTATTCGCGAGCGACTGGGAGGCACGCTGCTTGGCGTCGTGGGCCTGGAGGCCTGCGTGCAAATGCACCGCAGCTGCGATCTGGGCTACTGGTTGCGCCACGAAGCGAGCCAAAAAGGGCTCATGTCCGAAGCTGCATCTGCGTGTGTGGATTTTGGTTTTCGAACCATGTGTTTGCATCGCGTTCGGGTAGCCGCCGCGACCATCAACCACCCCTCACTGCGCGGCATCTCTCGGCTCGGCTTCCAGTTCGAGGGAATCGCCCGGCACGCCGAATGGTGCGATGGGCGCTGGCTCGATCACGCTGTGTTTGCGATCCTCGACTTCGAGTGGAGGCAGCGCAGCGAAGGAATCGGGCGCTAGCGGAGACAAGGGCGTGAGGAACCCGGACGGAAAAAACAGGCCCAAGCCCCGAGCGAGGAGCTGGCCGATGTTGCCCATCGCACCGCTGATTGTCGCGGTGGTGGGGATGGCCGCGGCCATCGCAATCCTGTTGACAGGCTTGCAACACTTGCAGCAAGCCAGTGACGAAGCCGCGACGCGTCGTAGCAAAGCCCTCGCCGCCGTGCTGGCAGCGCGTTTGCGTTCGACCGCTGCTGACCAGCGCAAGACGTTGCTCGCACGCGCCGCAAAGCAAAGCGACGCTGGTTTCATCCTGATCGACCAACAACAACGCAAAGTGCTCGCCAACGAGGGCTTTGTGGAGCTGGACCGCCCCGCGATCCTAGAGCTGCTCAGGCTTGCCGAGGGCAGCACAAGCGCCGACAAGGGCAGACGGTTGTGGTTTGCGGCCAGCTCCGTCAGTCCACCGCTATCGCAGCTGTCCGTACTCGCATTCGTCGATGCGCCTGCACCGGCCGACGGCACCATCGCGATGTCCAACGCGGTAGCCGTTTTGACATTGCTCATGCTGGGCGTCGCAGTGGTCGTGGCGCTCCTCTTCATGCGTGCCGCTCGCGACGACGTGACCTATGTGAAACGGCACATCTCCGAAATGGTGCACGCCGGCGTCGCGGAGGGGGCCGCGGAAGGAGCCACCGCTGGAGGCGCCGCGGTGGCTGTTCGCTCGCTGGACCAGGTCGGTGTTCTCACTGGAGCGCTCAATGTCCTGGTGGAGCGTTTTGCAACTGCGCAACGCAGCTATCGCGTCGACCTGCGCCAGGCGGCTCAGCTCGACAGTGAGCGATCCCAGTTTCTGGCTGGACTGAGCCACGAGCTACGCACGCCCCTCAACGCGATTCTCGGCTTCAACCATTTGCTCGAGATCGAAGACGACGGCCCGCTCAGTGAAGACGCCAGAGATTCGCTGGCGATGATCCGCAGCAGCGGCGAGCATCTCAAGTCGCTGATCGACGACATTCTCGACTTGTCCGCTGCCGAAACGGGCCAATTGAGGCTCTCGCGCATCGTCGTCGACGTCTTCGCGCTCGCCGAGGAGGCTGTGCGGCAGGCACGGGCCACGGTTGGGGACCGACCGATACGACTGGCGGTCACCGGCGAGCGTCATGTTTATGCATGGGCTGATCCGCGTCGACTACGCCAGGTCCTCACCAACTTGCTGTCCAATGCGCTCAAGGCAACCGCACAAGGCGAAGTGGTGGTTACGGTCGACAAACACCAGGATGACCCAAACATGGCCACGGTGTCGATCGCCGACACGGGTCGCGGCATTGCCGCCCAAGCGCTGCAGGCCATCTTCGAGCCATATCAGCAAGCGGGCGATGCCGCAGCGCGCAGGGGAGGCGCGGGTCTCGGCTTGGCAATCGCCCGCCGCTTGGTTTTGCTGCACGGTGGCACCATCGCCGCACAGAGCGAGCCCGGCCGCGGGTCGGTGTTCACGGTGTGCTTTCCCGACGAGACGCACTCGGCCAAACTGCCACGAGACAGCTTGGTGCCCTGGTCCGATAGCCCCCCACAGGGCGAATCGCAGCCACCAGACGACGCGGGGGCTGAGCCATCATGAGCGACACACTCGATACGGGAAGCACGGTCGCCAGCGGTTTCGTCCGCAGCGTTCTGGCTCGGCAAGCGTTCATCGGTGTCGTCGCATTCGCGACCGTGTTGTTGTTGGCGCCTTGGTCCTTGTTGCTCGAGTCACGGGCGCTGTCACAGCTGTGGGCCACGACGCTGCAGATGGGCGCGTTCTGCATTGTCGTGACGATGCTCTTGTCGATGCAGCGCATGCGTGAGAGCCGTGCGTTGTTCCAAGCTCTGGCACTTGCACCCGAGGAGGTCGAGCCTGAGGACGTGGGTGCGCTGGCCGCCCTGCCCTTCGCCCTGACGGCACGCTTCGTCATCATTGGCTCCTTGGCCGCCACCCTGATGGCGGTGCCCCCTTTTCGTTCCGTACACCTCGACGATGCCCGCGCCATCAGCCTTTCCTTGCTCACCTTCACCATCGTGGCGCTGGCGTCAGTCGTTCATTACATGGCGGTTCGAAGCGCCGCGATTCACGCCATCGAGCTCAGCCCTTTGGAGCCCATTACGGCCTGGCTGGAGAACGAAGCGGTGCGACTCGGCCCCCAACAGCGCGTCGTGCGAAAAGTGCTACTTGCGGCAGTGGCGCCAGTCGCATTGGTCGGTGTGGGTACGGTGCTGGTTGGTCACGCCCATCTGAGAACCTTCGTCGAAACGAGCCGTGCCCAGACAGCCACCCAGCTCGCGGCGGTTGCGCTGCT
>CAZRGL010000550.1:0-7431 GCA_964599485.1 uncultured Polyangiaceae bacterium
CGCGGTCCCAGCTCGGCACTGCAGCCGAACAACAGCCACAACAGCGAAAGGGCGAGGCATCGCAGTCTCATGGCCCTCCCCCACGCGCACACCGAAAGCCGATTTCTGCCCTCAGTGTGTCTGTAGCGAAGCTGCCTTGGCGCACACCCACAAAGACGTGCTCTCCGCTGGCCGACCAAAAGCCGCCACGCGCTACGCGCTGTGTCGTCGTCGTGGCAAGGCAGGCAGGCGCAAGCAGCGGCGCCGAAACCACGCAGGCTTCGTCGAAGCGGAAGGACGAGTCGAGGACCAGCTCGCCGAGGCCGCCGGCTAGGTGCGTCAAACCATGCACCGGCGTGCGATCCGCGCCGAAACCGGCCGCGGCGTCCACCGCTTGCGGGCCCGCCGGCCAGCCTTGCTCGATGCACTGGCCTGCGTGAAATTGCTGCACCTGTGGACCGGTTGCCAGTCGACCATAGATGGCGAGGTCGCAACGCGGTTGCCCATCTCCCCAGGGGTAGCGCGTCTCATGTGGCCGCCCGGAAACTTGCGCGGCGTATTCCCACTGCGCCTCGGTTGGCAAGTCACCACCGAGAAACTGGCAGAAGGCTCTGGCTGTTTGCCAGCTCACGCAGTTGAGCGGCATGTTCTCCCGACCGAGCGGGGCCTGGCTCCACGTGCATAGCCCCTCGTCATCGATGGCAGCCTCGGCGGCAAGCACGGCCTCATTGGGGAGCGGCGAGTTGTCGAGGCTGGAAAAACCGTTGGCAATCGCTTGCCGCCAGCGCCCAACGGTCACCTCGTAGCGGTCGAGACGAAACGGCGGCAGCACCGCGAGTCGCTCTGGCGTTGCCCTCACCGCGTCATCACGCAGCACGTCGGCATTGCCGAACACGAAGCCGCCGCCTGGTATGCAAGCCTCTTCGTCAAAGAGGGGGGTGCCGTCTCCGAGCGTTGAAGCAGGGCGCGGCTCAGCTGTGCAAGCAATCTCGCCGCCAAACGAGCCTTCGGCGCTCTGGGTGGGCAGGCTCATGTCGGACTCCAGCGCTGCTGCAGGCACTGCTATGCGCTGACCTTCAAACTCGACACACGTGCTCTGGCCTGCCAGATCGGCTTGGGTGCCGCTGCACGCCCCCCGCAGCGTCACCCGCAA
The DNA here is from genome assembly GCA_964599485.1 of uncultured Polyangiaceae bacterium. Taxonomy (GTDB): domain Bacteria; phylum Myxococcota_A; class Polyangia; order Polyangiales; family Polyangiaceae; genus JAPYTK01. Next base: position 1,133 of record CAZRGL010000550.1, read on the forward strand.
CCGACCTCGCTCGCCCGGTTTCAGCTGTAGGCTCAACAAACGATCGACAGCAACGAGCGGTAACGGCTCAGTGGGAGGCGTCAGATCCACGCCATCGATGATTAGGCGCGGCCCCTCATTGGGGGAGGGATCGCCGGGAACCCACCGGGCCGCCGGATCGCTGCCGTCGGGTTTCGGCGCGAAGCGCTCACCACGATAGTCGCGCACCTTGCCCTGCGGATAGACGCGCAGGCGCACGAGCGCGGAGCGGCTCGCCCCTTCTTCCGGATTGTACAGACTGAAGCTCGCTGGCCAGGCGCCCGGATCGGGCAAAGCCACATCGCGGGACAGCTGCCATTGAGTCCCGTCGGAGCTGTACACGTCGAGTCGCAAGCGCGCAGCAAGTCGCGGCACCGGCAAATCGGTGTCGACCACGAGCAGCGCTTCGCCGAGCGGCGGGATCTCGTCGGTACATCCAGCCGTCGCGATCGCAACCGCCAACCCGAGCGCGAGCGCCCAGCTACCGACTGGACGGCACTTTGGAGCAGTGCGTCCGTCGCGGCTGCTTCTGACCAAGATCATCGACCCCAGGATACGCCCTCTAGCCTCAATTGCTCGAACCATATTGGCCCGATGGCACAACCGGACAATCGACATCGATGCGCGCTCAATCGCCGAGGATGATGCGAAGCTTGCGGTTCAGAGCCGCGTCGGCCTTCTGAACCGTCTTTCGGAAGCTCGGGTACTGCTCGGGTTGGATGCGACCAGCAGGTAGGTTGACCTCTCGCTCGATGTGCACCGTCTTGCCCACCATTTTGTCAGCAACGTCCACCAACAGCTGGGGGCTGTCGGAGCGCAACTGCTCGAGCTCGCCAGCCAGCTTGGCTCCGGCAGGCAGTTTCACATCCAATGTCACTTCTGCATGGGATGCATTGCGAATGTAGAGCGGGCTCTCCCGCTGAGGTAGTGCAACCAAGCCCGCCAGGCTACCCAGGAAAGGTACCGGCAAAACGAGCGCGCCAGCGGTTACGTGCGCGATGTTGGGCGCGTTGACAACCATCGACAGCCGCAACGGCTCGTCGAGATTCTCGAGATTCTCGATCGTCAGCTTGGTCACCCGCGCGCCGGGCAGATAGCGCCCGACTATGATCCGCTCAGCCATCTCCCGCCGCTTCTGATCGACCGCCGCGCTCGAGCCGGCACTGGAGATGCGGCTGAAGTTGGTCCGCATCGAAACAGCATAGGTGCCGCGGTATCGCGACTTGAGCTTCAGGACGCCAGAGCCGTCCGCGCTCAACTCCAAACTACCGCTCTGAACAACCCCGTCGTCGGCGCCAGCGCTCGTCGTCGTCACCCGCTCGAGGGGGGGAGGATTCGGCGCGGTCGATGGTTGGTCACGATCGAGCACGTATGCTGGCTGCCCTCGCAAAGCGCTAGGTAGCCAGCCATATGGTGCGAGGCGTTCTTGGATCAGCACCCAGCGGCTTCCGCCTTCTGTCTTCACCCTCACCGCGGGAATACTGAACGAAGTCGCGGCGCTCAGCGAGCCGCCCGGCGGCGGGGTCAAGCGGCTCCGTACGACGCCCAGCTTGGCATCCACACCCACGAGCCCGCACAGATAGAGGAAGGCTTCGGTGCGGTCGCCGCTCTTGGAGGTAATGATACGCGGCGGCGACCGTTCAGATCCGGGCTGGATGGTGTCGAGCACCCAGCGGTAGATGCGCCGCGCGCGCTCATCAGCAGAGTGCGCGCGCCCGGCGGCGCTGCTCTTTTCCTTGTTGACGAGCTTTCCTGCCACGATGGTTTCGGCGATGCGCCTCATGCGCGGATCGAGCGGCACCTGCACCGAATGTAGATCGCTGAGCGTTCGTAGATAGTCGTGAAGCGTCTTGCCCCCCCAATCGACCCATACGCTCGGCAAGAACTCAGCAATCGGCGGGCCGGCTCGCTCCTCGGGCAGCGCCAACGCCTCGGTGACCTTCCAGCGACGCTTGGTCAATCCAGCGCTGCTCTTCACGCTAGGCTCAGGCACCGACCCGGTGGTCTCGATGGCCAGCTTGCCGTCGCTCGGCGAGATCACCACGAATTCGCTCAAGTGATAGGAGATATTCGGCTCTCGGAAGTACCAACGAAGGCGGCGGCCATTGCGGCCGTCCTTCGGTATTATCCAGATGCTCTCGGTCTCGACATAATCGCCGACCTCGAGGTGCGGCATGGTCACCTTGGGTTTGCCTTCGACGAGCTCTGGCTCGAGCACGCGACCATCGCGCTTGATCGTTCGCATGCGCAGAACCAAGCCGCGGGGCAAGTCCTGCTCAGTGTGTTGGGTAATGCCCGCCGAAGACTGGATCCGGATGATCTCGTGCTCCAGCATTCGTGCGCTGCCGTCGCGCGCTATCCACAAGGCCGCATAATCGAGCACGCGCGCCGCGGTGCCGGGTAGTCGAGCTCCTTTGGCTTCTGCCTCGCGGATGACCGCGAGACCGTCCCGGCGGTAGGGCTCCAGGTCGGTCGCACCTTCGACCAGCTCGATGGCGGTGCGCAACTTGCGGCTGCTTGCGCCCGTACGAATTGCTTCGACAAGCGCCTTGTCCAGGGCGTCTTGATGGCCAGCCGCGTAGCGTGCATCGGCAAGTGCGAGGCGCGCAGAAGCGTCAAAACGGTCTTTTTCCACCGCAAGACGCAACTTGGCGAGCGATTCGTCGGAACGACCAGCGCGCATCAGCAGATCGGCTACGCGAATGGCGATGACACGACGATCCTGCCGCAACTTACCGATGCGTTTCAGCTCCGCGACGGCCGCCACGTAATCGCGGCGCTTGAGCATCCGTACCAAGGCGATCTCTTCGGTGGGATCGATGGCCAGGATACGGGCCGCAAGCGCGTCGGCCTCCGCTCTCTTGCCACGAAGCTCGTAGTTGCTCAACAAGCTCTTGAGCAGCTCGATGTCTTGGGGAAAACGGCGTGCGGCATCGGCCAGCGCGCGGTTGTGCTCCACGAGCCAACCGAGTCGACCGTAGATACGCGCCAAACGCTTGATGATGGTCGGCACCTGCGGGAAGCGCTTGTCGAGCGCCTCCATTTGGCGAACCAGCTCGGCCGGTTTGCGCTTGTCGGCGCCATCCAGCGCTAACCACAGCTGGGGTCCCCAAAGCTGGTCGTCTCCTTGAGCGGCACGGCGCCGCAAATCGCGAGCGAGGTCACGGGCCACCCGCGTAGTGAAGACGGGATCACGATCGACGAACACCGCTTGTTGCGCCAAAGCCACCGGGGTCGCGCTGGCCAGATCTTCGACCAAGGGTTGAATCAGCACGCTGGCGACGTCGTCGTGCGTGTCGCTGTGGGCTAGATAGGAAGCCACGTAACGCGCCAAGGGATGGTCCGTGCTCTGCGACGCCACAGCATCCTTCTCGGCCTCGGGAACAGCCAGGGCGCGCAAGAACGGTACGAGCACGTTCGGATCGGTCAAGCGCTGCGGCGGCGTGAGCACATAGGGGCGCGCTTGATCCGTCGAGCCCTTCAAACCCAGCGGCAGTCCCTCCGGGCTCAGGAGGCGAATAGATGTCTTGGGAACGCCGAGGCGCGCCACCAAGCGGTGACGGCCGGGCCCGAGCCGCAACTGCACCCCCGACCGCAAGCGTGCACCGAGCTCAGCACGGTTTCTGCTCTGCACCTCGACGTCGTCGATGCGCAGCCCGAAAGCACCTTGCACGACCACGATCACATCGAGCGCTTCAGGCAGCTCGAAGAAACTCTGCACATAGAACACGCCCCGCCCCAAGCGCTTGCTGACGAACAACGAACAACCGTAACGCTCAGTCGGATGGATCTCGGCGTGGTCGTTGCCGTGAGCGGGCCCGGTCGCGAAGCGCGCAGGCCACGGCTTCGGCTGTTCTGGCTCGAAGTGCACCCGTCGATCGCCCAGACCCCCTCGACCGAACGGCCCTGCGATGAGGGCCTCGCGCAAACAACCGTGCTTGGCCGCCGTCAGCTCCAATAGTGCTTTGCCACGCGGCCCGTCGTCGTGCTGGTGGGCTTGCCGACTCCACCACTCGACCAGCTCCCCCCGGGCGCGCCAACCGAGGTGACGGGGGTCATCGATGGCAGCATTCACGATTGGTGCGACTTTTTCGAACAGATCCTGCACTGCTGCGCGCAACACCGCCAATCGACTGGCTGCGAACCAAGCCAGCAACGGAGCGTCCGCTCGCGGGCTGTCTCGGAGCTCGTTCAGGGTGGCCGCATAGGCCTTGGCCGCATCATCAAAGCGGCCGCGCACGTCGGCATCGACGGCGCGCGCCAGCGAAACGTTGAGACCTGTAGCAGACAGCTTGGCCAGCGCAGCGCGGGCTTCTTCTGCACGCTTGCGCTCGCCTCCAGGTGCCAGCAGCTCCGCCAAGAGCCACGCACCTATGTTTTCTGCATCGTTGTTGGCAGCAGCCGCCGCGCGGGCCTGCTCCAGCGCAGAGCGCGGCGCAGTGGCCGCCGGTTGCCAGCACCCCTGCGCCAACGCCGCCAGCAGAGCCGCAAGCACGAAGAACGCGCGGCGGGTGATCGCAGGTCTGATGATGGTGGATCGTTTCACGGGCGAAGCTTCACCGGACGCCCAGCCACCGGCTCCTCACCCAGCAAGACCAACTTGTCGATCTTCTTCTTCTCGTCAGACTTGCGGATGAGCGCCCCCATGTGGAAGGCATGCTCCCAGCGCAACTTGGTGTGCGAAGAGAAGAAGGCGGTCTTGCTCTGGCACTTCGAAAGCGCCTTGTCGATGGACTCGCCCGTGAGGGTCAGATCTGGACCCGCGTGCCCTTTTCGGTGGCGCTTGCCTCCGCCCCCTTTGAATGGCCAAACCCCAGTGGACATGTTCTCGGTGACGGTGGCCACCACGGAGCAGGGGTCAGGATTGGAAATGCGTGTCTCGGGCACAACCACGTATTCGGTCGGCACGTCTCGTCTGCCCCCACTCATCTTCAGCAGCACTTCGGGCGCCCCTTCTTCGCCCAGGGCCACGAGCACCGCTGCTACGTCGCGAACGCGCGCCTTGTGGGTGGTCCGCAAGATGACCTGCTTGTCATTGATGGGCAGCTTGGCAGCGATCTCCTTGAGCTTGGCCGGCCCGGTTGGAACCGACAAATCCACGCGCTGGCCCCCGAGCGACGGCCCCAGATCGTCGACCACCATGTCCGGCATGCGCGCGAAGGAGCGCACCGTTGGTGCGCTGGGCGCTTTGGTCGAAGCGGTTGCGCTGGCTGAAGCGTCACCGCCGTCTGATTTCGGATCATCGCAGCCGGCCGCGAGGCACAGCAGCGTTGCGCTCATGACAACCATCCGTCTCATGGGCGCGCAGCATAGTCAGAACTCGCGCTGGATTTCGAGGGTCTAGGAGTCTGGTGTTTCTCGGACCGAACCGGCGTGACCCTGGGAATCTGATTGAGGCTCAGGGCAGGAAGGCTGCGCAGCTGTCGCTGGTGGTCGGCGCGAGCACCAAAGTCGAGCCACAGTTTCCGCTGTTGGCCCCCTGCGCCGTAACGCAGAAGCCGCCGTCGCACTCTCCTCCGGCCACGCAGGACTGTCCGTTGGCCTTCTTGGCCGCACAGATCCCGTCGGTGCACAGCGAGCTGCTGCCGCAAGGCTTGGTCTCGCTGCACTCCTTGCCGACTCCGGGCGCCTGGATGCAGGCTTCGTCAGAGCCACAATAGAAGCCCGTCTCGCAGATGGCGTTTTCTGCCGCACAGCTCAAGCCGGCACCGATCTCTTCAGCCACTTGGCAAGTCCCCTGCCCGCCAGGCTTGGCTACGCAGCGCAGGGCGGAGCCGCCGTCACACTCGTAATCGGCAACGCAATCGGTGCCGCTCGCTCCGCCACCGGAAAATACCGCCAGGCAAGCCGCGTCAGCTTCGTCGATTTCTTCCAATGTGAGCTTGCCGTCCTTGTAGGCCGCTCGTTTCGCCACGATGCATGGCTCGGCTCCGCCTTTCTGATAGTCGAAGCCCTTCGGGTTGCATCCTTTTGCCGAGAACGCCTCCACGCACTTGGTGGTGTCGTCCGACAGCGTGCCGTCCGACGACAGATAGCAAGCGGTTACCACATCGGCACTGCAAACCGACGTGGCGAGCGCCTTACAGAACTTCGCTTCCGTTGCGTACGGATCCTCCTCAGGGGGGTCTTCGGTGTTGAAGACACAACTTGCGAGCAGGCTCGCCGAAAAGGAAAGGCCCACGACCGCGGCAAACAATCGAACCAAGCGCATGCTAATTCTCCTCTTTGGGCGCGCGGCAAAGCGCGCTCCGTCCACACCGACCGGCCCGCATTGCAGAGCG
>CAZRGL010000551.1:0-7426 GCA_964599485.1 uncultured Polyangiaceae bacterium
CGCCAAAACCGTGCGCAGGTCGCCGTGCTCAGGCTCGTCTTGGCGTTCGTCGTCGAGCAGCTCGAGCGAGGCGACCGCTTCGAGCCCCACCACAGTCAGCGGCACGTTGGCGAGGTGCAGACCACCCACGCTCAGCCCAATGGTGCTCGTGCCCTCGGTCACCGCGTCGATCTGCAACCATTCGCGGTTCTCGAACAGGAAGGTCGTTTCGTTTCGCGCGCTTGCCAGTTCGCCGCCTTTGGGCGTGAGCACGCCGTTGCCGTAGAGCCGCTCGTCGTTGCGCAAATAGCGTACGAGGTAGGTTGCGGTGCCTCCTTGCAACATGCGGATGTCGTCCACGGCGCCGCCGCGTCCGATGATCAACGGGCCATGGGGGATGAGCTGTACGCGGTTGGGCTTGGCTACCTCGATCTCCGACTCGTGGATCAAGTCGCCATCCTCGTCGTAGACCATGATGGTGGCTGTGCCGGCGCCCTGAGCGGTGCATTGAGCGCTGCCATGGCTCTGGCTGTCGACGCTCAACACCGCGGCGTTGGAGCTGGCCAAGGTCCAGCGCGATTCATCGTCGCTGGTGCGGCCATCGCTGGCGCTGATCCTCACTTTGGTGCCGACCACGTACGGCAGGTGCAAGTCGTCGCTGGGGGTAAGCTCGAAATCCAGCTCCAGATCGATGTCGTCGAAAAGGTGCACGCCGCCACAACCGGTCCCGAGGACGAGCGCGAACAGGGCTATCAAGATCGCAATTGACTTGTTGAGCATGGTCAACCTCCAGCAGAAGACGTAGCAAGCGCTATGCCGGGTGAGTGTGGCAGGCAAGAGTCTCTCGGCCACCGTTTTGGACTGCGCGACACAAAATGATGTGATTCGGAAGCACAGGCGCTGATCGAGATGTCGCGGTTTTGCCTCACCTCAGACCAAAGCTCAGGGCATACCAACCAATCGAATATAGTCAATGGACTATACTAAGTATAACGTGGCTCTTGACTAGGACCGACCCTGATGTGAGAAGATATGACCATGGCGCAGTTGTGGCAGCGGCACCAAGCATGTTGCTGGCTCGGTGGGGCTTGCTCGGCTGTGCTGCTTGTTGCGTCCTGTCATTTGATCGGCGGCACCGACGGCATGTACATCGAGCCCAACAGTGCAGGTTTGGCGGGGCAGGGAGGGAGCGCATTCGGCGGCGCCCCATCAACCTCTAGCTCCACGACCAGCACCACGAGCACGTCCGGCGGAGCAGCGACGACGGGCTCGACCAGCAGTGGGTCGGCAGGTGCCGGTGGAGAAGATCCGGGTTGCGTACCGGAGCTCTGCGAGGGAACGGATACGACCTGTTACTACCGCGCCTGTCTGAACGACCAATGCGGCTTCATCACTGCCCCCACCAAGACGCCTTGCGTCGAAGAAGGTGGCAGCTACTGCGATGGCGCTGGCAGTTGTGTCGAGTGCGTGGACGACCTGCACTGTCCCAACAGCGGCACCTGCAAACAGAACGTGTGTTTTTCGGCGAGCTGTGATGACAAGACACAGAACAACGGCGAAACGGACGTTGACTGCGGTGGTCCGAACTGCGGCGATTGCGCCAACGGATACAAGTGCAACACAGCGTCGGACTGTCAGAGTCTTCTCTGCAACGGCGTCTGCTTAGGCTGTCAAGATCAGAATAGCTGCCCCGGAGGCTATTATTGTCAGATCGGGGCAGGGCACTGCAAACCCAAGAAGGACTGGTTCCAGGCTTGCCAAAACGGCTACGAGTGCAAGTCGGGCAACTGCAACATCTTCAAGGTCTGCGGCGTGTAGCGAGCTTCGGTCGGGCGCTACGGCCTGACGGGCGAAGGCGCGCGCATCCTTCACTAGCGCCTTCCTAATTGGCCGAGGATTAGAAGTGACCGCGCAAGCTGACACTGCCGTCGAGGTTGAGCTGCAGCGAAATGTCGGCCTCGGTCTCTGTTTCGGTCTCGGTCTCGGGTTCCGTCTCGGGTTCGGCGGCGCTCGATCCGCTGGACAGTGACAACACCAAGCCCACGGTGCCAATCGCTGCGCCCACACCGGCGAGCACAAAGCCGGTCGTCGAGACGTGCGCCAGCGTCTGCGAGCGGCCGAGCGTGTCTTCCATGTCCGGCGGACAGGCGTCGCCGTTGCAATTACCTTCGAGCTCGGCCGCGTCGCTCAGCGACAGCCCTCCTGTGATGCTGCCGGCGATCAGCGCAACACCAGCCACCACGAAGCCACCGTATGCCATGGGCATGTGCCATGACGGCGGGCCTGGTTGGTCCGGCGTGTCAGGCTGCTCTTCTTCGAGCGTCAACGATACGGTGTGCTCTTTGCCTTCTTGGAGCTCGAACGTCTCGCTCTGCGTCACGTAGCCGGCGGCGCTTGCTTTGATGGTGTGCTCGCCTGGATTGACGCGGAGCACGCCGTACCAGGACGGTTGGGGCTTGTCATCGAGCTGTACCTCGATAGTCAGCTCAGGGGGGACGCCACGCACGTCGACCGTGACGCGTGGAATACGTTTCTTGAGCTTGCGGGCCTGCTTCTTGGCGGCAGCACGGGCGCGCGTGAAAGGTGGCGGCTCACCCGCTTTCTTCGGGTGGGAGGCAGCCCTTTTGAACGAGGCAAGCGCTTCGACCAGGTGGCCGAGCTTCAGCTCCATGCGCGCCACTTCGATGCTGGTGGTGGGCACGCCCATGATGTCGTCTGCTTGACGATACGCCTGCAGCGCGCCTGCGTAGTCCTTGACCTGACGGCGTTCATCACCCCGTTGCACCATGGCACGGGCCGCATCCTTGTCGACCTCACTGGGCTGCTTGGCGGCTAGCGAGCCAGCCAGTGTGAGGCAGCCCATGAGCATCATGGTTGCCACGCCGAGGCGACGAGTGGGCAGACGGCTCCTCATCAATCCATGACCATTATCACAGTTGCAGCGGGGAAAAGCAGCGTGCGTGCTCAGCCTCGGCGGCGAACGACGCCACGGTCAGAACCCGAGCTCATCCTTGCCACGTCGGTGGCTGCGGTCCGGTTGGGCAGCGGCTGGGGGCTTTGTTGCAGAGGCCGCGGGGCGGGGCTTACTGGAGGCCTTGCCGCGATTTGGACGGCGTGGTGACTTGGTACTTCTGGCTGGTGGATAATCACCCTCCTCGTCCAAGTCGAGCACCACGGTTGGCTCGGGCGGCGCCGCTGGCTCGGGCAAGGATTGCACGGCGGCGCCCAAGATCGGTTCCACTGCAGGGACGGAAAGGGTGGCGGTCGGACGTGCGAGAACGAAGCCGGCGGCGCCCAGCAGCAGCAAGCCTACCGCGACGAGGGCGGCGAGCAGCGGCGTGCCCCAGCGTCCTGGCAGTTTTGGTGACCAGTGCGATGTCGTTGCTCCCAGGTCGGGCTCGAGTACGTCGCTGACGCCGACGCCGACTAGCGTCGGAAAAGCGCCCTTGAAAGCGGCCATGCTTCCCGTCGTGGGATCGATCGAAGCGAAGCTCTCGGCCATTTCGCGAGCCGAAGTGAAGCGTTTTTTGGGCTCGCGATTGAGTGCTTGTTCGAACCAAGGGTCGGTTTCTGGAGGCAAGCCCTCGCGCAGATCGCTGGGCGGCTTGGGCCGTCGGTTGACCAACGCCAAGCACAGCTGACCCAATGTCTTGCCTCGAAAAGGCAGTTGACCGGTCAGCGTGGCGTACATCACCACTGCGAGGGCCCAGAGATCGGCACGGTAGTCGACCGCGCGATCGTCGAGCACCTGCTCGGGGCTCATGAACTCAGGCGTGCCCACGATCTTTCCTTCGGTGGTCAAGCCTCCCATCGCCGGCAGCCGTGTCTGCTTGGCGATGCCAAAGTCGAGTACCTTGCACATGATGCCATCGTCGGAACGGCACAAGAAGATGTTGTCCGGCTTGATGTCGCGGTGAACGATGCCGAGCTTGTGGGCCTTGCTCAAAGCCCGAGCTACCTGCGTGATGACCGCTAACGCTTCACCCCAGGCCAACGGTCCGCTTTGCCGCAATCGGTCCCCGAGGCTGACGCCGTCGAGCAGCTCCATGACGATGTAAGGCTCGCCATCGCTGGTTATGCCGCTGTCGAAGGTCTGCACGACGTGCGGACTCTTGATTTGCGAGGCCGTGAAGGCCTCGCGCTCGAGTCGGGCCAAGGCTTCGGCGGTTCCATCGCCCAGTTTCTCGGAGACGAATTTGACGGCCACCCGCGTGCCGAGCCGGTGATGATAGGCGACCCACACCCGACCCATCGCCCCTTCGGCGATTGGAGTAACCAGCTCGATATTGCTGGTGACCCAGGCTCCGGGCGAGGCGGCCATGACTAGCAGTGTAATGGTCTGTCATTGTTGCCTCAAGCAAACGCGCATCTGCCAGTTGCTCTTGCGGTAGCGCTCGGACGCGTTTTTGCTCGGGCCGGATTGCCCGAATGGGGCTACCCTCGGTGTCGTGAATGGCCTCGGTAAATCGGGTTGCCCCCACTGTAAACAACGCGCGCCCATCGTGCTGCGTGGCATCGAAGCGCGCTGTACGGTCTGCGGCGGCTCTCGGGTTCCTTTCAGCGCTACCTCGCTCAACCTGGCGGGTCAGCCTGCCCGGATCGGCAGTTTGGCGGCCAAGACTGCAGGGTGCGTCGTGACCGTCATCGGCACCTCGGCGGCACTGGGTTTGGGCTTCTTGGCTCAGACATTCATCGCAGGCTACGCCGGTCTCGCCGTTGGCTTGCCCATCGCCATCATCACCATCGCCATGGCCACTTCGCTGTTCCTGGGAGGCGGCTGGTTGCGCCGCGCTGGTGAACGTCGCGCTATGGCTGCCAAGATGGAGACCATAAAGGCGTTGATCGCTCACCAAAAGGGGGACATCACAGCTGCAGATGCAGCACGGGCCTTGCGCTGCACCACCGACGAGGCCGACGCCTTCCTCACTCAGATGGCCAAGGATCCGGGCCAGAACGTCAGCCTCGACTTGGATGACGATGGCATCATCCACTACCTCTTCGGTGAGGGCACTGCTGCGAAGCGTTGGCGTATCCTCGAGGAGCGGGCGGCGCGTATCGCCGATCCCGAAATGAGCGGCGCGCAGCTTGCTGAGGCCGAAGCCGAGGCTGAGGCTGAGGCCGAGCAAGCAGGCACGAGCAAGCAACGTGCGTCACGACCCTGAGCGCAGCGACCCAAGTTGGATCATGAGCACGTCGGGTAGAGCACTTGCGACGGTGATGCTGGCGGGGCTGGCCGCGGCGGCCTGTGATCCAGAAACAGGCCCCGCGGGCGTCGATGGCGGGGCAGGCGGCAACGGTAGTGGCGGCGGCGTGTCCTTTGGTTGCTTCGACTACGAGGGTTTTTTGCCCAAGCAGGTTTCTTTCGAAAAGGACGTGTTGCCCATTTTCCAGCAGACTTGCAACTTGGTGCTGTGCCACAGCAGCGATTCTCCCGCGCCCCGTGAAGGCTTGGTGCTCGGACCACAATATGGTCAGCCGGTAACCGCTGCGGATGTCGATACAGTCCATGGTGGCCTGGTTGGTGTGGCTGCAAAAAGAGCGCCCAACATGGTGCTCGTGGAGCCATCCGACCCGTTGCGGAGCTTCCTGATGGCAAAGCTGGAATACGATGACCCCAGCGCGTGCAGCGAAGTCGAGTGCGGTCCCGACGGCTGTGGCACGCGTCAGCCGCCGGTGGTGATGCCGCTCTATGAAGACCAGTTGGTGGTCATTCGTAGTTGGATCCTAGCGGGTGCCAGCAAATGACGCGTATTTGGGAAACGTAGGCCCAAATAGGTGAGCGGAGTGTCCTTGGGCAGCTGCGGCAACAATGACGCTCACAGCACTATCACCACGTACGTGTCGCAACGACACTGCGGCACGTCGCGTCAGAATGTGCTACATTTGCAGCCCGCCGACAGGAACCGGCCGGCCGTTCGATCTCGCTTCGCCCCCATCACATTCCGGGAGATCCCATGCGTGTACGCCTTACTTCATTAGCCATCGTTCTGCCCATCGCCGTAGCGGTTGCATGCACCGCGACCACCGGAAGCAAGTTCGGTGACGACGACAACAACAACAACAACAACAGCGGGACGAGCACCGGTCAAGGTGGGTTCGATCTCAACGGCACGAATTCGGAAACGCTCCCCAGCGATTGTGGCACCGATCAGAACGTCGACGACGATGGTGACGGCTATTCTGAAGCCCAAGGCGATTGCAACGACTGCGATCCAAACACCAATCCCGGTTCAGTCGAGGTCATGACCCAAGACGGCGAGGCCGGCGACGAGGATTGTGACGGTCAAATCGACGAGCCGCCCGATACCTGCGACCAAGGCCTCGCGGTGGGCGATAGCGATCCTTTGAATGCTGCCAAGGCGATCGATCTATGCAAGATGTCGGATAACGGCAGCTGGGGCGTGATCGGAGCCAAGTACGTTCGTGCTGACGGCAATCCCACTGGGGCTGGCCTTGGAAATGGGCTGGTTGCCCAGTTCGGCAGCAGCATCAAGCCGCAGCTGGGCGGAAGCATGTTGGTCCTGTCCAGCGGCAATGCCCGTGACATGTCAGCTGGTGATGCTTGCGGCTCGCAAACCTGCATGACGAGCGGACCAGGCATGGCGCCGCAGGGCTTCCCGCAGGACGTGCCGGGCTGCCAAGGTATGCAGGAGATCAACGACGACATCGGCCTCGATGTCGAGATCAAGGCGCCGGGCAACGCCCAGGGCTACTCGTTCAACTTCGCGTTCATGTCCTTCGAGTTCTCGGAGTATGTCTGCACCTCCTTCAACGATCAGTTCATTGCGCTGGTGAGCCCGCCGCCGCAGGGCTCGGTCAACGGGAACATCTCTTTCGACAGCCAGACCAACCCGGTCAGCGTCAACATCGCGTTGTTCGATCACTGCGATCCGTCGACCCTCGGCTCCTATGCCATGTTCTGCGGAGGAGGTTGTCCGTCGCCGCCCAACCCCTATTGCCCCAACGGAGCTGGCTTCATGGCAGGAACCGGTTTCAACGAGTGGGGCGACTCTGGCTCCACCGGTTGGTTGGTCACGACAGCGCCCATCGCTGGGGGCGAGACATTCAAGATTCGCTTCGCCATCTGGGACACCGGCGATCAAGCGCTCGACTCCACAGTGGTCATCGACAACTTCCGCTGGACCGCAACGCCTGGAACCGGCATCGGCACCAAGCCGATCCCCGATCCCAAGTAGCGCTCCGCCCAGCACGGCTCGGTTTGGACTCGAGGGTTCGGACTTGGGGTCAGGCCTGGACTGGGGGATAAGGGGCCAGCATGAGCAAGAGCGAGCGTCCCAAGTGGATGGCTTCGGTCCGCGTTTGGGTCGTCGCTGGGGTGATTGTCGTCGTGGCGGTGCTGATTGCGCTGATCGATCTGCGCCCCACCATGGCCCATTTGGACGTGCAGCTGTTGGCTGGGCCCGCACAGGGCAACTACCACGTCATC
>CAZRGL010000552.1:0-7420 GCA_964599485.1 uncultured Polyangiaceae bacterium
TTGCGCGAGCAGATCGCGCAAGGCGCCTCGGCGGAGCTTACCATTGGGATTGCGCGGCAAGCTGTCGACGAAACGAAGCTGGCGGGGAAGCTTGAACGCCGCCAGCCGCTGGCGACAAAAGTCGAGGAGCTGGACGCGGTCGAGACGACAGCCCGCTGCGGCCACCACCAAGGCCACAGGAACTTGCTCACAGTTGGGATCGGGCAGCGCTGTGGCTGCGGCATCGTCGATCATGGGATGGGCACGCAACACTTCCTCTATCTCCTCGGGGTAGATCTTGTTGCCGGCTCGCACGATGAGGTTCTTGGCGCGCCCCACCAAGCTCACATATCCGTCATCATCGATACGCGCCAGATCACCGGTGCGTAGCCAGCCAGCCTCGTCGAGACAATCGAGGTTCGCCTCCGGGTTGTTGAGATACCCGCGCATGACGTTGTCACCACGCACCCAGAGCTCACCCACCGGCTCCTGGCCGCGGATGGCCAGCTGTACCCCATCGAGGGCCGTGCCCACGCTGCCGAGGCGGTTGTCGACGAGCGGGTTGGCTGTGACCACCGGCGAGGCCTCGGTCAGCCCATAGGTCTGATGGATGGGTTGACCCAGCTCACTGACAAATGCCGTGGCGAGCGTTGATGAAAGAGCACATGCCCCTGAAATGCTGAGTCGCAGCGTGGCCAGTTGTCGGGCTGTGCAGCTGGGCGAGCGCAGCAAATAGCCATAATAGGAACTGACTGCGAGCAGCACTGTTGCCTGATGACGGGCGCACAGCTCGGCCACTCGACCCGGTGGCGGCTCATCGACGAGTGCGATTGTGGCGGCGGCCTCGAGCGCTGACAGCAGCCAAGCGGTCATGCCGAAGGAATGAAAGAAGCCGAGCGTGCCAATCATCACATCGTCCGCGCAGATGCCGTAGCGCGCGTTGAATGCCGCTACGTTGGCGAGCAAGCCCCGGTGATGCAGCTGTACGGCCTTGGGTGCGGCGGTCGAGCCTGAGGTCGGCAGCACGACGGCCACCTCCTCGCTATCGGGTTGGGGTAGGGGCAAGTTGCCGCTGCGCCAGGATGGTTCGCGAAGCGTGGCTTCGACGTCGACGAGGGTGCTGTCGTCAGAACAGGGGGCTGCGCCACTGCTCAATGTCACTTGGCATTGGCAATGTTTCTGCAAGAAAGCTACCTCGGCAGCAACCAGCCGCGGATCGAGCAGCACCGGCACGCAGTCGGCCAGGAGCACACCGAACAATGCGCTCACCAAGCTGACGCCATGAGGCAACAGCACCGCCACCGGTTGGCCGCGCCGCATACCGAGTGACCTCAAGCGCCGCGCCAACGCTTTGGCATCATCAGCCAGCTCGGAGAAACCAATCTGGCGGTCGCCGCTGACGATGAATACGCGATCGCCGAGCTGCTGGCAGCGCTGGGCAAAAAGCTGGGCTACCGTCGTGGGCGGCTGAGCGCTGGCGTCGATAGCCATGCAGCGGATGCTACTCGATTCGCCAGCTGTCAGTGATGCAGCGTTGCAGGGCCGCGCGATCGAGGCGCACGCCGAGGCCCGGACCAGGCTGGAGCTCAGCGGCGGAGCCCAGCCGCGGATAGGCCAGGTCCTGCCGCAGGATGCCGGCGCCAAGGCACGCTTCGAAGCAGCAGATTCGCTCAGCGGGGAGGCTTGCGGCGAGCCAAATTGCGGCCGCACCCAACAGCGAGGTTTCGCCAACGAGGCTACCGATCTGCAGCGAGATGCCTGATGTGAGCGCCCGCGCGGCGATGGCACGAGTGTTGAGAAGGCCGCCGCATTTGGCGAGTCGCAGGTTCCAGATGCTGCAAGACCCAAGAGCGAGCAGCTCGTCGGCGTCGGCGCGGGTTTGCAACGATTCGTCGGCGCTGACGGCCACGCCCGTCGCACGCTGCACCTCGAGAAGATCGGAACGCGCAGCCTGCGCGAGGGGTTGCTCCACGGCATCTATGCCGACCGACACGTTCAAGTCGCTCACCTCGGCGATGGCTTGCTCGGTCGACCACGCCCCGTTGGCGTCGATCCAGATCGGCATCTTTGGCCCCACCACTCGGCGCACCGCTTGGAGCCTGGCGCGCTGCTGCTCGGCTGATTCGTCGAGGCCGACCTTGACCTTCACCAAAGCGAGCTGACGTTGGGTGGCAGCAACTGAGAGCCACCGCAAGCGGCGCTCGTCTTGGGTCAGCAGTGGCTGGGCGTGGGGCAGCCGCCAATTGCGGGCCGCGAGGGGGCGAGCGGAAAGCCCGAGAAGCGCGCCCACGGTCTGCTGCTCGGCGCGCGCTAGCGCGTCCAAACAGGCCAGCTCGAACCCGCAAAACGCGGCAGTCTGCCGGTCACGATCTGCTTGTGAGGCCAAGACTTGCAGCTGCTCGATCCAGTCTTGCGGGGAGCCTTCGAATCCGCGAAGGGTTGCTGCCCAGGTGGTGATGGCGGTCTTGCAACCGTCGAGTGTCTCGCCCGTCAGGTAGGGGCGCACGACCGTCTCGCCCCAACCTTCCGCGGCGTCGATGCGTACGCGTATGAGCAAGGCCTCAGTGCTGCGGCGACTAGATGCCGCGTGGCGTACCTCGAAGCGCAAGGGCAGTCGCGCGACGAATCCCTCTAGCTCGTGCAGCTTCATCTGCCGCATGAAAACTCCTGTAGCCAGTCGCGGATGCGCTCGGCGAGCTCGTGGGGGCGCTCGAGGAGCACCAAGTGCCCAGCCTTGGCGAAGGTCAGACAGCGGCCGGTCGGCGCGATCGACTGAAACCAGTTTCGCGTGGCCGGTTCGTCGACGATACGGTCATGCTCGGCCAAGCCCAACCAGAGTGGCAGGGAGGGCAGTGAAGTTTGTGGACTACGCAGGAGGCGGCGTGAAAGGTGTGCATCATCAATCACGAACCGGCTGGTGATTTGACGCAAACGCAACGGGTCGGAGGCCAACAGGGCGCGCACCTCGGCCTGGTCGCTGAACTGCTCATCGCGCAGCGGGATATCGATGAGCGCCCCGGCAGCAACTTCACTTCGGGGCGCAGTCGAGCGGTCGAGCATCGAAGACTGGGTGGCGGCCGGTTGCCGAAACAATCCAGGAGTGAGCAGTAGCGCGGACCGAATACCGCTCGGGATTCTGCCTTCGACTGCGGCGAGGGCGAGGCACTTGGCGCCCCATGAGTGGCCCAGTAGATGGCCATCAGTGGCTCCTGTCACACGTTTGGCCTCGCGCGCTAGCAGTTGCACGTCGTCGAGCCACCCTTCGATTCCGGGGCTGCTGCCGCGCCGCGCCAAGTCTGCGCCCGAGCCGTGCCGATCGATGACGAGGAGCCCAATTCTGAGACGCGCCAAGCAACAGCCGAGCGGTCTGAACCAGCCCGCGTGACTTTCGATGCCGTGCAATGCTGCAATGACTGAATCGACCTCGGCTCCCCACAGCCGTGCGAAGCGCGGGCCGCTGGGCGTGGCGATGGTGATGGCTCGGCCCCCGTCCGTGTTGCTCATGGGTCGCTCTCGAGCTCGCCTCGGTCAGCGGTCGGGTCGAGTCCTAGGGCGCTGCGCAGGGCTGCTGCCAAGGGCCTGGTGGGGCTCGGGCCAAAACAGCGCTCCAGCCGTGTGCGATCGACCCGCCGATCGAGCAACAGCAGGTCGTACAGGATGGCACTGCTGCTGCTCGGGCTGCCCCACGCTCCGCGCGCCAGCTCGGCCACGCGGCGGGGTACGAAGCGGGGTGCTGGCAGATCGAGCAGCCCAGCCAGGGTCTCTACGAAGCAGCGGGCGGTGACGGGCTGTGAAGGTGTCAGATTGACCGCGTAGCGGGCCGGCAATTCTGTGCGCGTACGCAGCGTCGCGCTGACGAAGCCGGCCAAGTCGGGCGCATAGAGCGGATCGAAGCGGTTGCTGCCATCGCCGGCCAAGCGCACCCGCCTCTGCTCCAGCGCTTCGATGAGCGGACCCAGCAGATGTTCATCGCCGTCTCCATAGACGTAACCAGGGCGCAAAACCGTCACCTGCAAGCCGGCAGGTGCGTCCTCGAGCAACCAGCGATCGGCAGCAGTTTTTGAATCCCCGTAGGCGTCTCCGGTCGTTACATAAGCAGCCGACTCGTCAATGCCTTCTGGCGGATCAAGACCAAAGACCCGCAAGCTGGAGAGCTGAACAAAGTGGTGTACGCCGCGCTGGTGGGCTGCCTGCGCCACCGCCTGGGTTCCTTCGAGATTGACACGCAAGAACTCCTTGTTGCGCCCTGCGCTGCCCACCTTCGCGGCGCAATGCACGATCGCGTCCGTCTCGTCGCAGACGCTCGCCCACGCGTCCGGCTCGAGCACATCGCCCAATAGCGGTGTGGCGCCAGCCTCGGCAACCAAACGCTGTTGTCCTGCTTGGCGCACCAGTCCGGTGAGCGCGAAGCCATCACTGCGCAGCCGGCCAAGCAGTGTGCGCCCGATGAGCCCCGCTGCACCGGTGACGAGCACGTTCATGTGCCAGAGCCGGGCCGAGTCGGCGTTGCGCGGTCCGGTCCTGGAAAACCGATGGCTTCACGATCACTGATGCTGTGCCGCTGTGGGTTCACGTACAGACTGAGGTTGTTGACGAAGGGTGCGGAGACCGTCTCGATGGCGATTGCTTGGGGACCGTCAGCTCTGCGTGCTCGGTAGACATCGATTCCGCTGTGCGCATAGGCCATGTCCAGCAGACCGATGCCGACCCAGCCTCCCAGGGTGAGCGAAGGCTCGGCGTGTAAGACCTGGCCGATGGTCTGTTGCGCCGCCATTATCGAGTCGCCAGGCTTCAGCGCTTCGGCGCTGCGCAGCGCGGTGATCCGCTGCGTGACGTCGCGACGTCGTGCGCGCAGTGCCTCGCCGCCTACGAACTCCTTGTCGTAGTTGACGCGCCACTGCAAGCCCAGCTCCACAGGGGTCAGTCCACAGCGGCCCTCGCGATGTACGTTGAAAAACCAGTTTTCGAGCGCGCAGCACCAGAGCGCCAACATTCCCACGGGGGCGATCTCCAGCTCATCGGCGAGCGCCAGGATGCGCCCTTCGAGCGCCTCGGCTTCGGCGCGTGGGACCAGCAAGTCGTAGCCGAACTCTCCTGTCTTGCCGGTTCGCAGGTAGATGCTCTCGGGTCGCGGGCGGTAGAACGACAAATAGGGGAAGGCGATGATCTCCTCGCCTTCCATCTCTGCCATGAGCTCCCAAGCGAAGGGGCCGTTGAGTGACAACGTTGTGCGGCCAGCGCTGAGATCTTCGATCTGAAAATCGGCGAGCCCGGCTGAGTGTGTACGCACGTGCTCGATCAGTTGCTGGCGCTCGACGCCCTCGGCGATGAGCAACCAACAGTCATCGTCGTTGCCGAGCTGAATGTCCGCCAGCACGGTCGCATCGGGGCGTAGCAACAAGCTCTGACGTAGCTGTCCGTCGCGGACGAACAGGTCGCAGGGGACGAGCTGTTCGAGGCCGCGCAGCACGTCGCGTCCACTGAGTCGCAGACAGCTGAGGTGTTCGAGACGCGTTAGGCCAACCGCATTGCGAATGGTGCGGACTTCGTCTTGGACTGATCCGAAGTGCGCTGCAATCTCGACGCCGTCGATCTGCATTTCGACAGCAGGCTTCGGCCAGCCGCTGCTGCTCACGATTGCGCCTCCTCGGCAGGGTTGCTGTTGGCGTTGCTGTTTGCGCGCTGCTGCTCAGCAATGATGATGTCGACCAAGGTGTTGAGCGTCCGCAGCGAGCTGCGCAAGGTGTCTTGCGGCAAGCGCACGCTGAAAGCGGTCTCGCTGGCTACCACCAGCTCGAGCGCGTCGACACTGTCGAGCGCCAGGCCAGTGCCAAACAGCGGTGCGTCCAAGTCGATGGCGTCCGGATCCCGATCGACATGCAAGTCTTCGATCAAGATCTGCTTGACCCGGTCGACGAGCTGGGTGCGATGAGCGAGCTGGGCGGTTAAAGCTGTTTGCGCGGGTGCATGTTGTGCTTGCACCAACCGGTAATTAGCTCAACAGCAGTCGGCCTTCAAACAGCTGTTTGCACGAGCACCGTGCTCGATCCGGTTAGCTCGTTGGCCGCGTAGATCAAGGCGCGCCGTGAAGAGGCTCGGGACGCCGAGTCCCTGCAGGCCGTGGCGCTGTGCGCTCTCAGTGGACCGCAGACGCTCTGGCAGGCGGCCGCCAACGCGACTGCATCCATGGCTTCGCTGCCGCCCAGCACCGCCGCCGGCCGATGGATGGCGACACGCTGTAGGTCGTCTCCAAATACTCGTTGCAGAACGGCATGATCCAATGCTTCGGGGCCCTCATCAAAGCCGGCGAGGTAGACGGTGTCGACTTGCGTGGTGGTGCAGCGAGCCGAGGCCAGGCATTGTTGCAATGATGTTGCCGGATCGGCCGGTCCGCCCAGCGCTGCTGCGGCGATGAGCGCGCGCGCTTGCAGCTCGTGCTCCTGGGCAAATGAGCGCCGAGCAAGAAGCACGACCGCAGCAGTCTCACCCGCTGGCGGCTTCGGACCATGAAGGCGCTGAAACGCCAAGTCCTCGCACATGCCTGGCCCGAGCTCGAAGACCGAGCCGATGAGAAGTAGGTCCAGATCGCTTCGGTGGGCGAGCATTTCAGTGCCCAGCAGCGCCGCCCTCAGGCTCCCGCCGAGCCCTTCGGCCAAAACGCTCAGCGGCCCCCGGAGCGATAGCGCTCGCGAGCAAGCACCGGCGGCAGCGTTCATCACGATGCGTGAAAAAGCTGGCGCCGAGGCCCGGTCCAGTCCGCGCGCACGCGTCGCGCCCCAAAAGCTATCCGCGCTGTCCCAAGGTAGGCGGTTGGCGCCGACCATGATTCCGATACGGTCACGTAATGGGCCACGGACGCGCACCTTCGCATCCAGCAGGGCGAGATTGGCTGCCGCCGTGAGCAACTTGGAGCAGCGGTCGAAGCCACGTGCGTCGACACCGCGGAGCGCTCGACGCAGCGTTTCCTCGGCGATGCGCAATTCGGATGGATTGGCGCTATTCGAGTCGGGAGGCGCAGACCCTCGTAGGTGCTGTTGTAGGTCCTCGGAGCCATGGACACCCAACACACCCCAGCCGATGACGACGACAGGCTCGGCTGTCGCTGGGCTCGCAGCTGGTCTTGGCGCAGGCGCAGGGCCGATGGCAAGGGTGGTGTTCGCGCCCCCGAATGCCGCGTTGTGCGTGACCATATAGGGCTGCTCGCAATGGCGCGGCTGTTCAGTTGTCACCAGAGTCGTCGGTGCAAATGCCCGCTTGGTCGTGAAGTTGAGCGTGGCTGGCAACAGGCCGTGCCGGAGCGCGAGCATTGCGGCCGCTAGCTCGATGATCCCCGCGGCACCCAAAGTGTGGCCGAAGTAGCTCTTGGTGGCGCTGACCGGCAACCGCTGGGCATGGTCGCCAAAAACGAGCTTGATGGCGCGCCACTCCGCGGCGTCATTGG
>CAZRGL010000553.1:0-7386 GCA_964599485.1 uncultured Polyangiaceae bacterium
ATCGAAAACCTCGCTGACCAAGGCCGAGCCTGCACTGACGGTGGAGTTGCCATTCCTGCCAACCAGCGCGATGGTGTCCGACGATGCCGGCTTCCTTTGGGACGTCATGGCGAACGGTCTCTTGTTTGGCATCGCCATAATCACAAGCCTGTTGGCGGAGGCGCACCTGGGGGTCGTCGTTCTCGTCGCGATTGGTGGCTTGGCCGCCAGCGTCGCCCTGCACAGGTTCAGACGTGCCCACAGAATTCAGCGGCAAGCCGCGCTCATGTTGATGCAGCCGCGCGGCCCGCGGCGCTTCGATGGGCGAGCCGTTGCTCACATCTGCGTCGGTGACGACGGGGTGGCGATGCGGTTGGGGGAGGCCGGCCGCTTCGTGACAATCCAAGGCATCGAATCGGTCCATGCTGGTGGGACTATCCTGGCGCTCAAATGGACCAGTGGCGAGTGCGACTTGCCGATGCCGTCCGTTGATTCAGCCGTCTCGGTGGCCGCTCGTTTGAAGCGGTCGCGCGAGCGCGTCAGCCACTTCGAGCGACAGCTCGAAGAGATCCGTTTGGCTGACCACCAGCTGCTGCGCAAGCAGCGCGACGCGAAGATCTGGACTGAGCAAATCGCCGCGAGCTTGCAGCAAGACGGCGGCTACCGGCAGCAATCGTCGCCACGCGAAGACCTGATCGCGGCGCTCAGCAACCCACTGGCAAGCTGTCGCACGCGCGTGTGCGTCGCCGCCGCGCTGGGAAGCTTCGACTCGAGCCGCTATGGCGCCGTCATCAAACAAGCTGCCGCCGCCGCCAACGAGCCGCTGCGCGATACCCTACACAAGGCGGCAAGTGGCCAGCTCGACGAAGAGGGAATCTCCGCGGCCGAGCGCTGGTGCCAGGAAAGTCGCTGAGGCCTCCGCCGGGATGTGTGGTCCGGGTTGATGTCAACTGCCGTCGTGATACGTGCAGCCTGCGTAGAAGTTGCCGGGCAAGCCGTTGGCGTAGGGTGAGTCTTTCGTGCCTCGGGGGTGGTCTTTGAAGAACTGCATCAATTGCTTGGGCGCAATACCCGAGGGCGCGGTGTGACCGTCGCCGTGCGCGCACAAGATGGCGTCATGCCCCATGCCGTTGAGGTAGGCTCGGTCGTTTTCGGCAAACTGGTCAAAGTGCAGCGTGACGACGCCGCCTATGGGGTAGTTGTCGTTCACGCCGCCGTGGATCAACATCTGCGCATAAGCGTTGCCATGCGTGGGTGCTGGCCAGCCGACGTCAGCAAATGCCGGAAAGGTCGACTTGTTGGTTTCGTTGGACAGATACGCTCCCGAGTAGGTCGCCAGCGAGGCGATCTTCTGGCCGCGAATCACGCCGAGCATGTCGGTGACGATGCTTCCGAGGGAAAAGCCCATCGAGTGAACGCGATCGGGATCAACGCCGAAGCGGGTGTCCAGGCAGGCGAGGATCTCATCGAACAAGCGCGCTTCCTTGTTGGTCGCTGCGCTGGCTGCATCGACTTTCAGCGTGTCCCAGTCGGCGGGTACCAGGCCCATGAAGCTGTAGTTCGTGTCCTCGGGGGTAACGCCGATGAACGGGTAGTTGGGATCGTTTTCCAGTCCCTTGATCAGGTTGTTCATGTTCGGGGCGCTGTCACCCAAGCCATGCCAGTTGAAGATGACTGGCCAGGGGCCGCCGGTTTCGATGGTGTTCGGAAAGTTGAGGATGAAGGTCCGGGCCTCACCGTCGACCATGAAACCGGTGTTCATGCCGTCCTGCAGCGCGTCGCAGCCTACGGCCGAGCCGCCGCCGGCTGCTTCGCCGCCACTGCCTCCGGTCCCGCTGCTGCTGCTGCTGCCACCAACGCTGCTGTCGCCAGCTGAGCCGCCGTCACCGGTAGAACCTCCGGTAGCCGGTTGCCCGTTGTTGTTTTCTACCGGTTCCGAACACGCCCACAGGCCGAAGCACAGTGCCAAAGAAAGGATCGCCAGTGTCCGGTTCGTCTTCATCGCTAGTCTCCTCTCAAGAATGAAGTTTGTGGATACCGGAACCCAAATCCGGTGGCAATGGCCTGGACGGGCCTCGACGAGCCCATTTTCGAGATGTTGGTGGACGACCCCGAAGTCAGGGGACGCTCATCGAGCCGTTCGACCGTATCGCCCGCCCCGCGCTAGCGGAGACCGGCGGGCTCCGCATAGCGTGTGTCGAGCTCGAGACGCACCGGTTCGCCTTTCGCGGGGCGTGCCCTGCCTGAGTAGATCACGTGCACGTCGTGGCTCGCCGTATTCGGCATGCGTACGTCCAGAACGAGCTGCACCGTCGTGCCCGCGGGCAGCTCGAGAACGGGTGGCGGCGGCGCAGCTGTCGTGGGCTGGACGGACTGCCACCGCAAGCTGCTGTCAGCCACGCCGTCGCTGGACAGGATGAGGACATCGGTCACCAGGTGGGTGCGGTCACCGTTTCGGGCCGCCGGGTGATCGATCGTCACCGCATGAGCACCACGGTTTCGAAACTGCACGTTCACTCGTTGCTTGTCCGGAGAGGCCGCTTGGCCGCTCCGGTTCACTGTTACCGAAACCGTCCACGACGGACGAGCTTCGAGCACGCCGAGGATTTGTTTCTGAGCAGCTCGAAGTGCAGCCGGTCCTCCTCGTTCGCCAAAATCCTTCGTTGCGCCGGCGTGTGAGTAGGAAAAGACGACCGTGTCGGGAGGGAATGGTCCCTCGCCATCCGCCGCTTCCACCTCGGCGGCGAGCTTCTCAGTCATGGCGGGCGTGAGCCTGGCCTCGAAGTAGCCCGCCTCCCGCGTAAAACCGTTTCGCATGTAGCTCGCCCACAAGTCGACGCGGCATAGCAAGTGTCGCTGAAGTCCGGGCGGCTCCCCCCTCTGACAACGAGCTCCACCTGCACCAATGGGCCCTGGTTGGAGATGGTATGCGTTTGGGTCACTGTGGGAACAGACGCCGATCCACCACATCCGACCACGGTCAGCGCCGCGGCTAGGCAGACCGACAGAACAGCTCGAGCGGCAAGTACGACGACACGGTGCACGTTTCCCTCCTGGCCTGTTCGCGCGCCCAAAGATGCTAGCCCGAATCCAGGGGGTGTGCCCTGCGCATTTCGGTAATGTGTGCCGCTAGTGAGTATTGCTTCGTTGGCGCGACTGCGGCAGCTGCCACGTGCTTCCACACTGGGGAAGATGCTCATCGCGCGACTCGGACTGACGGTGGGAGGCCTGTCCTGCACCTGGTTTGCGCTGTATGAGTCGTGAGCCGTTACCGCGCCGTGCTCCAGCGAGACGCGGAGGCCCCCCTGGGTCATGAGCAAAGCTCACGCAGGCATCGCGGGCGTGGCGTGGCCGCCGAGCTGATGTGCGAGGTGTGCGAGATGTGCAGCTATGGTGGCGAGCTCGTGGGCAGCTTCGGCGCTCTTCCAATAGGCCGGTGACTTTTTCAGATCGCGCACCGCACTGACGCCGCCATCCTCGAAGGTGAGATCGAAACCCTTCTTCTTGAGCCAACGCTTCATTTCCTTCGCTGGCGGTGTAATCGCCGAAGCGAAACGATCCTCGAATACGCACGCGAGATTCAGCACTGCGTAGCCGTTGGACGGAAAATCGTTGACCGGCAAGATCTGGAGGTAGCAACTGTAGCCGTAGAGGTTGCCAACCAATGCCACAAACGTACGGTGGTTATTGTACCAAAACGCCTGCATGTGGCTGCCGGGCCAGTACGCGTCGAGCCACTGCGTCGCTCCATCGAAGTCGACAACCTGTCCGCGCAGCTGTACCGCCATATTCTGAAAGACGCTACGTAGCGCTGCGTGACGCGTCGCCCGCACGGCGTGCCGGCCGACAACCACCGTGGTGAGCCCAATGGCGATGGCCCAGGCCAGGACCGTCATTTCGGCGTCACCGCCTAGCACTGCGACGAGGACGGCGCTGACGAGGACTAGACCGGGTACCCAAATGGTGGCGTAGTCGCGCGACATGGCGGCGATTCGCTGATCTGCCCTGCGGTCTTCCCGTGCGGCGCGAAACAGCTCGTAGCGCACCTGCATTTTCGCAGCGTCGATAGCCTGCGCCATCAGCTCCGCACCTGGCACCAGCGCGCTGTTGCAATAGTTGCAAGCCCCGACGGCTTGGCCGTGCACCAGCTCCGACGGCGCACCACAATTGGGGCACGATACACCTACGCGCTGCCCATGGGGGAGCGGTGCGGCGCCCGCGACTGCGACGCGCCGGCTGTGGGCAATCACAGCCGCTGTCATACCCACGACCGCGACCAAGCCCAAGCCGACGCTGACGTACAACCACACTTCGTTGTCGATAAGCGCCGCGCCGCCCATGCCCGACGTCGCACCGAGGCCAATGATGCCCATCAATGGGAAGCTCAGCAGCATGCCCCAAGGCGTGGTCGGCTTGGTTGCCTCGGCCACGCTGGCGTGACTTGCCGCCCACTCAGCATGCCGCTGAGCCTCTTGCTGATGGTCGGCGTACTGCTGCGCATGCACCTGTGCGCGAGCCAAGCTGTGTGACTGGAAGCTGTTTCGACAATAAGGGCAGCTCACCAAAGGCTGCGCTCGCTCGATGGTGAAGGTGGCGTGGCAATTCGGGCACGGAACCGTCGCGGTCATGCTCGGCGAAGTTTAGGCTAGGTTACATTGGGATGGTTGTGATTCGTGCTATCTGCGCAGGGCTCGATGTGGTGGTTAGCCCCATCTTCCGGGGGGCCAAGCGTCGCGCCCCTCGTTTCCCGCTCACAAAGGCAACGAGCCCAAAACGACGCCAGTGCTTTGCATTGGTTTCAAGGGTCCACAGCCGAGGTCGATCATCGGGTTGTCAGAAGACACGATCGCGTCCCCCAAAGAAGTCGATGCGACGGCGATTTTTGAGCCGGGAGCCGTGATGTGGAATTGGTTGAGGACCGCTCCGTTGGTCGCGTCGATCTTCAACACCACTGCGTCCCAGCCGTTGCTCGACTGCCACTTGCCAACCCCGACATCGACGCTGCCGTTGAACATCGCGGCGACGATCACGTCACTGGCGTTCTTCGTCGAGATCTGCAGGTGCTTCAGTGAATTCGAGGCGTTGTTGTTGCTGTTGCCCAGGCTCACACTCCACATGTGCGCACCGGTGTTGGACAGCTTGGCTAGGGCGATGGTCTCCCCGTTGCCGCTCGACAGGGTATTGCCACCCAACGAGGCTGTGCCCTTCAACTGCCCGGCCAAATGGACGTTGCCATTGGGGCCGATTGTCAAGTTGGGTTTGTCGAGCCCACCCCCAAAGGTCTTCGCCCACAGACAGCTGCCCGCGGGGTTGAGCTTGGACAGGACGATTGTGTCGGCGCTGGTTGCACACGCCCCAAAGCCGCCTGGGGAGAGGCTCGTAACGAACAGATTGCCAGCTCCGTCACCTCGCATTGCCGCAGCGCTGTTGTTGGGGATGACAATGTCCCATTGGTAGTTGAACGCCGCATCGTACTTGATGAGATATTCGCCGAAAGGCCGACTGCCCCCTCCGAAGTCGTAGTTGCCCGTCTGGACGTTCGTTTCAACGAAGGCATTGCCAAAGGTGTCTGCTGCCACGCGATTGAGCAGCACGCCATTGACCTGACAGCAGCTGAAGCCCACCGAGCCGAGCAGTGCGCCTGGGGAGCTGAACGACGACACCGATCCCCCCCACACCCCCAAGCTATGCTGCGCGAAACCAAAGGTAGCTTGTCCAGCGGGGTGACTTGGAGACCGGTCGTCCACACCGACTTGTAGCCGATGTCCTTCTCGAGGACGACGCTGCCTCCGGGGTCGAGCATCACGAGCTTGCCCAGGTCGAAAAAACTGGCCATGTCGAAGCTGGCGGTGATTCCCCCCGCGGAATCCACATCCAAGCCACCAGGCGTGGCGTTCTTTTCGATGAAACTGTCGTTGAAATACAACGGCGGACACCCTGAAGAGCTGGCACTGCTGCTGCTGCTGCTGCTGCTGGCACTGCTGCTGCTGGCACTGCTGCCGCTACTGGTACTGGTACTGCTGCTGCTACTGGTACTGCTGCTGCTGCTGCTGCTGCTGGCACCGCTGCCGCCGCCACCATAGGACGAGGGCGCCCCCGCCTCCCCACCTTTGCCTCCCGCCGCTGAGGAGTCGCCTAGCTCTTGCTGGCACGCAGCAGTCAATGCGCAGGTTGCTGCTACCAAAAAGGCAAAGTGGATCTTCGTGGATACAGCCGGCCGGAAAGACATCATTGGCGCGTGTGCATAGCTTTCAATCATGCCTCCAAAGAGCTGCTGTTACATCTTGATTTTCGCCCTGGGCGTCGCTTTGCCTGTGCAGTAATGGGGCGCCGCCAACACCACGCGCCGTTCAGAAGACAACTCTCAACTTGGCATCGTCATATTCACAAGCTTGTTGGCCGAGGCGCAGCTGGGGGTCGTCGTTCTCATCACGATTGGCTACTTGGCCATCAGCGTCGTCCTGCACAGGGGCAGACGTGCCCGCAGAATCCAGCGGCAAGCCGCGCTCATGTTGATGCGGCCGCGCCCCCCGCGGCGCTTCGACGGGGGAGCCGTTGCTCACATGTGCACCTTGGGGGCCGCACATTGTGCACACGGAGATTTCGCAGGCCGAACAGCATCATGGTGTCGAACTTGCTGAAAAGACAGGCGGCCGCGCAGCGGCACGACCGTTGCTCTCCTTCAGTCTGACACGCGATCGGCAATGCGGTTATCAGGAGCCAAGCCTCATGCACGACGAACAAGCTGATCTGGACTATGACACCATCACCGGCGGGCAGCCTTGCCAGTCGCTCGATACTCAACCGGGTGTGGAGTTGGTTGGCAAGGGACAGCAGCGGCTCATCATGCTGGCGCTAGGCTCGAATCTCATCGGACGAGATGAGCAAGCTCAGGTGTCGCTCAGCCACCCAGCTGCATCACGTCGACATGCAGAAATCAGGCTTCGTCATGGCGGCGGCGCGATGGTCGTCGACCTAGGCTCGACCAACGGTACCTACGTCAATGGGGCGCGCATCAAGCGTAAGCTGCTGCACGAAGGTGACCGGATCCGAATTGGTTCGGTCGTCGTGCTTCGCTACGGACAATATCCCCTCGAACAAGTATTCAGCCAGCAATTGACCGGAAGTGGCGCGCTGTCAGAAAGCCTCTCCTCGGTGCCGCTGCCGCTGTCTGTGCGCGAACGCGAAGTCGCCCTACTCGTAGCTGATGGCTTGAGCAATCCCGTCATCGCCGCTCGTCTGAACATCAGTGCCCGCACTGTCGGAGCTCATCTGAACAACATCTACAAGCGTATGGGCATCCACAGTCGCGTTCAGCTCACTCGGCTCGTGCTTGCCCCTGGCCACGCGCAAATCCCAACCACTGAACTGACGCCAGGCGATGGTGTTTACCCCTTAGCGCGGTGC
>CAZRGL010000554.1:0-7361 GCA_964599485.1 uncultured Polyangiaceae bacterium
GAAGCGGTGGTCGCCACTGCTCGCGGTGCCGAGGCGGCGCTGGGCGTCGATGGCGCTGGCCACCTCGGAGATCGGGAGCCGTTTGAGCTTCAGCGTGTCGTCAGGGGCGTGCTGCTGTCCGGCGGAATCGGCCGTGTCGACGATGATCATCGCTCGACCGTCGACGAGGTACGTCCGCTTCCAGCCAGGCAACGACTCCATGCGGAGGTTCTTGGCGAGGTCGACGAGGTTGACGTCGATGCCCACCAACCCAATGAATGCTTGCTTGGCGTCGAACAGCGCTCGCGATGCCGGCAGCTGCAGCGTCTTGCCGCTCACGTCGCGATACGGTCTGCCCCAATGGTGACCGCGCTTGTCCTTGCCGCCGCGGTACCAGGGTCGCTTGCGCGGATCGTAGCCGAGCGGATAGGTGCCGTGCCCGGGGAAGTTGATCATCAAGCCACTCTCGAACGCGGCATAGACCCACAAGAGCGGCACCCGCCCCTCGCCATCGTTTCGGTAGGTGCGTTTGGTGAACGAGCGTAGCGGTGCGAGGCTGGCAAGCTGGGTCGCGGCGTGGTCGCGGCGTGCTCCTGGGGCGATCATGTGGATGCAATGATCGAGGTTGACCTTCTTGCCATAGCGCTCGCTGTGCTCCGTAGCTGGGTGCTTGGTGATCGAGTCCGGCGACATCCAGGTGGCGTCGGGATCCAATTTGCCATGTCGAAGCAGCTGCTCGGTGGCGCGGGCGAGACCTTCGAGCAGCAGCCGAACCTCGTCGAGTTGCCGCTCGAAGGTGTCACTTCGGGCCGCGACTTCGCCCGTCAGCCGCGAGGCGATTCGGGCCTGCTCGGCAGCGTGGCGACGCTCGGCGGCTGTGCTGTAGAGCCCCGTCAGAGCAGCCGCGAGGGCCAATGCTACGACGGCGAGGAAGGCCGCCACCGCCACCGCCGGCCGACGATTCAGCCTCCGCCACAGCGCAGCTGGCCAGGAGTCAGGAGCAACCTCCAGGGCCTCACCACGCACGAACCGGCGCAAATCGTCGCTGAGGCTCTTCACGCTCGGGTAGCGATCCTCGGGACGAAGTTGTGTCGCCCGCTCGACGATCTTGGCGAGGCCGTGCGGGATCGGATCACCATAGCGATGTTCGAAAGCAGCGAGCGTGCCGTCCTGGGCCACACCGAGCAACTCGGCGGCGCTGTCCTGATCGCGAGCCGGACTCAGCGAGACGAGCTCGAAGAGGATGAGCCCGAGGGCGTATTGATCTGCCGCCGGTCCCAAGGCATCGGTCTCGCCCTGCGCCTGCTCGGGCGCCATGTATTGGGGCGTGCCTAGAATGTCGCCAAAAGTGGTCAGCCGGCCCTGGCCTCCGGTCACCTGACGCGACACGGGAATCGAGGCCGGGGCCGATTCCGCCTTCCGCTCCCCCATTACCAGCGCCAGGCCCCAGTCCATCACGCAAACCTGACCGTGGTCGGCCAACATCACATTGTCGGGCTTGAGGTCACGGTGCAGCACACCGCGGCCATGGGCGTAGTCGATGGCGTCGCAGATCCGCAGCATGTGGTCGAGCCGTGATGCAAGCACATACCGAGGCGCGACTTGGCCCGACTCGTACGCCCGCCGCACCTCGTCGATAAAAGCCGATAGATCGCGACCCTCGACGAGGCGCATCACGAAGGCGGTATCACCGTCACGCGTCTCCTCGAGCGAATACACCGGCAAGATGTTCGGGTGCTCGAGCTGCGCGGTGATGCGTGCCTCGGCGATGAAGCGCTGCCGCAAATCGTCCTGCAGATCCAACTCGCGACAGGTCTTCACCGCCACCTGACGCAGGAGGCCACGGTCGAACGCTTGTTGCACTTCACCCATGCCGCCGCGCCCGAGCAGCGCGCCGAAGGCGAAGCGGTCCTGCAGCGCCCCAACTAGCGATCTCGGCTCCTCCGCTTCGGGTGGCGGTATCGAGTGCAACGCAACCTGGGGACGTGTCCTGACCTGGGTCACAGCACCATCGGGCGCGGGTTGCCCATCGGACAGGATGCGCACGGTGCAGCCACCCTGCTCGGTTGCCAGGCCAGTGTTTGGGCGAGCGCCGCTCGGTTCGTCTCCGCTCGTCATGGCACCAACCTCCTGGTCACCGTGACGCCCATGTCTTGAAATCCGTGCGACAATTATTCCTGTCCTACAGGTGGCGCTGCAGGCGCCATCGATAATATCCCAAAGGCGGGTTGGCAACAGAACAGCGTACCGCTCCGCCGGCGGAAAGGAAGCATGAGCGAAGCAGTCGGCAGAGGGCGCACATTGAGCGGACTGGGCGTCCTGCTCTTCGCAGTGGGCTGTGAGAACCACGCCGCTTAGGAAATTCTTTTCTGAATGATTCTCGGGCCATACGGGCAAATTGGCATTGCAAATGCCAATTTGAATCCTGATGCAACTTGGTGGCTCGCGGGCCGATTCACTCGCACGCGCTCCCAGCTGACCCCGCCGGACACGCAAGGAACATGGCCAAGCTCTGAGCAACTGATAGGACCCTGCTAGGTCCCGTGCTGGCCCCGGGACTCGAGGAGGCGGGGATGAAGAGCAAGAACTGGCTCTACCTGGCAATCGCACTAGCTGGATTTGTTGCCTCTGGCGCGTGCAGCGATGATGAACAACCACACGACTGTCCCGGCGCAGGAGGCAGCTCGATGCAGAGCTGCGATTCGGGCGAAAGCTGTGATGTCTGTATGGCCAGCGCTTGCGCCCAAGGAGTTTGTCAGGACGACATCGCGGCCTGTGCCGCCAACCCCGACTGCGAGAAGTTCGGCTCGTGCCTCGAAGCGTGCTCGAGCGACCCTGACCCGGACACGTGCACGGGTAACTGCGGCATGATGTACATGGGCGGCATCCTCGACTTCGGCAACAAGCTGAGCTGTTTGGTCTGCAATCAGCAGGCCTGCTACGGCGACTGTGAAGGACCGCAGAACTGTGGCGCTGGAGGCGGCGTGGTCGGCGGAGGCCCGCCTACCGGCGGCGGCGCGCCAAGCGGTGGCGGTGGATCGACGAGCACCGGCGGACAAAGCGCAGGCGGCGGCAACCAAGGCGGCAGCGGCGGCTGAGGCAAATCCGTCAAAGCCCAAGGGCTGTTGCTGTCCAAGGGGCAGTTGCGCTGCTACCTTGATGCCGCATGGGTGACGATAGCGCACGCCCCAAGGTGAACAGTATCGCCATCGAGCTGACGGCGCAGTGCAACCAACGTTGTAGTTACTGCTACAACGAGTGGCGAGGACAAGACGAGGCAACGCCGCAGGATCCACAACAGGCGACCAAGCTGCTGGCCCGGGCAGCCAAGTTGCTGGACGCCTTCGATCTCGACCATTTCACGGTCACCGGGGGTGAGCCTTTCTACCGTCCCGAGCTGTGGACCTTGCTCGATTTGCTGCGCGAGCGCGACGTCGGCGTGCACATCATCTCCAACGGGGGACTCATCACCGATCGGGTGGCCCAGCGCCTGACGGCCTACGACGTTCGCTACGTGCAGGTCACCCTCAACGGAGACAACGAAGCATTGCATGCCGAGCACGCTGGCGGACCGGGCCACTTCGAGCAAGCCTTGCGCGGCGTCCGAACGCTCAAGAAACATGGCGTCGCCGTGGTTGGGTGCGTCGTCGTCACGCGCAAGAACGCCCGCTCGCTCGGAAAGATCCTGACGCTGTGGGAGTCGCTCGACGTTCATCATGTTGCGCTGAGTCGATTCAGTCCAGCAGGCTACGCGACCAAGTTCCTAGCCGAGTTGTTGCCTAGCCGCGGCGACATCATCGAGGCCTTCGACCAAGCGCTACCATTTGCGAAGGACCGCAACATGCGCATCAACTGCACGATGCCCATTCCGCCGTGCATGTTCGAGACCGACGACTACGAGCCCATCGGCTTCGGACACTGTGCGGTCGGCACGAGCATGCAAGAGCTCGCGTTGGGCTACGACGGCAAGCTGCGTAACTGCACGCTTCACGCCACCCCGCTCGGCGGCGTCGAGGACATCCTCGACGAGCAGGTCGATCTCGTCGCCTTGCTCGATGCCCCCGAGCGCGCCGCGTACCAGGCGCAGACGCCGGCGTTTTGCGAGGGCTGTTTGCATAGCACCAGTTGCGGCGGGGGCTGCGGAGCAGCAGCGTTGTGGGTGCTGGGTGAACAAAGCCCGCGCATGCCCGACCCATTCCTCTGGCAACATATCGACGACGACTTCGAAGCGCGGCTCGCCGCTGATCGTAACCTCGACCCAGCGTCGACGAACGACTCTGCGCAGCCTCGAAAGAAACACCTAGAGGTGCTCGATGAACGACAGTCTTCCTGAGCGCACTGACTCCAAGGCGTCCTGTCAATCACGGGCAACCATCTTGGCCCGACGAAAGCGCTTCGTCGCTGCAGCCATGATCAGCGCGGGTGTGGCCGCGAGCGGATGCAAAGAACCACAACCATGTTTGGATGTGGCGTCGCCCACGACTACAGCACCCACGACCAGCACAGCGAGCACGGCTGCGCCGGGCAACACTGCTGCGCCGGGCAACACTGCTGCGCCGGGCAGCACTGCCGCCCCAAACAGCACAGCGTCGAGCCCCGATGAGACGACCAGCAGCGCCTCTCAATCCGCGGCGGCCAACACCACCAGCTCCGACAAGAAGCCACCCACCACCAAGCCGAAGATTTGCTTGCGCGCCCCGCCACGGCGAAAACTAGATCTGAAGGTCTGCTTGTATCCAAACGACTGAGTGACGCGTCGCCGCTATACTGGATGGCGCATCGCGACCGAGCAAGAAGCCAGCCCATGTCGACAGACGATTCACAACGCGATCAAGATCCGCGTCAAGCTATTTTGGCAAGGCGCACGCGGCTCATCGCCGCGGCGCTTGCAGGCGCCGGATTGGTCGTCAGCGCTTCGGCCTGCAAAGACGAGCCTGCGCACGACGGCGGCGAGCTGAGCTCGTCAACGGCTGCCGAGCCCTGTCTGACGATGGATCCCCACAGCACAACTCCGGCTCCTTGTCTGGCAACGCCCCCTGTCGGCAGCACCCACGAAGCAGCGAAGGGCGACGCTGGAAAAGCAGACTCAGAAGAAGCAGATGCTGGAAAAGCAGACGCTGGAAAACCTCCTCCAAAACCACCACCGCGGCCTTGCTTGACCGTCCCCAAGGTGTGCTTGAAGCCCAGTCAGCCGAAGACATGCTTGTCCAGGGACCCGATTTTCTAAGCACCCGAGCTCGAAGTCACGGGGCCGTGCGTGCGTGACGACGACCACCACGATGGCAACCGCGGTTGCCCCCAGGACGCGCGACAGCTCATTCTCGCGCGCCGCAAGCGTTTCGTAGCCATCGCGATCGCCAGCGCGGGCATCGCCGCAGCCGGTGAGGCCTGCGAGCCCAAAACCTGCCTCCGGGTAGCACCGACACACACGAGCCAAACCGACGCTGGAGTCGTCGTGCCCATAGAGCCGGCCGTCCACCAGGACGCGGGAGCCGACGACGACCCGGGCACCGGTGGCAGCACGGCGGAGCATGACGAGCAGGACGCTGCCCCGCCCATGCCTTGCCTCACGCCGCGCCTTCCCGACCCTGACCCGCCAGCAGTCCCGCGGCCCTGCTTGTCCAAGGCTCGTCCTCGTCCCAAGCCCGCCATGCCACCACCTCCTCCCCCACTGCCGCAACCCACCATTTGTCTCGAGTTCGAGTGACTTGGGCGCCGAGGTCATGTGATGAGCACACCGGGCGTCGATCTTCCTCGCGTGCTTCTGATATGGCCCGGCGGCTTGTTCAGCGGGGGCGCCAACTTCGGGGTACCTCAGCTTCTCAGCATCGCCGGCGCGCTCGAGCAGGACGGCCACGCGGTGGTGGATGTGGTGGATCTCGACATGGAGCGCGGCTTTGGTCGGGTCGATCTAGCTCGCATTGCAGCGCCGCACTACGACGTGGTGGGGATCAGCTGCTATTCCTCGTACGACTTCCTCAAGGTCATGGCCATCGGCGCCCGGCTGCGCAGCTGTTTGCCAAAAGCCTGGCTGGTGACCGGGGGCTATCACCCGAGCGCGCGCCCCAACGACTTCACCGCCGACGACTCGCCGTTCGACTTCGTCATCATCGGTGATGGCGAAGCACCGATGCGACGCTTGCTCGCTAGTTGTGTTGCGGGAAAGCGGCCCACCGAACCCCTGATCGGTCCTGAGCCCTGGACCGATCCCAACGCGCTGCCTCCTTATGATTGGAGCAAGCTGGCGCGTTACCAACCCATCGCCCGCAAGCTCGCCTCCCAAGCCGAGATCTACCTCTCACGCGGCTGCCCCTTCGACTGCGCGTTCTGCATGGAGCGCGCCAAACGGGACACCTCATGGAGAGCGTTGGATCCTGAGCGAGCGGTCGACGAGATCCACCGTCTGGACAGCTTTCTCGATCTCAGCGAATGGACAGTGTTCATCACCGATGCGCTCTTCGGCATGAAGCGCAGCTGGCGCCGTAGCTTCTTCGAGCAGCTCATTCGACGTCCTTGTCGGGCACGCAAGCTGTGGCTCCTAATCCGTGTCGATCTCGTCGAGCGAGAGGACCTCGAGCTGATGGCTCGCGCCAACGTCGCCTGTGGCTTCGGACTCGAAAGCGGCGACCCCGACCAACTGAAGCGTATCCACAAGGCAGGTGCTGCGAGCGGTTTCTTGGATCACATGAGCAAGGTCGCGACCTGGGCGCGAGAGCTAGACCTACCATTCGGTGCCAACGTCATCGTAGGCCATCCGGGTGAGACCGAGCGCTCGATGCGACGCTCTGCCGCTTATCTCGAGCGCTTGTTCGTCGGCGACGCGAGGGGCACCACCGGCTTTCTCTCCGTCGATCCTTTTCGCCTCTATCCGGGCTCGCCCATCGATGCCGAGCTCGGCGACTGGCGACGCACGACGGGCATGCGAACGCATCGCTATCCCTGGTGGAACGATGGAGACCAGGACTTCTTGGCCGAGTGGATCGATCCAAGCGATGAGCTCGACTTTCGCTCCACGTTGCGCCTCAGACGCGAGCTTTTTGACCCCATCTTGCAGAAAATCCCCCAGCGCTTCACCTATTCGGGGCCGGCCCTCGACTACTTCCAACGAGCGGTGGACGAGCAAGTCGGGCTGTGTGAGCCCAAGCGTTACTTGCACACCATCGGCATGTGGCATTTGTGGCGCACCCTTTGTGACAAACGTGACGCAGAGCCGCTGGTCTCGTCTGACGACACGGAGCTGAGGGAGATCGGACGGCTGGCGCGGCTAGCAACCATGAAGAAGGAAGCGCTCGGCAAGACACCCGCTATCGCGCGCGCCCTCGAAACCGTACCTCGAGAGTGTTTTGTCGAGCTCGAGCACATTGGTTCTTCTGCGGCAGATA
>CAZRGL010000555.1:0-3628 GCA_964599485.1 uncultured Polyangiaceae bacterium
GTAGATCTCGACCAAGTCGAGCGAATCGAGCAAGCCTGAAGCGACCAATTCGGTGTCGCCTGCGATGGGGCAATCGAGGCCCCGCGCCGCGAGTCGCTCGTGGACCTTATCGACGATGGCAGCCCCCAGCTCGGGCAGCGACGAGTTGCCGCCGGCTTGTTCGGGGACGCCGAGGTCGCTGAGCAACAGCGCGACAAAGGACTCGAGCTCGTTCTTCGGCTCGAAGCTTTGCTCACCGACCACGAGCTGCACGTCGGTGCCGCTGATCTCGGCGAGCGCTTCGGCGTACGCAGCCGCCCCTAGGGCGTTGAGATGGACCTTGTCGCGTTGTAGATAGCTGTCGAAATCCTCAGGGCGCTTGCCCGTCAGCTCACCGAAAGGATCGATGACCGCGACGCCATACTCACGGCAGCGTGAGGCCAACAAGTTGTTGACCTTCATCGAGATGTGCAAGACGTCGGAGGGCTGCAGGTGCTCGAAGTCAACCAGCTCGAGTGGTTGCGGAACAACCATCCACACCAGCTTGCCGTCAGCAGCCGCGATTGCCAGGAACTGATCGAATTGGTCGACCATTCTCTGCAATAGGGGCGTGACGTCGCCTTTGCCGAGTGCGGTGCAGACTGCATAAACGTCATGAGTCCCCAAGCTGAGCACCTTGACCCCTTGGTGTGCGCCGAGAAGCTCTAGGACCTTGGCGCCCGCGGGATGACCGAAGAAGTGCTCGACCATGAGTGCGCCGACCCAATGGGTGGGCACTTGTTGGCCATTGTCGTTCAAGCGCACACCAATGCGGCGAAAGCTCGATACGTTGC
This sequence comes from uncultured Polyangiaceae bacterium, assembly GCA_964599485.1. Classification (GTDB taxonomy): domain Bacteria; phylum Myxococcota_A; class Polyangia; order Polyangiales; family Polyangiaceae; genus JAPYTK01. The sequence continues at coordinate 813 of CAZRGL010000555.1, forward strand.
TGTTGCCGACGATGATCATAGCAGCGTGAGCTCCTGGGTTTGATAAAGCTGCTTGTTGCGCGAGCGGCTAATTTTGCCGCTGCTGGTCTTGACGAGCTTCATGTGCTCGGTCACCTCGATGCGTCGCGGAACGACGCCCACTTCGGCCTCGACAGCCCGCTGCACGGCGATCTTCAGCGCATTGGGTTCGACCTCTGCGCATCGCTCCACCACCACGATCAGCTCCTCGCTGCCGATTTCGGGATTGAACAGACCGAAGGCAACGGTTCGACCGGGGTAGACCCCTTCGACTTCACTGGCGGAGAACTCGACGTCCTGCGGATGGATGTTCTTTCCACCTACGATGATGAGGTCCTTCTTGCGGCCGGTGATGAAGAGCTCGCCTCGATCGTCGATGACTCCGAGGTCGCCCGTGAGGTAGAAACCATCACGCAGCGGACACGGACCGCCGACGAAGCGGTCGAACAAGAAGGGAGCGCGAATGCCCACTTCTCCCTCGGGCTCGCCCGGTTCAGCGAAAATCCGGACCTGCATCCCGTCGATGGTGCGGCCGCAAGATAGTGGTGAACCCCCCGCGGCGGCCCGATCGATGTTGTGGTGCCAAGGGAAGGTTTGGGACACTGCGAAGGTGCCTTCGGCCAGCGCATAGCACACACTCATGCTGTCCTGGCGCACCGTAGCGAAGGTTCGAGAAAACAAATGGTGGCTCGCAGCGCGGGCCGGCTCCGAGCAATTGATCCACAACCGGACGCTGCTCAGGTCACGCTGCTTGCCGCGCCGCGCGAGCACGTGATAGGCGAAGTTCGGTTGATAACAAATGGTGGGCCGGAGCTCTTCAACAGCGCGCAGCAACAAGTCGGGCTGCATGACCCAGTGGAACGGGTCCATTTGGAAAAACGGAATGCCGCACATCAATGGCATGAGGTAGCAAGCGATGAGTCCCATGTCGTGATAGAGCGGCAGCCAACTGACGATTGCGTCGTCTTGGTCGAGGCGCAGCGCAGCGGCATAGCTGCGCATATGGGCGATCAACCCCCGATGAGTGAGCATGACGCCTTTTTGCAACCCAGTGGAGCCGGAAGAGAACTGTATGAGCGCATCATCGCTTTGATGAGCGGGCGAAGTGGTTACTGAGGCGCGTTCCGGGCGATGGGATGGTGCGATGACCGGCACGGCAAAGAGCTCGGCGAAGCGCGGCTGCTCCGGCTCGTCCACGAATAGGGCGCCAAAGGACGTGCTGTCGTGAATGTGCTTCAGCTTGCGTGCGAACTCGGCAGCGCTGAGCTTGTTGGACGGGAAGCTGATTTGGGCCGGCACATGACCAGCGTGCATCGCGCCGATGTAAGCGCTGAGAAGATCGATATCGAGCTTCTTCGAAAAGACAATCAACGTGCGCTCGGTGAAGCAGCTCGCAAAGTGCGCTGCCCAGCGCTCGACCAAGCTCCAGAACTCTTGCCTACTGTACGATTGCCAGCCTTTGGCAGCGCGCAGCTTGAGGCAGAGCGCATCGGGGTCGCGGTTTCGGTGCTGCTCGATGCATGCGCTCGCGCTGGTCAGTTCGGGGCATTGGGCTGGCATGACGGTCGGGATTAACATCGGGCCTCCACCACATGGCCGGCCGCGCGGGCCGAGAGCTGGTCGATCAACTTCTGAGCGCGTCCCCTGCCTGCCACATTGGAGGCAAGGTCGCGGCGCGCGAAACTGAGAGCGGTTTCATACCGGCCGAGCTTGGCAAAGCCCAAAGCGCGGAGGTAGTCGATGCCTTCGACGCGCTGAGCGTGGCCGGTGTTGTTGGCGGCAGCGCTGTCGAGCAAGCAGAGCGCCACTTCAGTGTCGCCGTCATCGAGCATCTGCATGGCCGCCGTGGCGAGCCGCTGTGCTGGCAAGTTGTCGCTCGAGAAGCCGGCCTGCTCGAGGGGGAAGAGCGCTTCGTAATCGGCGCGGACAAACGCGTCGAGGTGGCCGCCAGCGGTAGCGTTGAAGATGTGAAAGCCATTACGCTCGGCGTAGTCTCCGAGAAGCGCGTATTGGGCGCGCATCTGCTGCATGCAGCCCTGCCAGGTCGACCAATCGAGGCGCTGGCTGTAGTGGTGGCCGGATTGAGGCGTGCTGTAGAAGTGTGCGGCGCGGGTCTTGCCGTAGTTGTCCTCGTCGATCTTCATGAAGTCGTGGTCGCAACCAATCAAGTAGATCGGGTCGCAGCCGAGATAGAACGCGAGCATCAAGCACACCATGATCACGTTCTGGCCGAGCGGTGGGATCGGTCCGGAAAAATCGATGGGCTGCTGCAGCAGGGCAGCTGATCCGTAATGAAAATAATGACGGTCGATCATCGGACCGGCGTCCTGCTTGATGAAGAAGTTGATGCCGGCCGTGTTGAGCAACAGCTTGGTATTGATGCCCTGCTCGTTGATTGCGTTGACGGTGGGCAGATAGTGACGCTGAGGGTCCTGCCACACCAGCTCGTCAGCCATGAGCCAATAGTCGGGCCGCACCGCTTTGGCGTCGGGGTGTCGGTGAAAGGAGCTGACCACCATGGTTACTTCGTCGCCGAGCTTGCTGATGTCTTGCTCTCGCAGCGATGGGCCATTGCCGACGATGAAGCAGCGCTTGCCGGCATGAAGTCGCTTCAGGTGGTGGTTCTTGGCGAGAATGTCGTTGAGGTCCATGCGTTCATCCACACAGGTGGTAATGACCCAGGAGGCTGGCGCGCAGGGCGTCGACCACCTCGGCTTGCTGCTCCTCGGTGAGGCTCGGATAGAGAGGTAATGAGAGGATGCGCTCGCCGATGGCGTCGGTAACGGGCAGGGGTTCGT
>CAZRGL010000555.1:3638-7355 GCA_964599485.1 uncultured Polyangiaceae bacterium
CGGCCGGTGGGGGGATTCGCGGGGGCTTAGGGGTTCGTCGTGGTGGCGATAGACGCTGAAAGAGTGAATGGGGCGGTAGTGAATGCTGGTCTGCACGCCGCGCTCGGCCATTGCAGCCATCACTTCGCCACGGCTGGGGCCGCCCGCGGGCAGCAATACGGGGAAGATGTGGTAGCCGTAATCGCCGCTCGCTTCTCTGAACGGTACGGTCAAGTCAGCAAGACGGTCCGCCATGAGCGCGCGATAGCGCTCGACGAGGGCGCGGCGTCGTCGATTCGCGGCTGACAGCTTCGCCAGTTGCACCAGGCCGATGGCGGCGCGCAGCTCGTCCATGCGGTAGTTGAAGCCCACCTCGGTCACGTCGTAGCCGTAGGCGTGCCCTTTGAAGCGCTCGTAGGCGCTCGTGCTCATGCCATGGCTGCGCATCAGTCGGGCTCGCTCGCCCACCGCCGGATCGGTGCTCACGAGCAACCCGCCCTCACCGGTGGTCATGTTCTTGTTGCTGTAGAAGCTGAAGCAGCCGACGTCGCCGATGGTGCCGAGCATGCGGCCTTCGTGACGCGCAAGCGGACCGTGGCAGGCGTCCTCGATTACGCGTAGCCCATGGGCTCGAGCGATGGCGCCAACCGCGTCCATGCGGCAGGGATAGCCTGCGTAGTGCACGACGATGACGGCTTTGGTGCGGGCGCTGAGCTTGCGCTCGATATCCGCTGGATCGATGTTCCACTCAGTTTCTGAGCAGACGTCGGCGAACACCGGGGTGGCGCCGGCCTGGCGGATCGCGTTGGCGTCGGCAACGAAGGTCAGTGAGGGGCAGATGACCTCGTCGCCGGGGCCGATGCCGAGTGCGGTCAGGGCCAGATGGAGCGAAGCGGTGCAATTGGTAGTCGCCAGGACGGTCAGCTCTGGGCTTTCGAGTGCTTCGGCGAAGGCCCGCTCGAAGGCCGCGACGCGCGGTCCGGTGGTCAACCATGCGTCATCGATGACGGCGGCGACCGCGTCACGCTCCTCTTGACTGAGGCTCAGCTCGAAATAGGGAATGCGGTAGCTCATGGTTGCTGAGGCGCTCTTGCGCGTCGTTTGCGCTGCTTGCGCGGTGGCGATTTGAGTTGCACGAGCTTCTGAGGGCCCGCGACGTACTTGTCGCTGACCACCGAACGGCCGTCGACTTCGATGACCGATGCCTCAGTCGCCATCGGCAGATAGCAGCTGTTGCAGGGGTGGATCTCGGCGCAACCCTGATGGCGGCTGTGGATGTCGCGCACTTGGCGCATCGCTTCGCCGTGCCAAATCTCGTGGATGGTCTGCTTGTTCGCATCGCCGACGATGTGCTCGCCCTTTTCGTCGTTGGCGCACATCATGGCGAGCCCGTCGGCCCCGATGGTCAGGCGCTGGTAGATTTGGGGGCAAGAGAAGTCGCTCACTTTGGGGCTGGCTTTGATGTCCGCCATGAAGTCGATGAGCGGATTGGCGCTGACCATGTCGCTGATGGGGGCGAAGACGTTGTAAAAGGCCTGCGGGTCATCTTCGATGGCGGGCAGAATCGATTGGATCTTCACGACAGGCTTGAGGCGACCGGCTTCGCGTTTGATGCGGGCATAAGCGGTGATCTTCTCGACAGCGCGGTCGAACTTCGCGGGTCGGCGGATCTGCTCGTAGGTCTCGCCGAGGCCGTCGATGGAGATGGTGAGCCAATCGAGACCAGCTTCCATCATGGCGACGAACATGGCTTCGTCGAGGCGCACGCCGTTGGTCAGCGAGGAGACTTCTTTGATGCCGCGCTGTTTGGCGTAGCGGCAGGCATCGACCACCTTGGGATGGAGGAAGGCTTCGCCTCGGTAGCTCAGCCGCAGTGAGTACACGCCGCCGGCAGCACATTCGTCGACCAGCTTGGTGTACAGATCGAAGTCCATGAGCTTGGCATTGACTTGCTTCTTGAAGGCGTCGGTGATGGTGAAGCACATCGGGCAGCGCAGATTGCAGACGCTGGCGAGCTCGAGATCGACGTGCAAGGGATAGTCCGACACATAGCGTTGCTCGGGGTACTGTTGCCACTGGCGTCGATTGGCGCGGTAGTCTTGTTCGCAGCCGTGGCCACGCTTGCGCTCGAACCGAGCGGCGCGGTCTGGGCTTTCCAGGGTGAACTGACCTTTGTTGATTGGGATGTAGCTCACACTGCGTGTCTAGCAAGGCCCATGCCCGCGCCCTCGATGCGGGCAATTGACCGGATTGAAGGGCTGCAGCGGCTCAATCGCTTCAATAAGCGCGCCAGGCGGCTCACGCGGCCATACAAAACGTCAGCCCGCTGACGCTCCCAACAGCTGCCAGCGCTAGCAGCCAGCGTTGGAGCCAACTATGCTCAGCAGTAATATGAGCGGGGCAGTCAGCCGCTGCGGCATCATTCTCCAAGCGCGCATGGGTTCGACCAGGCTGCCGGGCAAGGTGCTGAAAATGCTCAGCACTAGGCCCATGCTCGAGTGGGTGCTGCGGCGCTTGGACGGCTGCGCAGGGGTCGATCAGCTCATCGTGGCGACTTCCGAGGAGGACAGCGAGGCGCCGTTGGTCGAGCTCGTCGAGACTCTGGGCTTTGCGGTGTTTCGCGGCGATGAGCAAGACGTGCTGGATCGCTACTACCGCTGCGCCCAGGCTTTCGAGCTCGATGTGGTGGTGCGCGCCACCGCCGACAACCCCTTTGTCGATCGGGCCAGTTGCGAGCATCTGATCGAGCTGCTGCGTACCAACAATGTTGAATATGCCTGCGCTTTTCCGTCGTTTGGTTGCGGTCTTCCGGTGGGCACCGGCCTGGAAGCCATGACCTTTTCGGCCTTGGAGATTAGCTGGAAGGAAGGCAACGAGCCGCATCACCGTGAGCACGTCAACGAGCTCATCCTCGAGCAACCCGAGCGGTTTGGCCGCGCGGTGCTGCAGGTGGCCGACCATTTGCGCTCTCCCGAGCTCGTGCTCACCGTTGACACAGCGGAGCAGTTTGCCCGCGCCGAACAGATATATCGGGCCTATATGCAGGCCCACGACGACGACATGGTGGACTTGGCCTGGGTGATCGCGCACCTGAGCAAGAGCGACGAGGACGAACGACAATCATGAAGGTTTTGGCGATAGGGGCCCATTTTGACGACATCGAGCTGGGCTGCGGTGGGACGTTGCTGAAGTGGCGGGACGAAGGCGCCGATCTGACGCTCTTCGTGGCCACACGCTCCGGCTATAGCGATGCCTCAGGCAAAGTCGTTCGTCCTGACGAGGCGGCGCGGTCAGAAGGCAGAATGGCGGCCGATCGACTCGGCGCCCGGCTCATCGAAGGTGGGCTGCCTACTTTTTCGCTGACCAGCGGTGAGACCCTCAGCAAGAAACTGTTGATGGCCTTGTCCATATCCAGGCCCGACGTGGTGCTCACTCACTGGAATCACGATTCGCACAACGACCATCGGGTCTTGGGGCAGGCCTCGCTGCATTGCTGCCGACGGGAAGCGGGCCTGCTGATGTACCAGAGCAATTGGTACGCTTCAGATGCTTGTTTTGATCCGCGGCTCTTCGTCGACATCGGCGAACAGCTCGAGGAGAAGATCGCCCTGGTTCGAATGCACGCTTCCGAGTTCGGGCGCACCTCAGGGCGCTGGGAAGAAGCGCTGCGTGCAACGGCTCGCGATCGGGGCGAACGCGCGGGTTGTAAGCATGCCGAGGGGTATCAGGTGGTGCGCT
>CAZRGL010000556.1:0-7355 GCA_964599485.1 uncultured Polyangiaceae bacterium
TGAGCGCCAGCCGCCCGCAGCCTTTCGCGTCGCCCTGGCGACAGCTGTGCGCCACCAGGGTCGCGGCACAGCTCCAGTTGCGCTGCAAGCCGTGAAGAGCCCGGCCATACATTCGGCCGAGCTCCGTGCAAGCGCGGGCTGTGCCAGCGCGACACTGGGCCACACAGCCGCTCCGATTGCTGGCCGCACCGCCAGACTCGGCCTCACACCCGCTCGGCGCCTGCGTCTTCGTCAGCCCCACTGCAGCCAAATCCAGACATTGCCGGATCTTCGGATCCGCTTGTTTTTTGGACATTTCGGTGGGCGCCACGGGCCCGGCTGGGGCGGGGCAGCCTTGGCAAAACAACACCAACGAGCCCATCAGCAAGCAGGCGGCCTCGAACGAAAGGGGATTCATCGGGGTTTGCTGCCTTTCGAATGCGGAGCCGCCGGCCCGAATTGCGGGAGCCATGGCAACTCATGTAGCAGCCTGCATCGCAAAAGTCGCGTCGCTGCAATCTCCCCATCCGCAGCACTTGGTGCTAAGGCTGGTGGGTCCCTGCTAGCTGAGGAGACTTCCGATCGACCACTCTCTGCCTTGCACCGAGCAGTCGCTGCGAAGCGGCGAGCCCATCCGCGGCACCGCTGCACCGAACGTCGATGTTTGGTTGCTGCTGGAATACCGCAATCCATGGGGTCCCGACGTGCTGGAGTGCGAGCTGCCCCAGGCCGCCGAGGACTGGATCGAAAACGCCCTCGACGCGCACCCCCAGCTTCGCTTGCTTTTGATTCGAGGAGAGCAAACCGCCGGTCCTTTGGCGTTTTTCATCGCCAGCACGAACGATCGTTGGGCATCCCGCTTCGAGCTGCCGACCTACGAGGCGCTCGCCGAGCTCGATTTGGCTGCCATGCTCGCCGACGAGGTCGCGGTGGAGGCCCACGGTGGCGTAGATGCCAAGCCGATCTATTTGGTTTGCGCCAACCAAGAGCGCGACGGCTGCTGTGGAGAGAAGAGCATCGCCTTGTACCGTGCTCTGCTGGACCTGAAGCTCGACGCGGAAGTGTGGCAATGCACCCACCTCGGCGGGCATCGATTCGCTCCCACCCTGCTTTATTTGCCCGACGGTGTTCACTATGGGCGGTTGAAGCCGTCGGACGCGGAGCCGCTGGCTGATGCGCACAGCCAGCGTCTACACTTCGAGCTGGACAACTATCGGGGAAGCACCCGCTTGTCGGTGCCGGTGCAGGCCGCCGAAGCGTGGCTTCGAGAGCATGTCGGCGAGCGGCGAATCGACGGCATCGAGGTTCTCGGCGACAAGACGCTCGAGGCGGGTCGTCACATGGCCCGTTTCCGCACCATGGATATGCAAATCCATCGAGTGACCGTCGCTCCGAGAAGCGGCAAGTTCCTGCGGCTGGCAAGCTGTGACGCTTCGGAGCCCCAATCGCCGATTTGGTACAGCACCGTCCGCCACGAGGCGCACACCGGTCGGGAAGACTCAGGCATATGAGCGGCACGCCGCCGCGTCCTGCGCAGCTCGCTTGACGCGCACGCTTGGTTGGCTCACAAACACAGGCCCCGTACAGAGGAGCCAAGCAGATGAGACTATTCGAAGTTTTCCTGGCCCCGTCCGCCACGAACAAGCCGCTGTTCTCCGACGAGCTTCTCAAAGAGACTGGCGTGCAGGTGTTTTCCCCTGCCGAGGCTGAGCTCGTGGGGCTGGAGGGCATTCCCGAAGATCCGGAGGGACGCGACCGCGTGCTGGTGGCTTGCTCACCGACCGACGAGCGGCTCATCCACACCCGCCTCGAAGCCAATCAAGACGTAGCGAGCTTCAAGCTGCACGATCTGGCCTGAGCGTCAAACGGTCGCCCTCAACGATTCGCCCCTCAACGATTGGCCTCGGCGCAAGCCTCGCCGAGCGCGCACGCTCGTTTGAGCCACCTCTTGTAGGCAGCTTCATCTTTCGGCATGCCGTTACCGCGCTTGTGCATCCCCGCGAGCATCACGCAATCGTTGGAATAGCCAGCGTCACACGATGCCTCGAGAAGCTCCGCTGCCTTCTGGTAGTAGGTTTTGGCCTTCTTCGGGCTCTTCGGAACCGAATAGCCACGGCTGAAGATCTCGCCGAGCTTGTGACACGCATGGGCATGACCAGCCTCGCACGCCCGGATTCCCGCTGGAGCGGCCTTTCGACCACCATTGTGCAGCAAGTTGTTGCATTCGTTGGTGTCGCCGGCTTTGCACTTTTCCGCGGCGCTCGGCCCGCCGCCACCCTTGGTCTTGGACGCCGCCAGCTTGTCATAAGCCTTGGCTTGCACCGGATCGCGCGGCACGCCATCGCCCGACTGGTAGATCCCTGCAAGCGCCCAGCAGGCTCCGAAATCACCGCCCGCGCAAGCCATCTTGTAGAGCTTGATGGCGCGCGGGACATCGCGCCCAACGAGCCTGGACTTCAGCAGTTTGGCGAGCTTCACACAGGACCCCAAGTCCACAGCCACACCACCATCGGACTTGACCTTGATCCGACCTTCACCGCTGAAGGGACAACGCCGCTCGTAGTCCGCCTTGGCCCGATCTTCGAGAGCGAGCACTGACACGCCAGGCAATGAGACTTTCGGGGGAAAGGTCCGCACGAGCATTTTCGCCAACGCGACGCAGTCCTTCGTCACGCCCGCATCGCAACCCTCCTTCAATATCGCCGCTGCGCGCTTGATTGTCTTTTCGGCCAGCGCTGGATTCTTGGGGGTGTACCACCCGAAATGTTGTCGGCCGGCCAGAACCGAGCAGCTCACCGCATCGCCCAGGTCACACGCTTTTTTTGAAAAACCGATGGCCTTCTTGGCATCAATCCGGGTCCCTTTACCATACTCGTGCGCATAGGCGAGTCGTGCGCAGGCCCGTGCGCTGGCAGCCTTGCAGCCGCGCTGACGAAGCGTGAGCGCCTTGGCGTAGTCGAGCTTGGACACGGCTTTGATGGCGTCATCGTCGCAAGCGTCGCCGTTGCCTTGTTCGCAGGTGCCCGTCTTTGGGAGTGGCCGTAGCCGTTTCGCCGCGCTCGCTGTGGCTGGTTTTTTTCCTGCGTCGGCTTCTGCATCTGCGCTGCCGCGGCAGTCGAGACTTGCCAGCACCAGCCAGACAAGCGCCAAGAACACCGCAAGGCGGTGCTGCAACACAGGCCAACGCGCTTCGTCCTGACAGCTCTCCACACCCAACGCTAGAGGTCTGTATGACAAGCCGTCAATCATGGCTGGTCCCAAAGCTCGTAGCCTGCTTGTTTCGGGGCTAGAATACTTCCAATGTCTTGGATGCTTCGGTGGATGGCGCTGGCGGCGACCTTGCTGCTGCTTACGGTGGCCGCCAGTAGCGCAGCGCGTCCGAAGAGCTACAACCGGTTCAAAGCACGAAAAATCGCTGGTGAGGCGATGGACCTGTACGAGGCTGGTGACTTCGCTGCTGCCTTGAGCAAGTTCATCAAGGCCGACGATCTCTATCCGACGACAACCTTGAAGCTGCGCGTGGCGCGCTGCCTGGACAAGCTCGACCGCATGCGCGAGGCGGCCGAAAAGTACCGCGAGGTCATCGCCATCGAGCTCAAGCCCTGGGCCCCTAAAGCGCACAAGCGGGCCCGCAAGAAGGCCATCCCGGAGCTGAGCACCCTGCTCGAGCAGACGCCCGCGATCACCGTCATCATTACGGGTCCAGGTAGCGAGGCCGCCACCCTGAACATGGAAGGGGCGCCCTTGCCAACGGAGCTGCTCGGCAAGAAGCAGCAGATGGACCCGGGGATCTACTTGTTCAAGGCGACCGCTGGCGAGCGCACCGTCAGTAAGCGCGTCGCCCTCAAGCGCGGCAAACACAAGAGGGTGGCGCTCAAGCTGCCGCCCGAGACAGTCGATGAGGTTCCGGCACCAGCCGTGAGCCCCGCCATGAAGATCGCTGGATGGACGGCAGTAGGCGTCGGCGGCGCTGGCTTGATCATCGGTGTGATAGCGGGGGCAGTCGTGCTCAACGAAGAGTCTGACCTGCTGGAACGCTGCGGCGAAGATCGCACCTGTCCTCCTCAGGTACACGATGACGCGCGGTCCTTCGACACGGCCCGCAACGTGTCGACCGCTGGCTTCGTCATTGCCGCGGCTGGCGCCGTGGCCGGCACCACCTTGTTGCTCCTAGCCCCCGGGGACGGGCCCGAAAACCAACCGGACGAGGCCCATGTGCGTCCTTTCTTCTGGCCAGGCGGAGCGGGCATCTCGGGATCGTTCTGAGTCATGCGCGCCGCGACTGGTTGGCTGTTTTTCCTGGCGGGCATGTGGCTCCTCGCTGCCAGCTGCGCCGTCCCTGGCTTCTCGCTCGTCGATCAGACCACGGCCAGCACGTCCAGCGGTGGCGCGGCCGCTGGCGGCACGACCAGCTCGAGCGCTGGCGGCACCAGTGGTGGCGGCGGCTGTAAGCACTTCAGCTGGCCTCAGCCGCCCGCTGCTCCTGATCCTGGCGCGGACACAGAGGACTTCGTCATGGCCGTCCGTTCTGCCGACTTCGGCGAGAGTGACCTCGAACAGGGCGCCAAGATTGGTTACGACCTCGACAACAAGTGCACCTGCCAGGGCGAGGAGCAGAGCTGCACGCAACCTGCCTATGCAAAAGGCGACAATTGCGACGGACCCCAGGGCATCGACAACACCGCCGCACACATCTTCGCGGCCGCAGCGCTCTTCAACAAGGAGATCACGAGCGAGTTCCACAGCCAGCGGGCCAACGACGGCTTCTGGTCTCTGCTCGTTCGAGTACAGCAATACAACGGCCAGCCCAACGACGATCAGGTCAGCGTATCGATCTACCCCAGCCCGGGCTTCATGCTCGACCCCTGCAATCCACCGGACAGCAAACCTGAGTGGTTGGGAGACGACGTCTGGCCAATCGCTGCTGTTGCCGTAGAGAAAATCGGTGGAGGAGGCGGACAAGGCGGACAGGGCGGCTGCTCCTCGCAAGGCGCAGATGGTTACGACATCAACGCTCCGAAGTACGTCGACAGCAACGCCTACGTCAGCGACAACATGCTCGTCGCCAATCTGCCAGCAGCGGGATTGTTGCTCTCGAGCGCCAGCAACGCAGTACGGCTCACGTTCACCGCAGGCTTCTTCACCGGTACGCTGAAGAAACAAGCGAATGGCTGGCACCTCGATGACGGCATCTTGGCGGGCCGCTGGAAGCTCGCCGAGCTTTTCAAGACCCTGAGCACCTTGGTGGCGGGTGGAAAACCACTATGTACCGACCATCAGATCTACTCGTTGGTCAAAACCGCAGTCTGCAGCTACCCCGATATTTCTTCAGAGCTCGGCGGCCAGACGAAGCCCTGTGACGCAGTGTCGTTTGGAATGAAGGTCCAGGCTGAGCCTGCTCTTTTCGGCGTGGTGCACGAATCGGTCGAGCAAATCGCCAATTGCCCGCCGGAGACCGACCCAGCGGCCGACACCTGCGAAGCGAGCGCGAACTGATCTGGACTAGGAGGCTGGTGTCTCACTTGCCGGAAGCTGGGCCGGCTCGGACTGCCAGTGGCCCTGGCTCATGGCGCCTAGCATTACAGGCACGAAGTCCTCGAATACGAGCTCTCGGACGTGAGTCATGTCCGCCCACAGCTGGTGGTAGCCGCGCGACCAGCGCAGCGGCCTGACCTTACGCAGCCAAGCGCTGCGCTCTGCCTCGCTGATCGGCCGCCGCTCACCAGCCCGTCCTACGAGCCTCACTGCTCCGGGCCGAGTCATTCGCCCAAACAAGAAAGCGCCCAACCACAATCTCAGCGAAGAGCTTCGCGCATAGAGACAGATTCGAGCGTCGCGCTGGATGTTCTGACGCAACCGTGCCGGAAACCGTTCGAGGTAATAGCCGGTGCAGTCGTCGCGCAAGACGATCGAGCCGATGGGGGTCATGTGGGGGCTGCCGTCGTCGTTGACAGAGGCAATCACCACGTCGTACGCCGACTCGTTGACCAACTGACGCAATGTCGGCCAGGCCGCTTGTAGACTCGGTTTCATGTTCCGGCTCCTTGTTTGGCGATGGTCTCGAGCCCGCGGCGCAAAAGCGCGCTCAACCGCTCGCTCCGCGCCTCGCCAAGCGCGATGAAGAGGTGTTCGACGCCGATGAAGGCTGCGTACTCGACTGTGGCCAGGTCGTGAGCGTCGTCTCCCGAGAAGGTGGTGGCCAGGTAGGCGATCCGCCGCTCGTCGACCCGAGCGACCACCTGCTGGGCCCGGGGATCCTGAAACGCCCAATGGCGAATGGCGCGCTCGGCAGCGAAATCCGATGCCCTCGCCATGGCATCGACCAACGCCCAGCGATCAGCGGGCGTTTCGAGCAGCTCGGCGGCCATGATGATGCCCTCGGTGAATTGCTGCTCCCAGGCCGACAGAAGCGCATCTTGGAAGCCGGCTAGGTCGCCGAAGTGGTGGTAGAACGAACCCTTCGTCCGACCGACCGCACGACAGAGACGGTCAACGGTCATCGCACCGTCCGCTTTGAGCAGCTCCATGCCCGCTTCGATCCAGTCGGCCCTGCTGCGGCGCGTGCTCATAGGACCACCGCGACGCTAGCTGCAGCCAGAAGAAGGCAAAGCGGTGAGTAAATCCGTGGGCTGGCCCAACCGTAACGGGTGCCCTGGATCTCAGGTCGAATCCAACGCTCGACGAGCCCGCCGAGCCCTCGAAGAGCGAACACGCCTGCCATCGCCCACACCAACCAACGCACGACCGCCGGGGAGGCGACCGATGGATCGAGCGGTAGAACCCCTCGGGCTACCAACAACAGGGCGCCGCCCGCCAGCATGGCGCCCGCAACCAATAGGCTCAATCCAAGGCCTGGCATGGGCTTGTCCGGCCCCATCCCGATGACCAAGTCGACAAGCGACTCGGTGTCCTTCGCTGGCCACACGCCGCCGCCGCCCCAATAGACGTGGATCGCCCCTACCGCCACGAGAACAGTCGCTGTGATGATTGCCAAAAAGTCGAGCGCGGTCATGTTCACCTCCATACCATGCGGTATGGTATGTAACCTAAGCGCTTTGGCTGACCTGTCAAGCCCTGACGATCCATAGGGGCTGGGCTGAGCGTCCACCGCGTCTTCAAAACGGTATGATGAGGACATCATGCGTCTTGGGACCGCTCTTAGCCTCGCCTCTTCGTGCATCATCATAGTCGCCGCAGCCTGCTCCGAAGATCAAGCCGCGGGGACCTCACCAACAAGCACGTCGACCACGACATCTTCCTCCTCGACTGGCGACGGAGGCCACGCCGGACAAGGAGGCGGCGCTGAGGCAGGCGGTCCATCGCTCGGCGATGTCACCGTGCAACCGGTCCCGATCGACTCACTGTTGATCAACCCG
>CAZRGL010000557.1:0-7336 GCA_964599485.1 uncultured Polyangiaceae bacterium
GGCGTTGCCGCTGGTGTCGTCCTCGGCGGCGTTGCCGCTGGTGTCGTCCTCGGCGCTGTCTTCGCGGGCCTGAGCGCCGTCGTGTGCTTGGTAGCCAGTCAGCTCTTGGAACACTTGTTCCAGGGTTTTTCCGGGGTGGAGCATGTCGAGCTGAGTTACGTCGATCTCGGCGAGCACCTGACCTTTGTCGATGATGATTGCCCGCGAGCACAAGCGCTCGACGACGTCGAGGATGTGGGAGCTGTACAGCACGGCGCCCCCTGAGCTCACGTAGTCGCTCAGCAGCTGCTTGAAACGTGATGCAGCATGGATGTCCAAACCACTGAGTGGCTCGTCGAGCAGCAGCAAGCGCGGCTGATGCATCAGGGTGGCGGCGATGGCCACCTTTTGTTTCATGCCCTTGGAAAAGTCCTGCATCCGCTGGCTACGCGCGACGGCCTCGAGATCCAGCACGTCCAGCAGGTGCTCGGCGCGATCGAGCGTCTCCTGTCTGTGAAGACCGCGCACATCTGCCAAGAAGACGAAGTATTCCCGCGGCGTGAGCACTTCGTACAAAGCGCCCGATTCGTGCAAGAAGCCGATGCGTTGTTTGACCGCTACCGGATCATGGGCGGCGTGGATTCCGTCCACCATCACGTTGCCGGAGAAGCCCCGCACCATGCCGGCTACGCACTTGAGGGTGGTCGTCTTACCGGCGCCGTTGGGGCCCAGGTAGCCGACCAGCTCGCCAGCGTTGACCGACAGGCTCACCCCGTCGACGGCGCGCAGCTTTCCGAAGCAAACCTCGAGATCCTCGATCTGCAGCAGCGCCATCGGGCCCATCGTGCCTCCAACGGGGGCCGATGCCCAGATGCAGTTGCGCCTTGATCTGTGCAAATGAGCGAGCTAAGGACGATCTAAGCTCGTTCGCTGTGATTTATCCTAGATAAACGCTGACCAATCCGCGTAATCTATTAGCGGCCCGGTATCGACCGAGGCCGGGAGGAACGGGGTTTCATGAGAACTTTCTCGAGCTTGCTACGCATAGGCTCGACGATCACGTGTCTCGCTGGCGCATTTGCACTGTTTGGTTGCAACGTGCTCACTGGCGGCGATGACGTGTTGTTCGTCGGAGGTGAAGACGATCCAGGTGTCGGAAATGGCGGCGGTGTCGTGCCAGCTGCGCCTGGGCCCCAAGCACTGATGAGCTGCGCATACTCGCCGCAGAATCCGGGCGTGGCTCTCAACAAGCAAATCCCCTCGAGCAAGCAGTGGGATGGCTACCGGCCCTTCAGCAACGAGCCGGGCAAAGCCTACGGAACCGAGCACTACGACTGCACAGGAAACAAGGGGGTGCACGCAATCGTGTTTGAAACCTCCCAATTCAATTGAGGAATCTGCAAACAAGAGGCAGGTGGCCTCGAAGCAAAAATGCAGGCATGGGAAGACGAGGGTTTGAACGTGCAGTGGTACGTTCTGATGGTCGATGCTGCCACGGCGCAAGCGGCCAAGCCTTGGAAGGACTCCTATGGGCTGGAGCACGCACACGTATTGGCCGATCCCGGCTACGCGATGCTCCCACCGGGCACCGGGAGCTTCGGCACCCCGATGTTCACCATAGTTGATCCGCGGACCATGACGGTGACGCACACGCAGCAGGGTGCTGGTGGCCACGATCAGAAGATCGAGGCGCTGGCCAAGGAGGTCAAGGCTGCCGCCGACGCGGTCGAGCCTGAAATCTAGCCACTCGCGGCGACGGAACGATTGATGAAGGCTCGGGCGCAATCCCGGGCCTTCTTTCATTTCTCGTCGCACATGAAGTTGCCTTCAGGTGCGGCAGGGAAAAGGTAGACGGTCGCGAAGCAGCGCCGATCGAGATCGCTTGGATCCATCTGCAGCGTGTGGTTGCTGCCGCTTTGGTAGTCGCAGCTGACTTCCACAACCTCGCCGGCGCGCATGGGTACAGGCTGCGATAGCGAGTGGGCGCCGCGACCCTCACCCTCGTGCAAGACGACCTCACCTGAGAAACTGCTGTAGGCCACGGCAAACAGCGACTCACCGAAGGGCCTGACGTGGGGCGCGACGCCGAACAGAAACGAATCGTGCGAGAGTGCGCAGCGGCCCGTCGCTGCGACGACGCCTGAGGGGATCGTCAGCTGTGCCGGGCCCACGACAATTGCTTCGGCGAGTGATTTGACCTGTTGCGCTCCGAGCGTCTCGATCCGGACCGTGGCACGCGAAACAGCAGTCTGCTCCGAGGTGTTGACGGCGCGTACGAACAACCGCAATTGCTGCCCGGCATCGAGCTTCATCGCTACGTTGGCGGGAAGCCGCAGCGGGGCGGCGCCAGCGCGGGAAGTGTAGATCGTCGTGGCCTGGCTCCCGAGCTTGGAGCAACTCGTGGTTGCATCGAGCCCGGAAGGCGGGCCGATGCTGAGCGACAGCTCGTGGTCCTGCCACGCAGCGACGGCCGCGAAGCTCGAGACGTAGATGTTGCGGGTGAGGGTCTTGTGCACGCAATAGCTGGTCTGACCGTGCGCCTCGGCGACGAGCTCGCCAGCGATGAGCGGTTGCCAGTCCTCGGTTTGCTCAGCGATCGATTGCCAGCCTGCTGCTCGATCGAGATCGAGGGTGCAGCCCACGATCGGGGTGAGCAAGCCGATGAGCAACGCGATGTGAAGTGTCTTCATGGTCGCCCTCACCGCAACGGCCATGCCGCTGCCTCGCCCACATGAATTCGCTCGGTTGGCCGGCGTAGCTGCAGCTCGACTCATGCACTGCTGCAGTAGGCGCCTTGCACCGAAGGCAGGCTAATTAGGTGGGAGCAAGTAGGGAGAGGGAAGTTTATTCATCACATTCTCGTACATCTAACTACCACCTGCCATGAAACCAACAAATCTCACAAGTTCCACCCTCAGATTAACCCGCGGGCTCGGCGCTTTGGTTGCTCTAGGAGTCGCCCTGGCGGCTTGCATCCTCGAGCCCATCGATGCTTGTCCCAATGGCCTCGCCGATTGTGGCGGCTTTTGCATCGACGTCAGTCTCGACCCAGAAAACTGTGGCGCCTGTAAGAACTCCTGCGGCTCGCAGCACACCTGCGACCAGGGCTATTGTGGCGTCGACTGCGGACCGTTCGAGGAACGCTGCGGCGCGACCTCACCCGACACGACGAGCGAGTGTACGGACACGGGTAGTGACGAAGACAATTGCGGCGGCTGCGGCATCGAGTGCTTGCCGTCCCAGTACTGCTTTGCCGGGAGCTGTAGGACCAAATGAAACACCGAAACCTGACCGCCATCATCATCGCGCTGACCACCATTTCGTTGGTTGGCTGTGGCCCCGTCCTGCCGCGACCCAAACGAGCGGCGTCGGCCTCCAACGGCAATCCGCTCGGGGGCTCCTATTTGCTCGTTCCGCTTCCCAGCGAGGACCCAGCGCTGCTCGGCCGAGTGCTCAAACAGCTACCTGAACCAGGCCGCGCGCTCGAGGAGATCGCCCGGCCGAATCCTTGTGCCGACGAGCTCGAAGACGCCAAAGAGGTCCCGTCCGCCAACCAGTTCGAGTTCGCCGAAGAGCTCGCCGTCGGCGGCAAAGCGCGCGCCATGCTCGGCAACTTTGGTTTCAGTGCCGAAGTCGAGCGGGCCACCCACTTCGTCTACAAGCTCGAGACCCAGAAACGCGTCGCGCAGACCGATACGTCGGCTTATGTCGAGTGCTGCAAAGAGAAGGGCTGTGGCTACGGCTTCATCAGCGCGCTCATCTACGGCGAGGGCGAATACTCGACCGGTCAGGAAACCAGTGCCTCGGGTTCAGTGAACGTGCTGTCTGTTGCTAGTGCCGGCGGAACCGCGCGCTTGAAGATCCTCAACAAGCGCAAGGTCAAAGGCTGGCTCGCGGTGCTCGTTACGATCACCGACGACCAAAAAAGGGGTCAGCTCGGCCCCCTCGGCACCGCCGCGTCGGTGGGGATCACCGAGTCCACAGTCGGTGAGACGGTCAAGAAGCTCTACGAAAAGGACAAGCTGAGCGTCAAAGGTAGTGGAGATGACTTCGTGCTGGTCGATGGCCGCGGCGAGGAGATAAGTGAAAATGCATTTGTCGCACGCTTTTCCAACGTCACCGGTTCCGATGAGCTCGATGAGCTGAACCGTCGCCGCAACACCACTTCGACGGCGATCTCCGGTGGCCTCACGGCGCTGGGTCTCGGAACCATGGTGGCCGGCATTCTGATGACCTCGACGGAGCGCCCTTGCGAGCCAGCTGACTACCCAGGCAACTCGCACTGCACCGTGAGGGTAAACGGCAAGGCCACCCGCTACGACAAGAACGGCGTCACGGTGGGCAGCGAAAACGAAGCGCTCGGTTGGGCTCTCGCCATCAGTGGCGGGGCAGTCGCGGCCGGCTTCGGCAGCTGGTTCATTTTCGAGCTCGTCTCCGGAGATGGTGGCACCGACGATCACTACATGACCGATCGCGAAGCAGTCCTCTACGTCGAGCAGTATAACCGGGCGCTTCTGCGAAAGACGGTCAAGGACGTGCAGAAGTCACACAAGCAGGGCGTTCGCGGTCCTTCCTTGCGGGCTCGCCTCAACCCGACCGGAGCGGTGCTCGAGGGGCGGTTCTAGGTACCATTGGGCAAGTGTGACGCGAGCCCCACACCAATGATCGACGAAGCCGCCGGAGCGCCGGTGGCTTCGTCAATTTCAGTCGTAGCAATACCAGCAGAGGTAAGGGCCGAGGCCGTCATCGAAGAGGTTGCCTCGGGTCTCGCAATCACCTTCGGGCAAGCGACTGCTGGTGCACACGTAGGTGGAGTCGGAAGACAGCTCGACGCAGTTGCCACAAGAGGCGCCGTCGCAGGCGAAACATCCGGCGATGTTGTCGCCCACGCCGTCGCCATCTGCATCGAGACCATAGATGCCCGGGTAGTCGGTAGTGGCCGATGAGCTGCACGCGGCGATGACGAGAGCGAGAAGGCAGGCCGGGGCCAACCAGCGGCGCTTGGGAATGGTCATGTGTGGTCTCCTTGAAG
The DNA here is from genome assembly GCA_964599485.1 of uncultured Polyangiaceae bacterium. Lineage (GTDB taxonomy): Bacteria > Myxococcota_A > Polyangia > Polyangiales > Polyangiaceae > JAPYTK01. Next base: position 5,012 of record CAZRGL010000557.1, read on the forward strand.
TCTTGGAGTGTGGCTGCAAAAACGAAGCCACTCCATTGGGCGCGTTTTCGTTGCCACAATTGGTTCGGTTGGCGGGCGCACGTCATTGGGCTAACGCGATCAACGATCTTTCCTAACTGTCCAAAACTGCGTTGCACGCCCCTTCGCCCCCATTCGATTTTGCGCTTTCTGTCCTCTGATTGGTGCCTACATCGGCCTTAGCTGATCGTTCGCACATGCCACAAAGGCGCTCTCAACAGTGATCACAAGGGCACGATCGTGGTCACTTTGTGCCAACTCGGCAGGGGCTCACTTGGAAGGTGCTCGGTCAACTGCGCGTTTGTAGTAGACCTGATGCAGCTGCCAATGCCGCTTGTTCTATCCGCCAAACGGCCGATGATGATGTCGGTCTCTTGCCTACTTCTTGGGTTGCTCGTCATGGCCGCCTGCGAGCCATCGGGTCGGCGGGTAGCGGGCGAGGCCGCACCTCCGGCGGGTGGTAGCAGCGCGCGTGTGGGGGGGACCACCAGCAAGTTGCTGGCTGCAGCCACCACTTCAGTGGCGCCTACCACGAGCGCGTCCACCTCGGTACCGCCGCCACCCAAGCTAGCAACTGGTGGCAAGCACGCGGTCCGGAGCGACCACGGCATCGTATCGAGTGTCGATGACAAGACGAGTCGGGTGGGTGCCGACATTCTCGGCAAAGGAGGCAACGCCGTCGATGCCGCTGTGGCGATGGCTTGGGCTTTGAGCGCAACGCACCATTCCGCCGGCAGCCTTGGGGGAGGCGGATTCATGATCATCCGGCTGGCGAGCGGCAAGAGCTACGCCCTCGACTATCGCGAGGTCGCGCCAAAGAAAGCCACCGTGGCGCTCAACAACAAGCAGCTCGCAAAGGGTGCGCACGGCTACTTGTCCGCGCCCGTTCCAGGGGTGGTTGCTGGCCTCGAGCTGGCGCGCGAACGTTTCGGCTCTTTGCCGCGCCAGCAGCTCATCGCGCCCGCTATCGAGCTGGCAGAAAACGGTCATCGCTATGGCGTCCGCCAAGCAATGGTGTTGGGCTGGTATTGGAAACGCGTGCGCAAAGATCCGGTGTTGAGAGCGATTTTCGGCCGCGGAAAAAAACGCCGCAAACCGATTTCTGCCGGCCAATTGCTCAAGCAGCCCAGCTTGGCCAAGACCTTGCGCGCCATCAGTCAGCGGGGCCGCGCAGGCTTCTACGAGGGTGAGGTTGCCAAGCTCATCGCTGACGCGATGAACAGCGGTGGCGGCTTGGTTACCGAGGACGATCTCAAAGCTTATCGCGCCAAGATCCGCGAGCCGCTTGCGTTCACCCACCGCGGCTTCGACATTCTCACGATGCCGCCGCCATCGATGGGCGGAATCGCTGTGGCCTCCATTCTGCTCGGGCTTGCCCAGACCAAAGCGCACCAAGCCCCGGCCGGCTCGGCGTTGAGCTTGCATTTGTACATCGAGGCGGCGCGGCGCGCCTATGCTGACCGCCGCGCAGTAGGTGCCGATCCAGATAGGGTCGATCAAGCGAAGGTCGGGCCGATGCTCGAGCGCTTGCTCGAGCCAGCCTACTACGCAGCGCGCGAGCCGAAGATCGACCCAAAGCGCAGCGCTCCGCGTGGCGCCATCCTGCCCATCCAAGTTGTTTCGGCTCCACCAAAAGAGTCACCCGAAACGACCCATTTTTCCGTAGTCGATGCGCAAGGCAATGCCGTGGCCTGCACCACGACTTTGTCGGCGGCTTTCGGGGCTTGGATCGTCGTGCCGCAGACGGGGGTGTTGTTCAGTAACGCCATGGGCGCGTTTTCTCCCAGCGGCGTCAACGTGCTGGAGCCCGGCAAGCGCATGGCCAGCTCGATGTCACCGACCATCGTGGTCAGCGGAGGTAAGACGGTGGCTGTGGTGGGCTCGCCTGGTGGCGACACCATTCCCGGCACAGTTGCCCAGGTGCTGCGCAACCTGATCGACTACCGCATGACCATCGATGCGGCCATCGACAAGGGTCGGGTGCACCGACAGCACAAGCCCCACGGAGTGCGCATCGAGAGCAAACGCGCTCCATCGGCTCAGGTGCAAGCCCAGCTCGGGAAAATGGGCCACCAGCTCATGAAGAGCCCAGTGCTCATCGGTGACGCCAACGGCATTGTGATCGATCCGGAGAGCAAGGTTGCGTGGGGTTATTCGGACAGCCGCAAGGGGGGGCTGGCGATCGGACCCAAGAGCATTACTGCGCCGGCTGTGCCTTGACCAACGTCAGCGTTCGGGTTTGGTCCGGGTCCGCGTCCGCGTCCGGGTCCGCGTCCGGGTCCGGGTCCGGGTCCGGGTCCGGGTCCG
>CAZRGL010000558.1:0-2817 GCA_964599485.1 uncultured Polyangiaceae bacterium
GGGTTCTCTTCTTGGTTCGACAAGATGTCGAGGCACTGCACCAGGGGCAGACCAGCGTCGATCATCGTGGCGAACTGGCGGATGAACTTGACCAGCTCGGTGCTCTTGACGCCCCCCCCGAAGCTGAAGGACAGCTGTTTGCTGACCTTCTGGGGATTGAGCTGCTGCGAGCGCAGTCGTCGCTCCACGGCGGCCTTGTTATCGGCCACCATGACGCCCTTTTGGACTTCACCGGTCGGAGCACGCGCTACCCAGGCAAATTGCGCCATACGATGCATAGGATACGTGTGACGGGTCCGGGCGGTCAAAGTAAGATGCATCTGGTGATCGCTTCGGCAGCAAATCCGGCAGCAAATCCGGGCCGGTCGGGCCCCGTTGTGGCAGCGCTCGATGGCCAGGCGGTCGAGCTCACCGCAGTGGCTGATTTGGTGGTCGATCGCCATGGCGCGGCCCCATGCGCCGTGGTTGGCGCTGGACATCATCACGACGGAACGTGGCGTTTCGGTTGGGGTCGCTCTGGCACCATGTGGCCCTCGCCCGAGGCGCCAAAGGTGGGATTTGAGGCTGTTTTCGACCTGGCTTCGCTGTCCAAGCCGGTCACGGCGCTCACCCTGGCACGTTGTCAGCGCTTGGGGATGGTCCACCGAGGTCAACCCCTCGGTGATTTGCTCGAGGAGCTCGCCGCTACATCCGCCGGCTCCTTGAGCCTCGATCTGCTCAGCGCGCACCGCAGCGGCCTGCAGGCTCACGTGGAGCTGTTCGAGAAGCGAGCTGGGGCCAGTCAGCTCGCCAAATCCGAAGCTTTGCTACAAGCCGCAGAGGCTCGCAGAGCACAGTGCTCAGGCCCTCCACCGCCGGCTGGCCATCCGCCAATCTACAGTGATCTCGGCTACATGCTCGTTGGTGAGGCTCTCAGTAGAGCTGCGGGCATGCCGCTGGACGAGCTCGTTGCCGAGCAAGTTTCCGGGCCGCTTGGACTGACAATCGGCTCGACACGGATGTTGCGCTCGGGTGGCTCGCTCGAGGAGCTGTTCGTGCCCACCGAGGTGGTGGCTTGGCGGGGCGGCATGTTGCGAGGCGTCGTTCACGATGAGAACGCCTGGGTGCTCGCCGGTGACGGCTCGGCTGGGCACGCCGGTCTTTTTGGCGACATCCGCTCGGTCGTGCAGCTCGGCGTGGCGGTGCTCGACGCACTCGCTGGGCGCTCGGACGCTTGGCTGAGTCGCGACGATTTGCAGCCACTACTCGTCCGCCGCGCTGGCGGTACTCATTGCGCTGGCTTTGATCGGCGCGGACAAGAACCCTCGAGTGGGCGCTTTTTCGGCTCAGAGACCTTTGGTCATTTGGGCTTCACGGGTACCAGCATCTGGATCGACCCAGAGCGGGAGCTGGTGGGGGTGTTGCTCAGCAATCGCGTCCACCCAACCCGGGACAGCACGGCTATCGCAACGGCCCGTCCAGCGGCCTACGACGCTCTGTTCACCACCATGCTCGGCCAGTCGGCGACTTGAACGAGCTCACATGCGTTCGCGGATGCGCTTGGCCCGTTCGTCGCTGTCCGGGTGAGTCGAGAGCAGCTGCGGAACGGGCATGCTGTCCAAACTCTCCAAGAACTTCGCGAGCCCCTCGGGATCGTGGCCCGCTCGTTTGAGCAGATCGACCCCATAATCATCCGCTTCGGTCTCCATCGAACGGCTGTAGGCAAGCCGGTCGAGTTGCGACGCGCCTGCCATGAGCGTTGCCGTGAGCTGATCGGATTGGCCCACCGCCATCGCGAAAATGATGCCGTAGGCCGCGGACCGGGCAAGGTTGCGTACACCATGGCGTTTGATGGCGTGGCCGATCTCGTGGGCGAGCACTCCGCGTACCAGGTCGTCGCCTTTCGGTCCGACCCGCTCGAGCAGGCCAGTCAAAACGAACACCTCGCCACCAGGAAGGCAGAAGGCGTTGACGGTCTCATCGACCACCACCGTCAAGTTGGGATTGGTCAGGATGGCCTTGTCCTCTTCGCTCAGCGCGTCTCGTAGCTCGTCGAAGATCTTCTGGACCCGCTGCAGCTGAGCTGGGCTTGGCTTGCCGCTCGCCGCGTATTGTTGTCGGAACTGCTCAGCGCCTGCCTTGCCAATTTGGGCGTCGACACTCGGTGGCAGCCTCATCGCTACCTGTTCAGCCGCACAGCCGACGCAACCCCGTGCAGCGAAGAACAGGACCACCAACGCGACCAGCACGATCCCGATCTCGGCCATCGTGCGCTTGAAGCTCTGTTTGGCCGCGAAGCCCTTTGGCCCAGCCCCAGGACTCGGCTGCTGTGGTTGATGCTCGGGCTGCTGCTGCGGGTGCTGCTGGAGCGGTTGCTGTGTTGCATGCGACACGCTTCCGTTATACCACTTCGGCTGCCAGGGGGGCGGCCATGGGGCCGTAGCCCTAGAACCAACCCAATAGGAGCTACGATGCCGCAACACATCGTCAAGCACGATCCAACGTTTTCGTTGCTAGAAGTGCAGCTGGCGCCAAATGAGGTGCTGATAGCCGAAGCCGGCTCGATGGTCGCGCGCGCTTCACATCTCAACATGGACGTGAAGCTGAACGCGGGCCGAAACCCGGGTTTCTTTGGCAAGCTCAAGGCGGTCTTCATCGCTTTTTTGCGCAAGCTGGTCGGCGGTGAGACGTTCTTCGTCAATCACTTCCATAGCGAGCAAGGCGGCTGGGTCTGGATTGCACCCTCGCTGAGCGGATCCATCAAACACATCCCCTTGCAAGGTCAAGCCATGATCTTCAGCTCCGGGGCCTACCTGGCAAGCGCTGGTGAGGTCGATC
>CAZRGL010000558.1:2827-7322 GCA_964599485.1 uncultured Polyangiaceae bacterium
TTCGGAGGCTTGCGGGCGTTGCTCGCCAAGGAGGGAGCCTTCTTTATCGAGGCTTCCGGCCAAGGCGACCTCTGGGTCAACAGCTACGGCGCTGTGGACGAGGTGTACTGCAACGGTACCTACATCGTGGACAACGGCCACATCGTCGGTTTCGACTCGACACTCGATTTCAAGATCCGCTCGCCAGGGGGCGGCGCCATGGGTTTCTTTGCTTCGGGCGAGGGACTCGTCTGCGAGTTCACCGGGCAAGGGCGCATTCTCATCCAATCCCGCAACCTCGGAGCGCTGGTCAGCTGGCTCTCGCCGATGCTGCCGCCATAGCGACGCGACGGAGGACAAGAACATGCAGGTCAACGTTTTATATCGACCGTCGCAGACGGTAGCCCAGTGTTGGTTGCAGCCCGGTGAAGCGCTCATGGCAGAGTCCGGCGCGATGATGGGCATGAGCACCAACGTCAACATGGAAACCCAGTCCGGCGGCCTCATGAAGGGCCTCAAGCGGATGTTCGGCGGTGAGTCGTTCTTCCGCAACACCTTCACCGCGCATGGCGGACAGGGCGAGGTTTTGCTCACCACCCCACTTTGCGGCGACATGGCCGTGCTCGAGGTTGGGCAGACCCAGTGGTTCGTCCAAAACAGCGCCTATGTAGGCTCGAGCACGACCGTAGATGTCCAGACGTCCGGTAGCTTCAAAGGCATGTTCTCTGGCGCCGGTATGTTCGTTCTCGGCACCCAGGGGCAGGGCCAGATGGTCATAGGATCATTTGGCGCCATCGAGCCAATCACGGTGGACGGCAACATGGTTCTCGATACGGGGCATCTGGTGGCTTGGGATTCCAGGCTCCAGTACAAGCTCGGCAAGGCCACCAAGTCGGGCTGGATTGCCTCCTGGCTCAGCGGCGAGGGCCTGGTTTGCCATTTCGAGGGGCAAGGACAGGTCTACGTTCAGTCACGTAACTCGGCGGAATATGGATCGGCGGTCGGCAATTTGTTGCCGCCACGTCAGGGTTGAGAGGGATCTACGATGCAATCGGAAATTCGACATAACCCCGATTTCGGGACCATTCGTGTCCAGTTCGACCAGCCCGGCGAGCAAGTTGTCTCCGAATCTGGAGCGATGGTGGCGCGTGATAGCGCCATCACCATGGAGACCAACATGCGCGGCGGGCTCGGAGCCGCCCTGAAGCGCAAATTGCTCGGCGGCGAGAGCATTTTTCAGAACACCTTCACGTGCACGGCGCCAGGCCAGTCCATATGGATCGCGCCAGCGCCCGAGGGCGCAATCCAGGAGGTCGATCTGCAACCCGGACAAGAGATCTTCTTGCAGTCGGGGGCCTATCTGGCATCGACCACCGGAATCGAGCTCGACACGAAATGGCAAGGCGCCAAAGGGTTTTTCAGCGGTGAAAGCCTGTTCCTGCTGCGTGCTCATGGTCAAGGCCGGCTCTGGTTCTCGAGCTACGGAGGGATCCACGCAGTGGACATCGGCCAGCAATATCAGGGATATATTTGCGATACCTCGCACATGGTTGCCTTCACCCAGGGGCTTACCTACGGCATCGACAAGGTCGGTGGGCTCAAGAGCTTGTTCTTCTCAGGCGAAGGCTTGGTTTGCAGGTTCCAAGGCCAAGGTCGGCTCTGGATGCAGACACGAAACCCTGGCGCGCTGGCGAACTTCCTGCACGGTTTCCGGCGGGTTCAGAGCAGCAACTGACGGCTTTGGCCAGCGTTTTGGCGGACGCGCTTGCACCGTTGGCCAGAAAATTCAACCCATTGGTATCGGAGCAATTTTGCTAGGTTTGGCCGCCGGGCATTGCTCCCGGTGCGGACGCTAGCTAATGTAGCTGAAGGCTTGTTTCTGGTCCGACCATGCAGAGCCGCCCGACGATGTGGACCCTGACGATCGAGGATGACGAAGGCCAGCGCACTTCGCTGGATCTCAGCCACGACGAATATGCTGTGGGGCGGGCCGAGGATGCGAGCATCCGTTTGACCGAGCGCAACGTCTCCCGTCAGCACGCGGTTCTGCGGATTTCCGACGAGGACGGTTGGGTCATCGAGGACCAGGGCAGCTACAACGGCACCTTCGTCAATGGTGAGCGTGTCGTGGCCTCGCGCGGCATTGCGCCGGGCGACCTCATCCAGCTCGGGGACTACCGGGTCGAGCTCAACGACAAGGCCCAGGATGTCGAGGAGCCAGTCGACGAACGGCAGGTGCGCCCGGACCGCTTGGTGGTGGTCATTGGGCCAGTGCCCGGCACCGAGTTCCCCCTCAACGGTGACAGGCTGAGCCTAGGCCGGGCTGAAGAGGCCAACATCTCGATCAACCACGCGTCAGTCAGTCGTTTGCACGCCGAGCTCCATTCGCTCGGCCAGAGTCGGTGGGAGGTGGTCGATCACGGTAGCTCCAATGGGATCCGCATCAACGGGGCGGAGCTTCGCCGTGGCATCATCGAGCCAGGCGACGCGCTAGAGCTCGGCGATGTGCGGCTGCGCTTCGTGGCGGCAGGCAAGTACTACCGACCGATGGTCGACATCAGTCAGCAGCTCGCGGCCGTGCCCTTCGACAACATGACGCCCGCAGCGACTTCGGCAGCTGGAGCTGATGGACAGCGCAAGCTGAGCACATTCGTGGCAGTTGGCGCCGTGCTTTGCGTGTTGGCATTGGGAGCCTATGTGGTGCTGCGCCCCACTGATGCTGGTGGTCCTGACCCCGCCGGCTCGACCGCGCCGATGGCGACGAGCGAGGCCGAGGCGCGTTTGTTGCTCAAACAAGCTGTCGACTCGGTCGAAGAAGACATCGAGTTTGCCCACAAGCTGTTGAAGCGGATTCCGGAGAACTCCGCTGTACGTGACTCTGACAAGTTCAAAGAAATCGAGGACAGCTGGGCAGACGCTATGTTTGCCAAAGCGGACAAGATCGCTGATCCCAATGGTAAACGTAAGATCTGGAACCTGATCAGTGAGACCGGCACAGTCAGCGCAGCCAAACGTAAGAAGGCCGCGCAGATGGCCCTCGAGCTCGGCCCCCCAATCGATCTCGACAAGGGCCGCCCGGCGCCCGTTCCCGGGACCGGCGCAGCCGTGACCGCGGCCACTACCAAGTCGCAGCCGGCTCCGATTATTACGACGTCGACCACGCGCACGACCACCTCGACCAAGACAGGCAACGAGAAGTTCAACGAGAAGTCTCAGAAGCGCTCGCTCATCGCCAAGATGCACTCGGGCCGGGCCTCCGAGGCAGAGCTTCGGATGCTCAAGGCTATTTGCATGAACGACGGCGATCGCGCCTGCCGCAACCAGGCTGTCGCCAAGCTGAACGAGCTGCGCAAGAAGAAGAATCAGTAGCAGCGCGGCGGCAACTGGCTTTGATTCGCATCGACAACCAGCCACCGCCGCCTCTGAGCGCTCTTCGCGATGCGCTCGGCGCCATGACACGCCAGGCGCGGCGGCCTGTTCGGCCTCATGATCCCGAAGCCCGCGACATCGCGTTCATCAAGCAGATCCAGCCTCTACTCGGTTTGCTTTATGACCAGTACTTCCGCTGCGAGACCGAGCTCGAGGCCGAGCTAGGCGATGGTCCGATGTTGTTGGTCGGCAACCACAACGGCATGTCGACTACGCCCGACACGATTTGCCACATGGTGGCCTTTTGGCGCCGTTATGGGGCGCGACGCGCTGCCTACGGTCTGGCTCATGATCTGGCTTTCAACATGCCCGCGGTGGGCTCGGTGCTCGGCGGGATGGGTGCGCTGGCAGCCAACCACGACAACGCGGCCAAGGTGCTTGCGCGTGGTGCGGCGGTGTTGGTGTTTCCAGGCGGGGACGTAGAGGCGTGTCGACCTTTCTCGCAGCGCTACCGTATCGCTTTTGCGGGGCGTACCGGTTTTGCGCGATTGGCGATTCGCAGCGGTGTTCCCATCGTGCCGATCGTCAGCGCTGGTGCTCATCATTCGCTGTACATGATTTCCGATGGCCAAGCGATCGCCTCGGCGCTCGGCCTCGGCCGTCGCTTTCGGTCCAAGACCTTTCCGATTGCCCTGGCGCTTCCTTGGGGACTGACGGTTGGTTTGCCCATCGCCCACCTACCTTTGCCGGTCAAGATTCACACCCGCATCTTGCGCCCCATTTCACCTGGATATCCGCCGGCCGCCGCGGACGACCCTGCTGCAGTGCGAATGCTCGCTGGCCAGGTCGTCGATACCATGCAGCGTGAGCTCGACAAGCTGCGGATTGCCGGTAGGCATGGCTTGTTCCCAGCCTGAGCCGATATCGCCAGGCTGGCCGCGTCTCGCCCTCTTCCATTTGTGAGTCCGCGTCCGAATCGGCGTCTGCGTCCGCGTCCGCGTCCGAATCGGCGTCCGGGTCCGCGTCCGAATCGGCGTCCGGGTCCGCGTCCGAATCGGGAACCGATGGCCGTAGGGGCGAGTGCTCCCCTCATTTTCGCCTCGGTGCCTAGCAACAACGACCACTTGGCAGCCGCAGCGGAAAACGA
>CAZRGL010000559.1:0-4358 GCA_964599485.1 uncultured Polyangiaceae bacterium
GAAAGAGTAGATCGTGCCCTGGGGGAGTACGCCGAAGCTCACGCCCGCAGCAACGGCGACGACCTCTTTCGGGATGCGGCCGCTCTCGGAGTTGTGGGTGTCGGCGAGCTCGTCAGCGGTGGCCTGCGGCGGCGTGATGTACACCTGCGGAATTGCGCCCTCTGGTGCGAATGGCTCGACCGCCGTGCGGAATTGCTCGATGGTATCGAAACGCTCTGCCGGCTTGGCGCCCATGGCCCTGTGCACCGCCATCACCAGCTCGTTGGCCAGCATGGGCTTGAGGTCCTTGAGATTGGCGATGCTGCCCTCGAGGTACTGCGCTGCGATTGCGTGGGCGTTGTCACCGCCGACTGGACGACGGCCAGCGAGCATCTCGAAAAACATGACACCGAGCGAGAAGATGTCGGCCCGACCATCGACCTTGTCGGCGCTGAAGGCCTGCTCTGGCGCCATATACTCAGGCGTTCCCATGACTACGCCAGGTCGGGTCAGGCCGCGGTCGACCTCTCCGCTCGCCTTGAGCTTTGCGATACCGAAGTCGAGGATCTTCACCAAGGTGTTGCCCTTGCTGTCCTTGGTGAGCATCACGTTGTCCGGTTTGAGATCGCGGTGAACGATGCCGAGCTTGTGGGCTGCGGTGATGCCGTCGATGATCTGCAGTGCGTAATTGAACGCGTCGCCGTAGCTGAGTCGGGCGCCAGCGTGGTACAGCTCCTCGTAGAGGGTCTGGAGCGACTTGCCGTCGATGTACTCCATGACCATGTACGCCAGGCCTTCTGGCGTGCGGTCTACATCGGAAACGCGCACCACGTGGGGGCTCTTGATGCGAGCCGAGACCTGCGCCTCCTGAAGGAAGCGTTCGACCAAGCCCTTGCGGCGCGATAGCGCAGGATGAAGGAACTTGAGCGCCACGGTCGTACCCAACAGCTCGTGCCGCGCTTCAAACACACTGCCCATACCGCCGTCGCCGATCAAGCGCACGAGGCGGTACTTGTTGTTGATGACCTGGCCTACCTTGGGATCCATCAGCTTTTGCCGCCGGAGCTTCTCATATGGCTGTACTGAGGCATTCACATCGGATTAGACGCATGATCTAGCCGATTGTTGTTACCCTACTACGGCAAGCGTTCATTTTCGCTTGCCTTCGTCGCCATCTCACGGCTGTACGGTCATTTTGTGGCCCTCGCTTTGAATGTGGGACAGATTGTCGCGTCTAAGCCGCCCAGTCTTCACGCGCTGCGGCACTGCCCGGCTGAATTGCCGTCGAAGGGGCTTGAACCTGCGCAGAGAGCCGTGCAAAACGTTGTTCATGAAGCGTTCGCACGTGCTGGGGGTGGGGCACTACGTGCCGTCGAGGGTGGTCACCAACGATGACTTGGCGCAGCTGATGCCCACTTCGGACGAGTGGATCCAGCAGCGCACAGGGATAAAAGAACGCCGCTACATCGAAGAGAGCGGCATCGGCGCCAGTGATCTAGCCGTGCCAGCCTGCAAAATGGCGCTCGAACGAGCCGGACGCGACGTCGCCGACGTCGATGCCATCATTTTCGCTACTTTGAGCCCCGACGTTCAGTTTCCCGGCTCGGGGTGTTTCTTGCAAACCAAGCTCGGCGTGCCGGGTGGCGTGCTGGCGATGGATGTCCGCAACCAATGCTCGGGATTCCTCTACGGTTTGAGCGTGGCAGACGCTTGGGTGCGCTGCGGCAGCTACCAGAACGTGTTGGTCGTGGGCTCGGAGGTGCACTCCACCGGTATCGAGTTTGCCGAGCGGGGACGTAGCGTTACGGTCATTTTCGGCGATGGCGCAGGTGCGGCGTTGGTTGGACCTTGCGACGACGAAGACAAGGGTGTTCTGTCGGTGAAATTGCATGCTGACGGCTCAGGGGCAGAGCATCTGTGGATCCCCGCACCCATGTCCAAGAACATGCCGCGGATCACCCACGAGATGCTCGACGAGGGGCTGCAGTGGCCGCACATGCGGGGCAAGCAGGTCTTCCGTTGGGCGGTAGACAAAATGCCTGAGGTTGCCCGCGAAGTGCTCAGCGAAGCCAGCATGACGGTTGACGACATCGATCTGTTCGTTCCCCACCAGGCCAACATGCGCATCAATCAGTTCGTCGCTGCGGCCCTCGAAATCCCTCAGGAGAAGGTGGTTCACAACATCGAGCGCTACGGAAACACTACCGCGGCGACGATCCCAATCGGGCTGAGTGAGAGCTTCGCCGATGGGCGGCTCGCCGGCGCCACCGTGCTGAGCGCAGCTTTTGGTAGCGGCTTCACCTGGGCAGGCGCGGTAATACAATTCTGATGCTTCAGCTGCGCGCCATCGATCCGATCATTGCCCGCGCCCTCGATGAGGACCTGCTCAGCGGCGATCTGACCACTGAAGCATGTGTGAGGGCTGATGTTGACGCCAAGGCCCAAGCAGTGGCTCGCCACGACCTCGTGGCGTGTGGCGCGATGGTGTTCAAGCGTTGCTTCGAGCTGGTCGATCCCGACACCCAGCTGCAGGTGCTGCAATCCGACGGGGCGCGGGTACGAGCAGGCGAGGTGCTCTGGGTGGTCCGAGGCCGGGCGCGCAGCTTGTTGATGGCTGAGCGCGTGGCGCTCAACTTCACTCAGCGGATGTGCGGAATTGCCACCGTGGCCCGACGTTATGCGGATGCCATAGTGGCTGGGAGTCCGACCCGCGTGTGCGACACCCGCAAGACAACGCCAAACCTGCGGCTGTTGGAACGCTACGCCGTACGCACGGGCGGCGCCCACAATCATCGTGACAACCTCGGTAGCGCCGTGATGATCAAAGACAACCACATCGTTGCCGCCGGGGGGATCGGCGAGGCCATCGCGCGGGTTCGCGACTACGCACCCCACAGCAGCCGAATCGAAGTGGAAGTGGGCACCTTGTCTCAGCTCGACGAGGCGCTGGCTGCCCATGCTGACATCATCATGCTCGACAACATGGATACGCCCACGATTGTCCAAGCAGTAGCGCGCGTCGTGGCCACGCGTGGTGGGGGCCGCGGTCCCATCATCGAGGCTTCCGGTGGGATCACCCTCGAGCGTATCGCCGAGCTGTGCGAAGCAGGCGTGGATGTCATCAGCGTCGGCGCGCTGACCCATTCAGCGCCCGCGGCCGACATCTCACTGGAGTTTCTTCCTAGCGCTCCGCAAGCTGAGGGTCGGGTGTGAGCGGCGAGACGCTGCTGATTCACGAGATCTATGCCAGCATCCAGGGTGAGTCGACCTTCGCTGGCTTGCCCTGCACCTTCATAAGGACCACGGGTTGCGATTTGCGGTGCCGCTGGTGCGATACCCCCGAGGCCTTCGATGGTGGCACGACGATGAGTCGCGCCGAGGTGCTCGCCGCCGCGCTCGAGCACAATACCGAGCTGGTCGAGCTCACCGGTGGCGAGCCCTTGCTGCAGCTTGGCGCGTTGCCACTTCTGACCGAGCTGTGCGACGCGGGCCGAACGGTGCTGCTCGAGACGAGCGGCGCAGCGGATATCGCGAACGTCGACCAACGCGTCCACATCATCATGGACTTGAAGCCTCCCGGCTCCGGCGAGCATCGCCGCAACCGGCTCCACAACCTGTCCCGGCTCGGTCCGCGTGACGAAATCAAGTTCGTGCTGACGGACCGGGCGGATTTCGACTGGATGTGCCAGATGATCGCCGACCATGATCTGGGCCGCAGTGGTGTGGCCCTGTTGGCCTCGCCGGTGCTTGGGCAATTGGATGCGCGCCAGTTGGTCAGCTGGCTCCTCGAAGATCGGGCGCCTGTCCGACTCAATCTCCAGCTTCACAAGCTTGTCTGGGGACCGCGCGTTCGCGGCGTCTGAAGTGCTCACAACAGCCGGCGACAGGTCCCTGAAAGGCTGTCGACCTGACGCACGCGATGTGCTTAGATGCGCCACCCCTCGGAGTGCACCCGTCGCCGGGAGTCGCCCGAGCGTAGTGCGCCCACATACCGGGCGAAGGAAGGTACATGGCTCTCAAGATCTCCGTCTCTGCGTCCGATCCGTTGCAAATTTCGTCGGATCTCGTCGTTGTTGGCATCTCTGCAGGCGCTCGCCGCAAAGGCATCCTCAAAGACCTCGCCAAGCAGGTGAAGAACGTTGGCAAGGCGCTCAAGCGTAGCGATTTCACTGGCAAGAAGGGCCAACTCTGCGATGTCGCGACCGGGGGGGCGATCAAGGCGGGGCGCTTGGCACTGGTAGGCTTGGGCGATCCGGCCGAGGTCGATTACGCTGGGCTGCGTCGATTTGCGGCGAAAGGTGCCCGCTTTGCCAATTCGGCACGCTGCACCAGCATGGCGGTGGTCGTCCCCTGCTGGGTGAGGTCCGCCACGAGCCAGA
>CAZRGL010000559.1:4368-7319 GCA_964599485.1 uncultured Polyangiaceae bacterium
TGCATATTCGGCTCGCTGCTGCTGCATGGCGGTGGTCGTGCCGGAGCTGCACGACGTCGTCGCGCCCGAAGGGGCGCTCGCCGAGGGAGCGGTGCTGGGCGGCTATCGATACGAGCGATTCAAGACCGGCGACCGGCTCAGCAAGTACCCGCTGAGCAAAGTGTCAGTGCTCACGACCACCAAGGTCAACGCGACACTTCGTGAACGGGTCGATAGCGGTCGCAAGCTCGCCGAGGCTGTGTGCTTGGCCCGCGATCTCATCAACGCTCCGCCCAACGAGCTATACCCCGAGACGCTGGCCGCATTTGCCAAGGAGGTGGCCAAAGAACACAAGGCGTCTGGGCTGAGCTGCTCTGTGCTCGGACCCAAGCAGATCCGCGACCGGGGTATGGCCCTGCTCGACGCGGTGGGGCGCGGCAGCAGACGCGGCCCACGTTTGATCCACCTCAAGTACCGTCCGCCGGGCTCCAAGAAGCAGCTCAAACGTCTAGCGTTCGTCGGCAAGGGACTCACCTTCGATACTGGTGGGATCTGCCTCAAGCCCGCCGCAGGCATGGAGGAGATGAAGGGCGACATGGGCGGCGCGGCCAACGTGGTAGCGCTGATGGCCGCCGTAGCGGTCACCCAACCGGAGGCCGAGATCCATGGGATCATCGCCAGCGCCGAGAACATGCCGGACGGAAACGCATATCGCCCGGGAGACATCTTCACCTCCGCGCAGGGAAAGACCGTCGAGATCATCAACACAGACGCCGAGGGGCGGCTGGCGCTGGCCGACGCCCTGCATTACGCCGTCGGGCTCGAGCCGGAGTTCATTCTCGACAACGCTACCCTCACGGGCGCATGTGTGGTGGCGCTGGGACCAACCGTCTCGGCCTTCTACAGCAACCGCGAAGAGCTGGCCGATTCCTTCAAGTCAGCAGCCACTTGCGCCGGTGAAGCGATGTGGCACATGCCTTTGGTCGAGGACTTGCGCGAGACGCTCAAGAGCGATTGGGCGGACATCAAGCACATGGGCGACCGTTGGGGCGGCTCGATCACCGCGGCGCTGTTTTTGAGAGAGTTCGTTGCCGAGCTGCCCTGGATCCACGTGGATGTTGCTGGGCCGTCGACTGCGACCAAGGCCTACGACATCTACACCAAGGGCGGCACCGGTCAGGGCGTTCTGACCTATCTCGCGTTGATCGACAGCTTGATTGCTGCCGGCAGCGAGCCACCTGCCGAGACCAGCGAGACCAGCTAGCGCACGCTGCTGCTCGACGCTTCTCCCGACCCATGCCTGCCCTGGAACGGTCGCTTCGAAGGAAGTTAGCGAAGGCAATAGGGCAGGCCATCGCCGAATTCGCGATGATCGCGGAGGGGGACCGCATCCTCTGCGCGGTCTCGGGTGGCAAGGACAGCTATGTCCTGCACGAGCTACTCGCTGATTTGGTCCGCCGCGCACCCGTGCGCTTCGAGCTGATTGCAGTCAACATCGATCAAGGCCATCCCGGCTATCCGCGCGAAGTGCTCAGCGACTACATGGCTGCGCAGGGCCAGAGCTTCCATATGGTCAGCGAGGACACCTACTCGATCGTCAAGTCGAAGATCCCCGAGGGAAAGACCACCTGCTCTCTGTGCTCACGGCTCAGGCGGGGCATTCTTTATTCGACCGCCCGCGAGCTAGGCTGCAACAAGATCGCCCTTGGGCATCACCGCGATGACGTCATCGTCACGCTGATGTTGAACCTGATGTTCGCAGGGCAGCTCAAAGCGATGCCTCCCAAGCTGCAAAACGACGCTGGCGATCTGATCGTCATTCGCCCGCTTGCCTACTGCGCCGAAGACGACATCGCCCGTTATGCCCAGTTGCGGGCCTACCCGATCGTTCCTTGCGGATTGTGCGCCGAGCAAGAGAGCCAGCGGGCGCGCGTCAGCGCCCTTCTCGCCGAGCTCGAACGGCACAATCCTGGACTACGTGGCACCCTGATGACAGCCATCGGCACCGTGAAGCCAACCCACCTGCTGGACACCAGTCTGCTCGAGGCGCTTGGCCTGGAGCATGCCGTGGAGCGGCACGACGAGGAGTCGCGGGACCAACAACAATCAACCCAACAACAACTCGCCCAGTTGGGGCCGGGGCCGAACAGGGCGTGAGGGGGATTGGGGTGGCGGGCGCGGATCCAATCGAGCAACAGCCGCTGGACGACAGCGACCTTGTTGGCGAGGAAGAGGAAGAAGCGCCTCGCTCGGTGGTTCCGGAACGGCTCGCCCACCAGTTGCGCACCCGTTCAGCCACCTTGCGCTGCACCCTTGCCGCAGTGGGCGCCTGGGTCATCACGGTGCTGCCGCTGGGATTCGCCGCCCGAGCCGGACTGTTCACCCGCTTGGTGGTGTTTTTGGCCATCCTTCCGGGCGTGGCCGGACCGCAGCTGTTCGCCCGCAACCATCGCAACGCGCGCCATGTTGGTCTCACTGCTTTCGTCAGCGCTTGTTTGCTCGCTTGGGCGCTGGCTTCCCGCGATGGCGTACTGTCCAGCATCGACGTATTCCGAGGCGTGCTCGGCGGGCTGGCCTGGGGTGTCTTCGCGGTGGCTTGGTCACACCCATGGAGCGTTCCCGATCCCCAGCTCAAAACAGCGCCAGCGGGCCGGACGACGGGGCTCAAGCCGCGGCGCCAGCCGCCCAGGTATGCCGTGGGCATCTCGGTCGTGGGTGCTGGGTGTGCGCTCGTCTGTTTGGTGTTGGCGTGGCGCGTCGCCGACCCGACGCGTGCTGTTTTTGCTCAGGCCGTTGCCGCTGGTTGTGCCATCGCTCTGTTGACCTCGGCCTCAGCCGTGGCCGTGCTCGTGGGCAGAGACAAGCGCTCCAGCAAGAGCAAGAAACCGCGGCCATTGTTCAGCCGCGCGGTGCTCAATACCGTTTTGCTGATGGTTTTGGTGATCGGTCTGGCCGTGCTCGTACAGCTGACC
>CAZRGL010000560.1:0-7309 GCA_964599485.1 uncultured Polyangiaceae bacterium
TCCGAAAGGACGACATCCTACAACTGCGGGCGGGTCTTGCCGATTGGAGCGTCACCGAAGGGGCCCGTGTGGTTGGGCTCGCCTCTGAGAGCACCAGCTGCGACGGCGACGCGCTTCAGATCGAACGCGCCCAGTACGCAACCGATCCGCCCGGCGGCCGGGCGTTCCTCGCTGGCAGCACGGTCGCTCCTCACGCCAGCACGCTCAACGCCAACGCCGTCCGTTACAACCTATCGCTTCACTGTCCCGAGGTCGCGGGTCAGCGCGCCAGCGACGTGATGGCGAACCTGTACGCCGGGTTGTTCGAAGACGAGCTGTTCCAGCTCGACGGAATGACCTTCGACGTCGGGTTGTGGTTTGTTCATTCGCGCTGCGCCAACGCGGATGACCGCGGCTTGGACTGCGACAACGATCTACAGCCGGATGGCTGCGTCATCGACAACCAGAACTCCTTCGGCCTGGGTGTCGTTCAGTGGTTGAAGCTGCTGCGACAGGCGGTCGGCCCACAGAAGATCTTGTTGGCGGACAGCAACACCTCCAACGGACAGCGCGCTTACATCCACACCAATGGCTTCGAGGCAGAGGGCTTCCCCAAGTTCGGCAACTACGATGGTTTCGCCGGCAGCTTCGACCAGGCCAAACTGTGGAAGGAGATCGAATCGCCCTATCCGCGCATGGCCTACCTGTACACCAAGGACAACACCTCGGTGTGGAACGGCACCTCGACTGTGCTCCCCGAGGGCTGGTCCCACGAGGCAGCCGGACCAAATGACTACCGCTTTCGTGTCGGTGCAGCTGCCGCCGCCTTGCTCGGCTTCTACCACGCCTACTCGACCGAGCCCGACACGCTGCCCCATACCGCTCAGCACTACGAATGGGACGAGCACCTTGGTGGCGCGCTCAATCAACCGGGCTACCTAGGACGACCGAAGGGTCGGTTCGAGCGCCTGACCGTTCAACTCGGCGACCCCATCGCCATCCCCGATGGCAGCTTCGAGAGTGGCGTCGCAAAGTGGCTCGTCTCGACCAAGAAGGGGGC
The DNA here is from genome assembly GCA_964599485.1 of uncultured Polyangiaceae bacterium. Taxonomy (GTDB): domain Bacteria; phylum Myxococcota_A; class Polyangia; order Polyangiales; family Polyangiaceae; genus JAPYTK01. The sequence continues at coordinate 1,040 of CAZRGL010000560.1, forward strand.
CTCGGCGACCGGGCCGACCGCGGATCCTGACGCCCGCGGCGGGGCTGTAGCGCTGCGCGTCGACGTGAGCCAAGTCAGCTCCGTCGCGTACCCGAATCCCAATGCGCGCAACGTGAAGCTCAGCTTCGAAACGCTGGCCACCTTGTCCGAGGGCGAGCATACGCTCAGCTTCTGGGCCAAAGCGGCGCCACTGTATGACGCGCCCGAGCTGACCGCGGGGATGAAAGTGGGGATCAACAAGGGGCCCTCGAACGACTTTCAGCTCACCCGCTATTGGCGGCAGTACTTCGTCCCGGTGCAAGTGCCAGCCGGACCCGCTCAAAAGGCGACTCTTGCCATCAGAATCGGTGAAGAGGCCGGCGCTGTGTGGATCGACGACGTCGTGCTACGTCCGGGCGGCGCCGATCTGTTCTTCCGCCAGTTCGACCGCGGCCTGGTGCTGTTGAACATGACCACCTCGCCACATACTTTCGCGTTGCCAAACGGACCGTATCGCCGTTTGGACGGCGTATTGACTCCCCCTCCCGGACCCAACGATGGCGCAACGGGCTTGAGCAGCGAGACCGGCGCGGCCCGCGACGCCCGCTTCTTGTTGCGCGAGTAGCAACTGGGTCAATGGGTCGTCGCGGACGGTTTCGGCTCACTGCCCGGCGAGGTCCACTCAGCGCTCATGGCCTCATAGAGGGTGACGCCGGACGGGCGTCTGGCAGCGGCGAAGCGGACAGCGACTTGCCGTTCTTCGGCAATCATCTTCGAGTAGAAGCCCACGGGCCGAGCGCCCACCACGCGCCGCCCATTGATGAAGGCGCTGGGCGTCCCGCGGGCTCCGAAACGCTTGGCAACCTTCAGATCCGCCTCGATCAGCTGCTGCAACTCGGGATCAGCTAGATCACGCTCGAACTCGCGAACGTTCAGGCCGAGCTCGCCGGCCCAGGCTGTCAGATCCGCTTGGGCCAGCTGAGCTTGGCGTGCGAAAAGCAGTCGATGCATCGCGCTGAACGCGCCTTGACGGTCGGCCGCCAGCGCTGCCAATGCGGCCGGGCGAGCCTGCGCGTGGAAAGGCAGCGGCAGCTGGCGAAAAACGACTCTCAGCTCGTCTCCATGACGCTCGCGGAGCGTGCCGAGGGTGCGACTGAGTCATCGGTGGTTGGCCATGTAGCAAGCGAAAGACCCGCCGTGCTCTTGGGGAGCTGTCAGCGATCACGCGTTGCACGCGGCGCAGCTCGCTGCGAGCCACCAGCTGGTCCTCCAGATCCCAACCCGCAGTCGAATCGGACAGCGTGGCCGCCCCGCCGTTCGCTGGGTCCGAGCCTGACATCGAAGGCGCTTGCAACGAAGTGGTGCGCCACCGTTTGCGCGCTTGGTCTTTGGCGAGGAAGAGAGCCTGCTTGATGGCGAGGCCAGGAAGTCGAAGCTGGGTCAATTTCCCCGCTCGATGCCGCTGCATGAGTCGCAGCCAGGCCTCTTGGGCCAGCTCCTTGGCTTGCTCGACCCCGATACCACGCGCCAGTAGCGCCACCACGACGCGCCGCTGATGTTGCTCGATCAGTGCCGCCCAAGCGACCGGACCCGCCACTTTCCGGGACAACAGCTCTGTCCAGCTTTCGCCAACTTCGGCGAGCGCAGCATCCGCAACTGCAAGTGAGACGAGCATCGTTCGCGTAGGCACGAGGTACAAACGCACCAGCGTGCAAACCATATCGGTTTCAGACCCAACTCTTTGCTTGGCACTGTTGTTCCGCCAGCAAGCACTGTTGTCGAGGAAGTCATGCGGACAACTGGCAGACGGACAATTGGCATGCTCGCAGTGTTGCTTCTGCCATGCTTTGAGCAGCTCGAGGGTCGTCTTGTTGTACACCTCGGTCGCCGTACATGAAGATTCGCAGAAGCTGTTGAGCTTTATGTTGCGCGACTAAAGGAGAGGCCAGCCAATGAGCTTTCATCCTCATAGCCTCACTGTCGGTCGGCCCGCTGGCCCGCCCTGAGGGCGAATCGCGCTTATTGAGATGATGAGGCGGGTAACCCAAAAAAGAGCGCTGCTGCTGATGATCTTGTTCCTTGGAGCGTGCATCAGAGTCGGCGATCCTGCGACCGAGCGCCCCAGCAAGGTCGTCGCTCCCTCCGGAGACGATGTCGCGCTCGCTACCGGCGGCATCTTGGGCTGGGCACTCTACAAGGGAGTCACCTACAAGCCCACCGAGCGCCGTCGCTACGGCACGACCGACGCTTGCCGCCACAATCCCGAGTGTTTCCCAGCGGACCACCCCAGCTGCAACGAAGCTCCAGACGGCTGCTGTCCGTGCCCGAGATCACAGCGGCCCCCTCGCGATCGCACCCCTCAATGGGGCAGCGCTTTGCCGTAGCCAAACCTCCCTGCGAGCAGCGCGCAGGTCGAATGTGAGCGCCTGCGGATGCAGCTGCGCGGGGCCGCGTTGTTCAACTTGCCTCGTCGCGTCAGATCGGCCTCGTGACACCCAGAGCCCGACGCAGATCGCTTCGCGGCCTCTCAACGCGAACGACGCAATATATGCTCGAGCACCCGCCGCTCGATCTGCACGGCCACACCCTCATCAAAAAGCAAAGCGTTGTGCCCAACCGCCTGTACCCGCACCACCTCGCCCCCAGGCAGGGCATGCGATAGCGGCGCCGAAAGAACCCCGTCTTGCTCCGCCACGATGGACAGGTGCGGCAACCCGAGCCTCCTCTTCGAGCCCATCACGAGCTCACGCAACAAGGGGCTACCCGGTGACAACTCGGCCGCCAGCTCGATACCGAGCTTCGCCCCGATCATCCCAGCACCGGCCCCGGCAAAAGGCGAAGCCAGAGAAATCGTCTGAACGACGCGCGGGTCGTCGTGCTTTTGCACGAAGTAGCGCGCCACCACTCCACCCAAACTGTGCCCGAGCAAATGAATGCGCAATGCGCTGGGCAGCTCGGCCAGCAGCTCGCCGAGCTGGCGGGCCAACACGCGTACCGGCGACCCCACCGCATGACGCATCGTCACCGTGTGCAGCCGCTCATGTCGATCGAGACGCCTGCGCAGGGGGCGCCATGCTTTTGGATCACCGAGGAGCCCGTGCAAGCACACCACCACATCGTCATCAGGCTGAAGATTGCTCGGCAGCGCCTCATGGCGGCGGCGCTCCGCGGGCATGAAGGCATGACGCGCCACAGAGGACAGCTCGCGGGCAGCTACGCGCAGCTTGGGAAGCGGCAATACCATGCTCAACTACTAGTAACACCCAGCCCGGCATGGTGGAAAGTTCTCCACCCAGAACCTTCGCCACACTGCCCTTCGCCACCATCTCGTGCTACGCCGCGGACAATGTCGAGTTACAGACGCCGAGCCGTTTTTGCGGGCGCCGCCTTCGCCGCGCTGCTCTGCGCGTCTCAACCGGCTTCTGCAGATGTCAGCGGCTGGGCCCACGTCGGCGGCGGCATGATCGGCTGGGATGGCAACGGCAGCAGCGAGTTTACCTTCGCGCCGACCATGACGATTGACATGGGCGTAGGCAGCAGCGACTCGGAGCCCTTCGTGTTCGGCGGGCTGTTTCGCTTTCAACCCGCTTTTGACCACGGCATCGATTTGGCAACGATGGCGCGCTTTGCCACCCGAGGATTCCAGACCGGCATGTTCGGGTTCGCCCTCGACGCCGGCGGCTACGTGCGCACCTTCGGAGCCACCTCAGCCGGGTTCATCGGCGAAGCAGTGCTCGGTGGTCCCTTCGGCTTGCAGCTAGCCGTCATGGGCGCCGTGGGCAGCTCCGACGGGCGCGCCTTCGGCGTGACGGCCGGAATCGATCTGGCCCGCTTGTTGGTCCACCGCGACTACCTGCAGAACTGGTGGTCGAACCCGCGACCTGAACAAGCCATCGGCGCCAACGGCAACGCCCCGTTTTTCGGTGCGATCCGCGGGCTATGAGCTCGAGCGACGCTCCGCCGCCATCGTCGCGTGTACCCACGCAGCCTCACCAGCCACGCAACCTGCTGCGCGCCTTGTTCGTGCCCGTACCTACTTCTTGTCTTTGCTGGGCGCCGCCACGATCTCGCTGGTCAAGACCTGCTGCATGATGCCACCGGCAGCCTGCTGTTTCGGACTGGCCAGCTGGGCGACCAAAGGAAGCTGGACCTGCCCGCTACTAGGCAAGAGCTGGCCGGCCGTGCGCGTGTAGCTGGCGTGGCCAAAGGAATCGAGCTTGGCAATGATGAACCCGGCAGCTGGATCGAGACCGGCCGGCACTGCTGACTCACTGGCACCGTAGTGCCGAATGTCGACCTTGCGCGCGAAATTGTCCCCAGCGACCTTCTCCACACGAGTTACCCGATAGCGAATCAGCTCCATTCCGCCGATCTTGGTGCGATCAGTCGCCATCCACTGTCCACCCAGCCCGACCGGTTGACTCGGCACAGGACTGAGCAGGAGCTCGAGCGACTCGACCAAGGATTCGAGCAAATGGCCGACCCCTTCGGCTTTTTTTGAAACCTTCGTACGCGGGTTCATGATCGAGCCGGACGCGGTCAGATCGGCTGTGATACGGGAGCCGACGAGCTTGCTGATTTGCTCGTCGGTCTTCTGCGCAATATTGCCTTTGTCCGTATTGTCGACCGCTTTCACGACCGCTACGAGAACGGTCGGCCCCGCTGCTGGCGCTGCCGTCGCCGCAGCTGTCGCCGACGGCTTCGGGTCCTTCTTCGGCTTCTTTTTGCCGTCCTCGCCGCTGCGTGTCCGAATTGCCAGCGTATAGATGATCGCCGGCCTCTTTGCTCGACCGATTTGCTTGACCGGCTTGACCCTGATCGTGACCCGCTTGTCAATCGCCAAGAGCGGCTTGAGCGACATCTTGGGGTCGCTACCTGCACTGATTATCGACAGCTTGGGAGGCGCGCCTGGCGGGTGGGCCTTGTCGCCCAGCCCAGCCGCAAATACGCCACCCGGCGGCGGTTCGTTTGCTGATGGCGGCGCGACGCTCGCTCGAGCCGCGGCAGATTTTTGGAGCACCGGATCGAGCAGGTTCTTCTTGCGCCCGGCATCCTTCTCGGCGCCGGCGTCGCTCTTGTTGTCGCTTTGCGTTTCTTCGCAGGCCGAGCCCAGCATCACGAATGCAGCGATTAGCAGGCCAACAATGGGACGAGAGATGGTCATGAGGTCACCCAACGATTGAGAAAACGAAATGTGTCGCGCCAACAGCGCCGTGCGTTGTCGCGCCAAACCATGGCGTGGAAGGCGTGCACTTCACCGGGATAGTAAATGGCTTCATGCTCGACGCCCATCGCGCTGAGCGCAGACTCGAGGCGGCGGGTATCGTCGAGCACAGGATCCTTGGTACCTACCGTGGCCAGGCAAGGCGGCAGAGGGCGGTCGGGTTGGTCGCCCCGCTCCAAGACGACGAGCGGGTCAGCCAAATCGAGCATCGTGCCGTGGCCCTGGGGATCGCTACCCAGATAACAACGGCTGACCTCGAGCAAGCGATCATTGACGAATGTGCTGATGGAGGATCGCCGCTGTTTGAAGCGCTCTGCATTGCTGACCTGCAGCATGCCGCAATAGGGCAACAGGGCTCGAGGAGTAAAACCGCTGTCGAACACCTGCTGGGCCCACCGCTCCGGTCGGCGGTAGCAGCTCATCAGCGTCAGCGCCGTGACCAGATTCGCCCCCGCAGACTCGCCTGCCAGCACGACTCGGTCCGGGTCGCCACCATAGGAGCGCGCATGTTCCAAAACCCACTCGAGCGCTGCTGCGCAATCTTGCAGACCGGCGGGAAAGGGGAAACGCGGCGCCAGCCGATAGCTGATGTTGAACACGACGTAGCCAGCGCGGGCGAAGGCGAGCCCCATCAGCCAATGGGTATCTTTGGACAGGATGCGAAAGCCTCCGCCATGGATATAGATGATGACGGGCAGAGCGCCAGCTCGCTCGCGGGGTCGATAGACGTCGAGCCGATGCGCCCGCAGGCCCGAATCGGTGTAGGCAATGTCGCGACAAACCGAAACGCCGTGCTTGTGGGGGCGCGCCCGCGGATGGAGCTTGCCGAGCAGCGAGGCGCTCCGGAAGAAGTTGTCGACGACAAACGCTCCGGCGCGCTGCCGCAGTCGCGTAGCGAGCCTGGGTCCCGTCATTTGTCGCTCTTGTCGCTCTCGCCCAAATCGCCTTTGTCTTTGGCAGCCGACTCGTCCTCGCTGAGCTCGTAAGCGGCCTTCTCCTCACTGGCCTTGTCATCGGCGGACTTCTTGGCAGCGGCCTCGTCATCGGCCGCCTACTTGGCAGCGGCC
>CAZRGL010000561.1:0-7301 GCA_964599485.1 uncultured Polyangiaceae bacterium
GCTGGCAGCCTCCAGAAGGCTTCGAGCCCATCACCCAGCTCGAGCACGCCCGGCTCGGAGTCGTGACGCCTGCCATGGAGCGTGTAGCCGAGCGAGAGACGCAGCTGACCGCCGAGCAGGTTCGCGTGGAAGTCGCCGCCGGGCGCATGGTGATCCCGGCCAATCGACTGCATTTGGCCCAAGGCCTCGATCCCACCTGCATCGGGCGCGCCGGCCGCACCAAGGTCAATGCCAACATGGGCGCCTCCCCGATCAGCTCCGGAATCGAGGAGGAGATCGAGAAACTGCGCTGGGCTGAGCGCTGGGGAGCGGACACGGTCATGGACCTGTCGACGGGCGGCGACCTCGACGCTTGCCGCAAGGCCATCGTGGGGGCCAGCGCGCTGCCCATCGGTACGGTGCCGATTTACTCCATGATCATCGGCCGCAGCATCGAGCAACTCGACGAAGCGCTCATCGTCGAGCAAATCGAGCACCAAGCCAAACAGGGCGTGGACTACTTCACCGTGCATGCGGGGGTGCTACGCGAGCACCTTCCCTTGATTAAGGACCGACTCATCGGAATCGTGTCGCGGGGCGGCTCGCTGCTCGCCAAGTGGATGTTGCACCACGGGCGGGAAAACCCGATATACACCGCTTTCGAAGCCATCTGCGAGGTGATGCGGCGCTACGACGTCACCTTCTCCTTGGGCGACGGGCTTCGTCCTGGCGGTCTGGCGGATGGGAGCGACCGAGCCCAACTGGCCGAGCTGGAAGTGCTGGCCTCGCTCACGGAGCGGGCCTGGAAAATGGGCTGCCAGGTCATGGTGGAGGGCCCCGGCCATGTCTCCTTCGATCAGGTGGAATACAACATGAAGCTGCAGCGGGCGCTGTGCCACGGAGCGCCGTTCTATGTGCTCGGGCCCATCGTCACGGACGTCTTTCCCGGCTACGACCACATCACCAGCTGCATCGGCGCCACCGCAGCCGCGTACCATGGCGCCAGCATGCTCTGCTATGTGACGCCCAAAGAGCATGTGGGCCTGCCCAAGAAAGATGACGTCAAGCAAGGTTGTATCGCTTACAAGATCGCGGCGCATTCGGCTGACGTGGCACTAGGGATCCCGGGCACGCGCGATTGGGACGACGAGCTGACCAAAGCGCGGGCAGCGCTCAATTGGAAAAAACACTTCGAGCTGTCCTTTGATCCCGACGTGGCTCGTGCGCTTCACGACGAGGACCTCGACGTCGACACTGATTTTTGCGCTATGTGCGGCCACGACTGGTGCGCGGTGCGGATCAGTAAGGAGATCGTGGAGTTTTCCTCCGGCAAGGCGGATGAGTACCAGCGCGGCGCGAGCACCAAGAGCGACGCGCTCACGCCCGTTCAGCAGCAAATCTTGGGGCAACGGGGAGTGAGGGACGCCGAGCAACTGGTGCAACTTGCAGTCGAAACGCGCTCTGCTGTCGGCGCCGATCAAGGCGTTGCGGGCTGTCACAGCGACAAAGCGGCCTCCGAGGAAGCCCAGCGATTGCAACAACAACTGCTTTCGACGGATCGGCTGCCTAGCAACCCCTGAGCAGCTGCCGGCTGTGAGCGTTGGCGGATAGATGGCGGTCATTGGAGCGCCACGCTACAATCGAATGTTCCTTTGCTGTGTAGTAGGACCCAATGGAACTGACAGCCGGCACCCTAGTGACCCCCAACGTGCGCCTCGTATCGCTGTTGGGCGAAGGTGGCATGGGCTGCGTGTGGACCGCCGACCACCTGTCTCTCAAGACCCGAGTGGCCGTCAAGTTCATCTCCGCCGAGCTGATCAAGCAGGACGCGAGCATCGCCGAGCGGTTCAACCGTGAGGCAGCGCTGTCAGCCCAGATCAAGAGCCAACACGCCCCGAGCAGGTGCTGAGCGCCAAGAGCGTGGATTTCAAGAGTGACCTGTGGGCGCTCGGCGTCGTCGCTTACCATTGTCTGACTGGCGGAGTGCCCTTCGCGGGCGAGACGCTCGGCTCGTTGTGCGTGGCCATTGCCGCGGCGCTGTTCAAGCCGCCGTCTCACTATCGCCCCGAATTGCCGCCTGCGGTCGACAGTTGGTTTGCACGCGCGCTAGCGGTCGAGCCCGAGGACCGCTTCGACTCGGCCAAGGAAATGGCCAACAGCTTCGTGCTCGCCATCGGCGGACAGACCAGCCCCACCACGAGCTTTCCCGGTCTGTCGACCGCCGACTGGTCGGGTGGTCACCAACCTGTAGATCCAGCAACGCTCAACACTGCTTTGCAAGCCTCACCGCTGCTCGCAGAGCAAGGCGCCGCTGCGGCCGCGACCGGCCATGGTCTGGTTGATCCGACGAGTCCAACGCCAACGTTCACTGGCACCTCCGTAGCATCAGCGCCGCCGAGCAGGTCGCGACGGGTTGCCGTTTTGACGGTCGGACTCGTAGCCGTCGCGATAAGCGCAGGCGCCTTCGTGGCCCTCCGCTCGGACGACCCCAGCCCTGCGTCCGCGGCGAGCGCAAGCACGAGCAACCCACTGGTCGCTGGTGAGCCGAGCGCAAGTAGTCCTGGGCTCGAAAGCACGACGATAGCGGCGAGTCGCAGTGCAGCGCCGACCACGACGACAGTGGTTGCCAGCGCTAGCAGTAACAGTGCTAGCCTGGCCACCACCACGTCAGCGCCTCGGCTCGGGCTGCGAACCAAACCGGCGACGACGTCTACAGCCACCATCACGAAAACCAAGACGACCAAGACGACGACGGCCAATGCCACGACCACACCAACCACCAAGGACCGCGGTTTCTAGCGGGGCGCGCGTCAAACGTCGCCTCGACACAGCTCGGAGCGCAATGCGCGGGATTTTGTGGGCGCTGTGTCTCGTTGCCCTTCAGCTGCCAATGGCAGCCGAGGTGCACGCCAAGGATCCGAGCAAGCTCAGTGCTGCTGACAAGGAGCTGGCCCGCCGGCTCATGGACGAAGCAGACGTGCTGTTCAACGACAGCAAGCTCGCCGAAGCACTCGAAAAGTATGTGGCGGCCGACAAACTAATCGGCGTGTCGACCACTGCGCTCGAAGTTGCCAAGACCTACCTGGCCATGGGCAAGCTGCTCGAGGCGCGTGACGTCTACTTGCGCGCCGTGCGCTCACCCAAGTACCCCGACGAGCCGGACGCGCTGGCCGAAGCGCGCGCTGCCGCCGATGTACAAGCACAGAAGCTCAGCAAACGGATCCCCTCGCTGACCTTCGCGCTCAGCGGCCTGGCCGACAAGATCGAGCCGAGCTTGACGATCGATGGCCAAGCGCTGAGCGCTGGGGCCCACAAGTTTCCCCGACCGGTCAACCCGGGCGAGCACAAAGTCGTCGCGAGCGCGCCTGGCTATTTCGACGCGACTGCCACTGTTTCGCTCGCCGAGAGCGAGACCAAATCAGTAGCGCTCGAGATGAAGGTGGATCCCAACGCTCCGCCCCCCAACAAGCCCGATGACGACATCACCGTCGTTGGGCCTGCGCCCCCGGGAGGCGGAGACGAGCCGAGCAGCGGCGGGGGAATACCGATCGCTGCTTGGGTCGGCTTCGGGATTGGCGCCGCAGGGCTGGCCACAGGGGCTGTGGCCGGAATCGTGTCGCTCGACGCGACCTCTCAGCTCTCGGATACCTGCCCAGAGCCAGGCCAATGCCCCGCGAGCGAGCAGGACAACATCGACAGCGCCACCTTGGCTGCCAATGTGTCCAACGTGGGCTTCATCGTGGGCGGCGTGGGCACGCTCTTTGGGGTGATCGCCCTGTTCACCATGAGCGACAGCGCGCCGGCCGATAGCACGGAAAAGGCCCAAACTGGCTTGCAGCTCGAGCCGATGCTCGGGCCGACTTCGATCGGACTGACCGGGCGCTTCTAGGTGGGCGAACGAGCATGAGCGAGCAAGCTGCAGGAAAGCATAGGTCGCGTTGGGCTATGGCCTTTGCTCTGCCGATCGTGGCAATGAGCAGCGGCTGCCACATGGCGGCGGGGCTCGCCGACCTGGAGATCGACACCGACGCCGGCGAGACTTCGAGCTGCGGCTCACCAGCGCAGCAAAACTACTTGTGGCAGGTCGCGCTTTCGGGCGAAGGCGAGCAAGTAGTGAGCGGCGTCGCTGTGGGAGAAAAGGGCGAAGTCATCGCAGTGGGCTGGTACAGCAAAACGCTGGAAATCGACGACGATGATGACGTCCATCCCGCGACCGACAGCGGCACCGAGGGGTTCATCGTTCGCTTCGAGGCCGATGGGCAGTGGGCCTGGACCACCATCTTCCCTGGTGCGGCCGACGTGAAAATCCACGATGTCGCGGCCGCTGCACAAGGCGATATCGTGGTCGCCGGCTCCTACACGGACACCATCGAATACTACGAAGGCAACCCGGAGGAGAGCAGCGGAGGACTCGACATGTTCGTTGCAAGGCTCGCGTCGGATGGGAGCCTTCGCTGGGCATCGAGCTGGGGCGACGGCAGCGATCAAGTCGCCTCGGCCGTCCACGTCGACGGCGGGGGCAACATCTTGGTCACCGGCTACATCCAAGGCGAACCCTCGCTCGCCAAGGGTGGCCCATTGCCCACAGCTGGCGGCGACGACGCGTTCATTCTGCGGATGAACGACGACACCCACGCCTACTCGCACCAGCTGGGCAACGACGCCCAGCAGCGCGGCCTCGATGTCAGCTCCTCACCCAGCGGCGAAGATCTGTTGGTGGGCTTCTTCTTCGGAGACATCGACGTCGATCCAGAAGACAGCATCGAGCCCGTCGAATCAGAAGGTGGCAGCGATGGGTTCTTGATCCAAATGGCCAAGGATGGCGGCAGCGGCAGCGTGTTCGGGTTTGGCGACTCGCAAGCTCAGGTGTGCACGTCACTAGCGGTGGGCACCGACAACAGTCGTTTTTTCACCGGGCATTTCACCGGTGAGATTCCACTCGGAGACATCACGCTGAGCGGTAACGGCTTGGACGACGTGTTTTTGGTGCGCACGGTCGGCGACGGCACGCTGGCCTGGGGACAGCGCTTCGGAGACGACAAGATCCAGCGCGCCCATGCCGTCAGCGTCGACGACTCCTACAACATCCAGCTAACGGGTTTCATCGAGGGGCAAGCGCGCTTCGGGAAGGGCCAGCCGATCCTCAGCGCGGCCGGCGGACGGGATGTGTTCGTGGCAAGCTTCGACGGTCTGGGGAACCCTAATTTCAGCGCTGTTTATGGCGGCGCGGGCAATGATGAGGCGTCGAGCATCGCCAACTCCAGTGGAGACATCATCGTTGGCGGGAGCTTCGAAGGATGCATCGACTTCGGCGGCGGCGAGCTCGAGTCTGAGGGCCGCGATGGCTTTGTGGCCAAGTTGAAGCCCTAGCGGCGAGTGGCGAATCGGTGGGTGGCGAATCGGTGGGTGGCGAATCGGTGGGTGGCGAATCGGGCGGCGTTCGCCGCATTTTTTTCACCACTGAGGCACGGAGGCACAGAGGGGAGAGGCAAAGCCGAGCTTCATCCCTTCGCCACAAACGCGAGCGGAAACGTGGGTCAGCGCTTCTCGTCACTATCGAGGAAAGAAGCGGATTGCCAAGCCAAGAAAATCTCCGTGCCTCTTCTAAGTAACTCCTTGGTCATGCTCGGCCACAATGAGTTCATAGCCGAGCTTTTTCGCCTGCTTGCGTATGGTGCGGATGCGACGGGAGCGGTAACGCTTGTCGTATTCCTCGCGCCCGATCTCCCGAAACTCTCCGCCGTGTTTGAGCAGGTTGTAGACGACGCACGCAGTTTTGCGTGCGGTGGCGACGACCGCTTTGCCTTTTCCTGCCCTGGCAGAAATTCGGCGATAGAAGGCACCATGTGCGGTGTCCGTTCGGCCGACGTTGACAACGGCCTGACGGAGAATCGTACCGACGCGGCTTTTTGTCGAGCGACGGCGTGAGCTGATCACTTTGCCGCCGGTGATCTTCGTACCGGGCGCTACCGACGCCCACGATGCGAAGTGCTTCTGGCTTGGCCAGCGGCTCATGTCGGGACCGATTTCAGCAAACAGCTGCAGAGCAGAGAGCGAGGCAATGCCGGGGATCTGCGTGAGGTCAACACCACCGGTGATCCGATGAAGCGGTGCGCGAACGTCAAACTTGGGCTCTTCCCGTAATGCATCGGCGAGGGTCTCTTCGGTGGCCTTGCAGCGTCCGTCGCGGTGTTGTGCGAGCTTTTCAGGATCATGTTCACCGTTCGCGATGGCACGCACGATCAACATCCCAGTCTTGCCTGTGATGTCGCTGACGGCGTGATGAAGCTGAATGTTCATCAGCTGCAGCTCCTTCTGCATGTGCTGAATGTGCCGAGCAGCACTGTGTGAGCATCAGGCGCTGACGCATGTAGTGGCGTAGCTCAACGTACTCAGCGGGTGGCCTGAAGCTGCCTCGTAACAGCCCGCACATGTGCAACTGCTGAATCCACTGGCAGTCGATGACGTCGCTCTTGCGTCCGGGCACGTTGCGTATGTGAGCCGCGTTCACCAACAGAACTTCAAAGCCACGCTCTTCGAGGATTTCTTACAACGGCACCCAGTAGATCCCCGTTGACTCCATCGCCACGATCGTCACGCCACGCTCGCTCAGCCAGTTGGCCAGTTGATGCAGCTCATGGGTGAACGTTCCGAATTGCTTCACGGGCACGTTCGCGCAATCCCCTCGGACAGCAACCCAATGCTCGCGGCTCCCGATATCGATGCCGGCGGCATTTGGGTTTTGTACCTCGAGCGGACTCTTCGGCTTGCGTTGTCGTTTCGACATCTCCACACTCTCCTTGTTGAAAAACAAGCCCACGGGTGTAGGAGGTGCGATTTTGGGCAATCTTCTAAACGGGATCGCGGGGCGGTAACCCCAACGTCACCAGTCGCAAATTCGCAGCCCTCCCGGACCAAGCTCCGTGACGGGTTCGGAACACCAAGACACGCCGGCCTCAACGCCCGTGGGCGCTTTAGCAGTACCGCGTGGCGCACCTCGAGTTACACCTTCACAAATCGGGCGCCCGCCCGGGACTCAGCTCCGGAAGACGTGGCTGAGCAGCCAGGCCCAGGGTTTGCGCCGTGGTGGCTGGTCGGGCTCCACGCACAGGGGAAGCTCGGCCTGCAGCTGCAGGGGGTCGGGCTCGGGCTCGGGTGGGCTCGGCACGACCTCGGCTCGGAGCTTGGCGCGGGAGGACAGCACCCCGTGGTAGCGGACCATGTTCAGGCGCGGTGGCGGGATGAGGGCGCAGATGCGTGCGAGCAGGTCGAAGGGCTCGAGGTCGACGGCCGTGGAGCCGTCCTTGTATGCCCGCTTGAAC